>NZ_JADMQH010000031.1:0-32620 GCF_015559655.1 Bacteroides sp. 1001136B_160425_E2 | reverse complement strand
TTGTTGAAAGGCTATCAATTGACGGGAGACAAACAATGCCTGGAATGGTTTGAAAAAGTACATGACTATACATGGACACATTTCAAAGATACCAAATATCCCGAATGGTATGGATACCTGAACCGCAGAGGAGAAGTGTTACTCCCACTCAAAGGAGGAAAATGGAAAGGGTGTTTCCATGTACCAAGAGGGTTATATCAATGCTGGAAGGTATTGGAACAGCTATAAACAATAACGGATATGTTAACCAATCTATATTAATAATCTAAAAATTAATTCTATGACAGAGTTTAACTCAAAAATCAAGAAGAACTCTCGTATATTGAAAATATTTATATTTTCAATATACGCACTATTTGCATGTGCTATCAGTAGTCATGCACAGAGTTTAGTGAAAGGAACTGTTACTGATGGTATAGGAGAACCCCTACCAGGAGTAAGTGTTGTCGTAAAAGGAACTACCAATGGCACAATTACAGATGTAAATGGAAAATACAGCATTCGAGCCGCCTCAAAAGACATCTTATCATTCTCATACGTTGGAATGACAAATCAGGAAATAAAGATAGCAGGTCAGACGACCATTAATGTGGTTATGAAAGATGATGTAGCAGCTTTGGATGAAGTGATTGTTGTCGGATATGGTACTGCTAAGAAGCAATCTTTAACCGGAGCCGTATCTGCGGTGAAAGGTGATGAACTGCTGAAAGCACCGGCAACCAATGTGTCGAGCCTTTTAGGCGGACGCTTGCCAGGTATTTCATCTGTCCAAGTATCTGGTGAGCCCGGCGACGACCAAGCTACATTACGAGTTCGTGGCTCTATTTATAATGTAACTTATATAGTGGACGGAATGCCGCGTTCTATTAATGATATTGATCCTAATGATATCGAAAGTGTATCAGTTTTGAAAGATGGAGCTTCTGCAGCTGTTTATGGATTAAAAGGAGCCGGTGGTGTTATTATCATAACCACAAAAAAAGGTCAGGAAGGAAAATCCAAAATCACTTATAATGGTTCGATAGGAGCATCTATGAATGCAAACTTCCCGCAGTTTATGAATGGACCTCAATTCGCATACTATTATAATATGGCTGACATGATGGATAAAATGGCTAATGGAAGCATTTCAGACATTAGTCAATATAATCCCGTTTTTACAAAGGCGAATGTGGAAGCAATGTTGAATGGTGATCCAACTGACGGATGGGATAATGTTAACTATATTGATAAAGTATTCGGAACCGGTATTAATCAGAAACACAATGTAACCATACAGGGAGGTAGTGACAAGATGCGTTACTTTGCTTCTGTAGGTTATTTAGGTCAAAAAGGTAACATTGACAATTTCTCTTACAAGAGATATAATTTAAGAACTAATATCGAGACTCAACTGGCTAAGAACTTTCAGTTAAGTTTAGGTATTGCAGGAAATGTCGGTAAGCGTGAAACTCCGGGATATGCTTCGGGCGGTACAGATTCTAATTCCGAATTGGGTGAACAAGGCTGGTTGTCAGTAGCACATCAGACTATAATGATGCATCCATATTTGCCGGAAACATATGACGGACTTTATACTGCTACCACACAGAATAACACAAGTCTGCCCAACAGTCCGTTGGCTGCTATTTATGAATCTGGATATAAGCATACTAATAGCTTTGATTTACAGACTAACATCTCTTTACAATATAATGTACCTTGGATTAAAGGCTTGAGCGTGAAAGTAACCGGAGCTTATGACTATACAACTTCTCATAATAAGAATCTGAATACGCCTTATTCTACATACATATATAGAATGCCGACTTCAACAACAGATTGGACTTGGTCTAAAGCAGATGATCCCCGTGGTACAGCCAATGGAATAAATTTAGGTGAAGGACAATACAGCTCTCATCAAATGGTAGGTCAAGGGAGTATAAACTATGCAAACTCCTTCGGAAAGCATAATGTGGAAGCAATGGTATTAGCGGAAATCCGGGACTATAAAGAAAATAGCTTCTCCGGATATAATAAGAATATGAGTTTCTCCGAACTTCCTGAATTAAGTTTTGGCCAGCCGGCTGACTCCCCAATCTCGGGCTACAGTGATGCAAATCGTAGCATTGGTTATGTTTTCCGTCTGAAATATGACTATGACAATAAGTATCTCGCAGAATTTACAGGTCGATATGACGGCTCTTATAAATTCGCGGGTAACGTCAGTGGAAAACGTTGGGCGTTCTTTCCATCAGCATCTGTAGCATGGAGAATATCCAAAGAAAATTTTATGTCTGATTTGACATTCCTGGATGACATGAAGATTCGCGCATCCATTGGTTTGTTAGGAAACGATGCAGTGAGCCCATATGCATTCCTTAGTACTTATAATTTGATGGATAGCAACAAAAATGCATACCAGACAATTTTGAATGGAAAAGTAATGCAAGCATTGCGTGCTTCTGTTATAGCTAATCCTACTCTGACTTGGGAGAACACTTTAACCTACAATGCAGGTTTTGATTTTACCATGTGGAATGGTCTGTTAGGTGTAGAATTCGATGCATTTTATAATTACACCTACGATATCCTGACAGCAATGGGAGGTGATTATCCACCATCCATGGGAGGATATTATTATACTTATGCCAATTACAATAAGGTAGATAGTAAAGGAGTTGAAATAACGGTGAGTCATCGTAATAAATTAAATTTGGCAGGTAAGCCATTCTCTTATGGTGCGAGCTTCAATCTGACATTTGCAAGAAACCGCTACCTCCGCTATCCGGATAGCCCTAATACAGTAGAATGGAGAAAACGTACAGGACGTAGTGTAGATGCCTCTGTTGTGTGGATTGCAGATGGTCTATTCCGCTCGGAAGAGGAAATAGACAATTCAGCCTGGTATGGCACTCGTCCTAATGTAGGTGATATCAAGTATAAAGATCTGAATGGTGATGGTAAAATTGACGAAGATGACAGAACACGTGTTGGACGTGGTAATCGTCCGGAACTGACTTACGGTTTGAACTTGAACTGCGCCTGGAACGGATTCGATTTAAGTGCACAATTTACTGGAGGTGCATTGTTCGACGTATCATTGACGGGTACTTATTATAATGGTTATGACGACAACACTGTATGGACACAGGCATTTAAAGAAGGTGCCAACTCACCATTATATTTAGTTCAGAATGCATATACAGTAGAAAATCCGAATGGAACATTCCCACGTCTTACGCTAGGTAATCAAGGACATGGAGGAGATAATGGATTAGCTTCCACTTTCTGGTTGCGTAACGGTAGATACCTTCGTCTCAAATCCGCACAATTGGGTTACACATTCCCCAAGAGATGGATGAGTCCTGTCGGCATTCAGAATCTTAGAATTTATGTAGAAGGTTCTAATTTATTTACGCTCTGCGGTCTTCCTGATGGAATCGATCCTGAATCTCCGGGAGTAAATAACGGATATTATCCTCAACAACGCACCATTATGGGCGGTATCACTTTGACTTTCTAAACCTTTAAAAGTTCTATTATGAAAACAAAAGTATTAAGTATCATATTGTTGGGAGCCTCTTTAGGGCTTGGCTCATGTAGTGATTATCTGGACATGACTCCAACAGATAGAGCATCAGATAAACTTGTATGGAGTAAACTCGATTATGCAGAACAGGCAGTCAACGATTTTTATCGCTATATAGATTATTTAGGAGTCTATCGGGACGGACAATGTTTAGCGGGAATGACAGAGGCTTTGACAGACCAGCTTAAATATGGTTCCTATAATTATATGTCCAAATGTCAGATTCCTAGTGAAATAGCTTATGGAGGTTCTGTTCTCACAGTGAATTATGTTAGTACTTACCTGGGCAATTGGACGACAATGTACGAATATGTGCGCCGTGTCAATGAAGGTATCAATAAATTAAAGAAATATGCTTCATTTGGTCAGACTGATGAAGAACGCTTGGAAGCTGAAATGCGTTTCTTCAGAGGGTATCTCTATACTGATTTATTGAAACGTTATAAAGAAGTGATTATATACGATGAAAATTTGGATAATATAAAAAAGGATATGCCGGTTAGTTCGGAAGCCGACGGATGGAACTTTGTATATAACGACTTAAAATATGCCGGTGAACATTTGCCTGTTGATAAAACTCCTAACGGACGTCTTACTAGCGGAGCAGCTTATGCAATGTTATCAAGAGCCATGTTGTATGCAGAAAGATGGGATGACGCTCGCATCGCAGCTGAAAAGGTGATGGGAATGGGGTATGAACTAGAAGCAAAAGAAGACTATTCAAATGCTTTTAAAGCAGGAAGCAAAGAAGCCATTTTACAATATTGTTATGATAAGAGTTCCACTGTGACTCATGACTTTGATGGATATATGGTTCCTGGAGGTGATAAAGCATTGGATGGCAATTCCATGACTGGTGGATTCGGTACTCCGACACAAGAGATGGTTGAATCGTATGAATATGCAGATGGTAGTGGCTTCCCCGATTGGAGTGCATGGCATACTGCTGAAGGTACTACAACGACTCCTCCTTATGATAAACTAGAACCACGCTTTAAAGCTACCATTCTTTATAATGGAGCAACATGGAAAGGCAGAACAATAGAATCTTTCGTAAACGGTACTGATGGTTGGGCTGCATGGAAAACAGATACTAAACCAGAAGGACGTTCTACTACCGGATATTATCTACGTAAATTGGTAGATGAAGATCATAATTTTACTTCCGTACAAGCCAGTACACAGCCATGGACAGAAATTCGTTACGCAGAAGTCTTATTGAATCATGCAGAAGCCTGTTATCATCTGAATGGCTATACAGATAAGGCAAATAAGGATATAAAAGACATTCGTAACAGGGTGGGATTGTCTTACACAGACAAAAGTGGGGATGATTTAATGAAAGCCATCCGTCAGGAACGCAAAGTGGAACTTGCTTATGAAGGACATTATTATTGGGATATGCGTCGTTGGAAATTATCTGCGACAGCATTTACCGGCATTCGCCTTCATGGAATGAAAATAGAAAAAAATGCAAATAGTTCTTTCACTTATATCTATACAGAATGTGATGATAAAGATCGTAATTTCCCGGCTAAGATGTATCGTTTCCCAATGCCACAGGCAGAGTTGGACAATAACGGTGCGGTAACTCAATATGCAGAATGGCAATAAATCTAAAATGAAAACATTATGAAAAAGAATATACTATATCTATTATTAGGGGTTTTGGCTCTCACGACTTCTTGCCAGGATCCGGAATATGTGCTTCCTACTGCGGACAGACAGGGAATCACGAGCTTGACTGCACTCTTTACTTCTGGGCCATACGTGGATAAAGAAGCTGTGGTGTATACTATTGCAGATGCTTCTGTAGATAAGTATGTAATTCCTATGCCGTGGTATTATCCGGAAAATAGTGATAATGAAACTTCAGAATATATGAAGACGATGAGAGTTCAGGCAAAGTTGGCACCCAACTGTACTATTGAACCGGTTCTTTCAATTCTGGATCTGACTAAAGAGAATTATTTCACTTATACAGACGCCCAAGGATATAAGAAACAAATCTGTATCACAGGTGAAAGAGTCAAGTCTACTAAATGTCAGTTATTAAGTTTCTCAATACCGTCTGAAGACATTACAGGTATTATTGATGAAGACCACAAAACCGTATCTTTAATCTCTGCGGAAGATTTATCTTCTTGCTTGGCAGATTATTCATTGTCAGCCCATGCGACCATGTCACCGGATCCTAAAACAGAGTCTCTTAATTTTAATTCGCCTGTTGAACTTACAGTGATTGCTCACGATGGAGTGACAAAGCAAACTTATACTGTTCAAAAAGCAGTACCGGATAAGATTCCTTACGGATACAGAAAAGGTAGTGAGACAGAATTATTTAAATTGGATATGGGAGTCATCGGATTACCTTGGACTGCTGCAAATGCACCTTCTTTGGCTGTTACCGGAAATAATTTGGTGGTTTGCCTGGGTGATGGTGCCACAACTCCTGCATATTATAATGCATCTACAGGAAATAAGATTGGTAATGTAACTTTGGGTAGTGTGAATGTTGCATCTTTAGGATGTATGACAAGTGATAGTAAGGGAAATATATTATTAGCAACGAAGGCTACTAATGGCAAGTCTTTCTCTATCTATAAGACTTCTTCTGTTACGACAGCTCCGACTTTATTGACTACTTATACTAATAATACAGGTTTAGATATGGGTACGAAAGTATCTGTTCAAGGAGATATTAATACCAATGCCTCTATTATTGCCACTTGTGACGGAACAGCCAGTTCAGGTTCCAATAAGTTTGTTCGTTGGATTATAACAGATGGCGTATTGGGAAGTCCTCAAGTTATCTCAGTAAACGGTGTAGGTAATTGGGGAGCTCCCGCATCAAACACTAAAGTTGTGACTAAAGGAACTACTGCTCAAAGTGATTATTTCTTGTCATATTATGATCCTAACATACTTCATTGGGTGAATGGAGCAAATAATAATGCAAGTAAATCTCTGGAAGACTCCGACAATGGTAACTCTTGGGCAATGAATAACAACTGTCTGGATACAAGAAGCTTTAATAATGCGCAATATCTTGTATTGGTATGTACAGCTCATTTCCCGCAATGGGGTGGAACTACATGCTTATATATGTATGACGTAACATCAGACGGATCATTCACGGGTACGATATCTACTTCGGATGCTCTGTCATTCAATCCTTCACTTTCCTCATACAATTCATCCGATGGTATAGCTGCAACAGGTGATGTACTGCTTGCTCCGACAACAGATGGATATAAACTCCGTGCTTACTACGTGGATAACAACTGTAAGGTTATCGGAGGATATGAGTTTGATTGTATCGACAAATAATTAATTGATCTCTTTATCTCATATATGATGAGAAAGTATCTATTCATCATATATGGGATAAAGAAATCTGTAAATCATTTAAAGGAGTAGCTATATGTCAACAAAGAAAAAAATGTTATGGTTATTATCATTACTGCCGTTTTTCATAGCATGTGGTGATGATAACACTGATATTCCGGATTGGCCATGGGCGGAGCCGGAGACTCCAACTGAACCTGTTGAAGCCAATCCTGATATTGTAAATTTAGGCTGGACCAATGTGAAAGACACTTATGGAACTTTGCCTGAACATATCAATGTATATAAATCACCGGAAACATTGGAAGGCAAAAAAGCGATAGCTTATATTGCGGTAGGTGATATGAGTAAGGCAGCATTTGGTGTATTAGGAGAAAAGACCGGATTGAAAAAGCCAAAAGAATTTTATGAAGAGAACAACTCCACAATTGTAATCAATGGAGGTTTCTTCTATGAGGGTTCATTAAGCCTGATATGGCGTAATGGCGAGATGGTGTGTAAGAACAATGATGTAACAACAGAAGATTGGGTTAACGGCCCATTCTGGTATCCTGTATTAGCTGCATTCTGTGAAATGAATGATGGTTCATTTAAATCAATGTGGACTTACACCACATTATCCAATGTCACTTATTGGTATTCGGAGCCATCACCTGTGAAATCAGAAACAACTCCTGATGAAAGCTTTCCATCTACAGGAACTGTCTTAAATGCTAAAACAGGAATAGGCGGTGGACCTGTACTTCTATTGGATGGGAATATTAAAAATACATATGAAGAAGAGATCTTATCAGACATTGGCGCCACTGCAAACAGACCACGTTCTGCTATTGGCATCACAAATGATAAAAAAATGATTCTTTTTGTATGTGAGGGAGATGGAATGACAACAGGAGTTGCTGGTATGACTACCGAAAATGTAGCTAACATCATGAAAGCACTGGGATGTACGGATGCTATCAATCTGGATGGCGGTGGTTCCAGTTGCATGTTAGTCAATGGACAAGAGACTATCAAAACAAGTGACTCTAGCGGAGACGAGAGATCCGTAGCATCAGTAGTTACTCTTAAATAAAAAAATAGTACTGCGAATCTATCGGCAGTATCTACCTAATAAAACAAGTATCATATGAGAAAATTTCTAAAAATACTAGCATTGACTTTCTTGGGAGCGGTTACAATAACCTCCTGTAGTGACGATTCTGATGGAATTCCCGGATGGCCGTGGAATGATAATTCGACAGAAAAACCAGAAGAGCCAGATGTCAAAGAAGCTAAACCACGATATATTTGGATTGATGCGGCTGCCAATTTTCCGGACTATGCCAATAATAAGGAAAACATAGCCAAAGATATGGCAAAGATAAAAGCGGCAGGTTTTACTGATATTATTGTCGATGTACGTCCCACTACGGGAGATGTATTATTTAATACTGATGTCGTAGATCAGGTGAAGCGTATGGATGTATGGGGTAATTCAGGGTATAGTTATTATGAGCGAACCGAAACTTGGGATTACTTACAAGCATTTATTGATGAGGCTCGTAAACAGGAATTAAAAGTGAATGCATCTATCAATACCTTTGTAGGTGGCTATTTATGTCCGTACAATTTAGGGCATGATGGAGTACTATTCCGTGATGATTCAAAAAAGGGATGGGCTAGTGTAGCTAATCTGGCTGATGGGCTAACGAATACAATGGATTTGTTGGATGATGGAGTTGATTATGGAGCAAAATTCTTCAACCCGGCTAATGACGATGTACAAAATTTTGTTTTACAGTTGTTGGCAGACTTGGCTAAATATGATTTGGACGGCATCATACTAGACCGTTGTCGTTATGATGATTACGGTTTAGAAAGTGATTTTTCAGATATCTCCAAACAGAAGTTCGAAGAATACATCGGTGAAACTGTAGCCAACTTCCCGGCAGATATTATGGCACCCGGTACGGATGAAATACCTTCTGACCAGCCTGTCTATTTTAAGAAGTGGTTGGAGTTCAGAGCGAAAGTTATTCATGATTTCATAGTAAAGGCACGTGAGAAAGTTAAATCAGTCAATAACAATATCAAGTTTGGAGTTTATGTCGGTGCCTGGTATTCAACATACTATACATCAGGTGTGAACTGGGCCAGCCCTAAATACAACACTTCCGCTTATTATCCGAAATGGGCTACTTCCGATTATAAGAATTATGGATATGCGGACCATTTGGACTATATCTTTTTGGGTGCCTATGCTTCCGTGAACAATATATATGGAAGCGGTGAATGGACCATGGAAGGTTTTTGTAAGAATGGACGTGAGCTGTTACAGGGAGATGTACCTTTTGCAGGTGGACCGGATATCGGTAACAGTACCGGATGGACTGACGGAGGACAATCTGCAAAAATACCGGATGCTATTGATGCTTGTATCAATAACAGTGACGGCTTCTTTGCTTTCGACCTTTGTCACGTTAAGAAATACGACTATTGGAACGCTTTTAAAACAGGCTTTAATAAATACCTGAAATCTATCGAAGAATAAGGTTTGAACTAACCAACTAATTATGAAAATATATTTATTACAATTCTTTTTATTAATAGGTCTGGGCTTGAATTTACAAGCCCAGATTCCTTCTAACCCAATTCGTGGGAAAGTGACTTGTAATGGGATAGGAATCCCGGGAATAGTAGTTACCGACGGAATAGACTGTATGCTGACTGACCAACAAGGCCAATATACTCTTCCTCCTAACAGGGATGTTCGTTTCATCTATTTATCCACTCCTTCCGGATATTTACCGAAAACAGAACAAACACTCCCTGTGTTCTATCAAAAGCTGGACCCTGCCAAGCAAGGTGTTTACGACTTTGAATTGGTAAGAAATCTGCAAAATGAAATCAATCATCTGTTTTTAGTGCAGGCAGATGCGCAGGTAACTTCCGAGGATGACGTAAAAGCTTATGCAAAATACCTGCAGGACATGAAAGAATATATTCGTCCGTATACAGGCAAAAAAGAAGTATTCGGCATCGATTGCGGGGATATTGTAGGTGACACTCCTTCTTTATATCCTTCCTATATAAATACGGTATCATCATTAGAAATTCCCATTTATCGGACAATCGGTAATCACGACATGACGTATGGAGGACGTACTTTTGAATACTCTTATCGCACTTTCGAAAGTTATTTCGGCCCTATCTACTATTCTTTTAATAAAGGAAATGCGCATTATATTGTACTTGATAATTGCTTTTATGTCAACCGTGACTATCAATATATAGGTTACATTGATGAACGTACTTTCCAATGGCTGGAGAAAGACCTCTCTTATGTGCCTAAAGACAAACTTGTCTTTGTAGTAATGCACATTCCTTCCAGTCTTGAGAAGAAGCTAAGATATAACACGCTGGATCAAGATGAAACGGTCAACACAGCTGCACTGTACGAATTATTGGAAGGTTATAATGCCCACATCATTTCTGGACATACACATTTTAATGTGAATGTATGCTTTAATGACTCATTAATGGAGCATAACACGGCTGCCGTATGCGGTACCTGGTGGCGTGCGGACATCAATGTGGATGGTACTCCGAGGGGGTACGGAGTGTATGAAGTAGATGGGAATCAAGTGAAATGGATTTATAAAAGTGCAGGCTACCCGAAAGAGTATCAGTTACATGTATATCCGGCCGGATCATCTGACGAGCACCCTTCCGATATAATTGCTAATGTATGGAACTGGGACGAACAGTGGAAAGTGGAATGGTATGAAAACGGAAAACGAATGGGAGAAATGCAACGCTACAAAGGATATGATCCCGCAGCCAAAGCAATCTGTTCTGACAAAGAACAGGTGAAATATGAATGGATTTCCCCTGTTCTTACCGAACATCTTTTTCATGCTACTCCCCGCAATAAGAATGCTAAAATGGAAGTGAAAGTGACAGATCGCTTCGGCAACGTGTATACTAAAGTTATAGAAAACAAATAAGGATCATATGTTGAAAGCCAAATATTTTATATTATTGATATGCTTGTCGTTTCTCCTCAAGGCAGAAGCGAAAGTAACCCTTACTTCCATTTGGGGGGATAATATGGTGTTACAGCAACAATCGGAAGTCATTTTTTCCGGAACAGCGACTTCGGGCAAACGTGTACAGGCTATCGCTTCATGGAATAATAAAAAAATCCAAACGAATGTTGATGAAAAAGGTGAATGGAAGCTTACTCTCCAAACACCAGTAGCTGGAGGACCATACAGTATTACGTTTTCAGATGGAGAAGAACTCACGTTACAGAATATTTTGATAGGAGAAGTCTGGTTCTGTTCCGGACAGTCGAATATGGAAATGCCTGTGAAAGGATTCCGTGGACAGCCTGTGTTTGGATCCCAGACATACATCGTATCTGCCAATCCCAAACGTCCACTGCGTCTCTATACTGTAAAAAATGCCTGGAGTACCACTCCACAGGAAGCTGGGGTGGAAGGAGAATGGAAAGAAGCCTCTCCGGAAGATGTTGCTGATTTCAGCGCAACGGCCTATTTCTTTGGCAATCAGTTACAGCAATCTTTAGATGTTCCCGTCGGTCTGATACATTGTTCCTGGAGTATGTCAAAAATAGAGGCTTGGATGAATAAAGAGACTTTATCAGGCTTTCCGGAAATAGCATTGCCCGATGTAGCACAGAAAGAGTTCGGGTGGACGGCAGGGACTCCCACATTGTTATGGAATGCAATGGTGAATCCATGGAAAGGATTTCCTGTTAAAGGAGTGATTTGGTATCAAGGTGAAGCAAACACACCCGATCCCGGATTATATAAGAGATTATTTCCTGCAATGGTTTCTCAATGGAGAACATTCTTCAACAATCCTCAAATGCCATTTTATTACGTACAGATTGCACCGTGGAAATCGGAAGGTAATGATAAACTGGATTGGGCTTGGTTCCGTCAATGTCAGTTGGAATTGATGTCAGCTGTTCCAAATGTTGGGATGGTGACCACAGGTGACGCCGGGAGTGAAACCTTTATTCATTCACCCTATAAGATAAAGGTCGGTGAACGACTGGCTTATTGGGCATTGGCAAAGACGTATCATCGCAAAGGTTTTCAATATTCCGGTCCTATATATAAATCCCACCGGGTAAAAGGGAATGTAGTAGAAATAGACTTTGAATATGGTGAAGAAGGTTTGACTCCGGAGAATCAAAACGTGAAAGGGTTTGAAATAGTGGGAATGGATGGTATATTCCGGCCAGCCAAAGCGGAAATTATCAATGGCTCTTCTACCGTAAAGGTCTGGAATGATTCGATCAATGATCCGATAGAGGTACGCTATTGTTTCCGGAATTATATGTTGGGAGAATTATGCAATAATGCAGCGATTCCAGCTTCTCCTTTCCGGATTGTAATCAAAAAGAAACCTGCACTGATGTGGTTCGATGCCGAAGCTAATTTCGAACGTTTCAGCCATAAAGACTCAATTGACTACTATTTGGAGAAAATCAAATCAGTAGGTTTTACCCATGCAATAGTGGACATCCGACCCATTACCGGAGAAGTACTTTATCAAAGTCAGTTTGCCCCACAAATGAAAGAGTGGAAAGGCGCAAAGGCCGGAGATTTTGATTATTTGCAATACTTCATTAAAAAAGGACATGAATTGGGGATTGAGGTTCATGCTTCATTAAATGTATTTTGTGCCGGACACAATTATTTCGATCGTGGAATGGTGTATAGCGGACATTCGGACTGGGCATCCATGGTATATACTCCCGAGAAAGGCATTATTCCGATTACGGAAGAAAAACAGAAATATGGTGCTATGATTAATCCTTTGAACGAGGAATATCGTACGCATATTCTAAATGTACTGAAAGAAGTAGTGACTAAATATCCTGATTTGGATGGTCTGATGCTCGACCGCGTACGCTATGATGGTATAACAGCTGACTTCTCGCCGCTTTCACGTGAAAAGTTTGAAGCATATATAGGTAAGAAAGTGGCTAAGTTCCCCGAAGATATTTTTGTTTGGAAGAAGAATACGGATGGCAAGTTTATCACACAACCGGGAAAGTATTTCCAGAAATGGATTGAATGGAGAACGAAAAATATTACTGATTTTATGGCATTGGCACGTAAGGAAGTGAAGGCTGCCAATCCAAAAGTTTCTTTTGGCACATATACCGGAGCTTGGTATCCGTCTTATTACGAAGTGGGAGTTAATTTCGCCAGCAAAAAGTATGACCCGGCTCAAGACTTTAGTTGGGCCACTCCCGAATATAAAAATTACGGATACGCGGAACTAGTCGATTTGTATGCAACTGGAAATTACTATATAGACATAACGATAGAGGAATACAGGAAAACGAACCGCAACATCTGGAATGAGACAGACTCGCAAGCTCAAGCTGGTACATGGTACTGTGTAGAAGGTTCCTGTCAGCACTTGCGTCAGATTCTTAAAGATAACAAGTTTATGGGTGGTATCTTGGTGGATCAGTTCTATGATAATCCGGGGAAATTATCCGAAACAATAGAAATGAACCTTCGTCGATCGGATGGACTAATGGTGTTTGATATAGTGCACATCATTCAAAAGAATCTTTGGAAAGAAGTAGAAAAAGGAATGCGTGAGGGAGGAGCTTTATGAACAACAGAGCTTTAGCTTTAGATGCCTTACGAGGATATGCAATTATTACGATGGTGCTTTCGGCTACCATCGTAACGCATGTTCTTCCCGGTTGGATGAGCCATGCTCAAACGCCTCCGCCGGATCATGTGTTTAATCCTCTGTTGCCCGGTATTACTTGGGTAGATCTTGTGTTTCCTTTTTTCCTGTTCGCTATGGGAGCTGCATTTCCTTTTTCCATAAGGAAACGTGCTGAAAAAGGTGATTCAAAACTAAAACTCGTTTATGAAGCTGTCAAACGGGGGATTCAGTTGACCTTCTTTGCTATTTTCATCCAGCATTTTTATCCGTATATGTTAAGCTCTCCGCAAGATATGAGGGCATGGCTACTGGCTATACTCTGTTTTGCTGTTCTATTTCCCATGTTCATGCGTATTCCTTTGAAAATGCCGGATTGGGCACATACTTCAATAAAAGTTGGAGCTTACATGGTTGCTGCTATTATGTTGGCTGCCACTTCTTATGCGGATGGGAAAACATTCAGTTTATTCTCCAGTAATATCATAATTTTGCTGTTAGCCAATATGGCTATTTTCGGTTCTATCCTTTACATTTTCACAATGCATAATCGTTGGATGCGTTTAGGAATTCTGATATTGCTGATGGCTATGATATTAGGGAGTACAGTTGATGGTTCGTGGACACAGAATGTATTTAATTATACTCCTCTGCCATGGATGTATCGATTTGACTATTTGAAATACTTATTTATCGTTATTCCCGGCAGTATAGCCGGGGAGTATTTAGCGGAGTGGATGAAAGCATATAAAAAAGAGACGGATGATTATGCTACATCTCCTTATCGTAAAATGAGTATCATGTTGATGATATTATCCGTTGTTATCATCATTAGCAATCTTTACGGTCTATACACTCGTCATTTGGTTGTTAATCTTGTGGTTACTGTTTTATTGTTATTAGCTGGCAAGTGTGTATTTCCACATAAAGTGGACGGAATAGCTCTATTATGGAGAAAATTGTTTAACGCAGGGGCATATTTACTTCTTCTGGGTTTGTGTTTTGAGCCTTTTCAGGATGGTATTAAAAAAGATCCAACTACTTTTAGTTATTTCTTTGTTACTTCCGGGTTGGCTTTCCTGGCTCTTTTATTTCTAAGTATCGTTTGTGATTATTTCCGGTGTGTCAAAAGTACTCGTTTTTTGGTGATGTCCGGTCAGAATCCGATGATAGCTTATGTAGTCGGCGATTTGTTGATTATGCCATTGGCTAATATACTTGGAATTGCTTCATTATTATCTTATTTTCAACAAAATGCCTGGTTGGGATTTCTTCAAGGAGTAATCCTTACTTCTTTGGCTGTTTTAGTAACTATGTTCTTCACAAAAATCAAATGGTTTTGGAGAACATAAATATCAATGTGATTATTTTATATTAAATTGATCGACATATTGTCGTTCTTTCTTTGATTCTACTATTTCCCACTTTTTATGAATGAAAGAAAGTAGAGCGAGAAAACAATAAAATACGGTATTTATATGCATAATTACGAATAAAAGAACGGTCGTTTGCATATAAATTACCGTATTGTTTGTAAAAAACATACGGTTGATTGTAATGAAACGTACGGTTAGTTTTAAAGAAACATACGGTTGGTTTATAAGAAACACCACATACGTTTAAAAGGAAGCGCATTTTACTTGTGAAAATGAGATTTCTTGATTTATTAGAAATACTTTTATGAACTTGTTTTGTTGAACAAAAAGTGTAAATAGATTGAAAAATGCTTTCACTATGCAATGTATGATATTAAATAATTAATGATTGTGCTCCATAAGGAAAGAATTTCTTTAATTTCTGAATAATACTAATAGCTAATCTATACGATTTTCCTCCACACCAGGCTGTTCGCCCGAATAAATTCAATTATAGCATCATTCAAATACCAAAATGATAAAATATCATTTTGGTATTTGAATATTTGTTTCTATTAATATAATGTGCAAAAGGCCATCTATCAGAAGTCTTGATAATAGTGACGCTATACCGAGCCGATAGCGTCACTATTTTATTTGATTGCTTTCTTAATGATTGGACAAACTAAATCAACGTATCTTATCATGCCTAAATCTGTGAAATGAATACCGTCTATAGTAGCTTCTCCATCTTCTCCCAACATATTTTTGGAAGAGATAAAAATGATATTCTTTTCATTTTCCTTCTTTAACCGATTGAATATTTCCTTTAGCGTATCATTCTTTCTTTGTACTTCTTTAGCTATTCTTTCATCATAAAGCGTATGAGTGAAAATAGGATCTTCTATAAAAATGACTGGCGTATCCGGATGTTTACTACGAATAATACGATAGAAAGTTTCCATTCGTTCTTTCATCTGTCCTACAGAAGCATTAGGCACAAAGTCTAAAACAAAAACACTGGCATCCACTTCGGCTATCACTTTGGCCACTTCTAAATCTAAAAGTGCATTTCCACTAAATCCCAAGTTGATACATTCACGGTTCAATCTTCTCGATATGATATTTGTATGTGCCATTCCGGGACGTGAAGCACAACCTCCTTGAAGAATACTAGTGCCGTAAAATACAACCGGCTTTTTACGGATCGGATAATCAATTAAAGGCTGATCGATGGTGGCTAACGAATCCACTCCTATGGACAAGGAAACAAGACCGTCGTAAAGAGGAAGATAAAGCATATACTCTCTCTCTTCCGGTTGCATATTGGCAATGATCGTTGCTTGATTTATCTTTCCTGTTGGTCGGGCACTGTTCACAAATCTCCATAGCCCATTTCCCTCCAAACAATATAAATCTAGACCTTTTACTCCTGTATCAGTCATATGATTCATATGATTATTAAAAAGATTTTCCCATTTCACCGCTATTTGAGTAGAGTTACTACGAAACCGTATAGCCATTCCTGTCGAATTACGACTCAAATTCCAAAGAGGAGAACGAGATATATTCTTTAGTGAATCTGGAAACCTTTCGTATCGTGCATTATTAACTTCTGTAGCTTTTCCCAATAAGGGGAAGTTTGATGCATCGTGATATATAATTTGGGCAAAACTTATAGCTTGTCCACAAAGTAAAAGTCCAATCAAAATATATCTTATCATAGTATTTAATTTTCTGGGAATTTAATCTTCTGGGAATATGTCTGTTTCAAGACCTCTCTAACAGAAGGATTATCAATCCCCTTATTATAAAAATAAATCTCGCTATTAATCCCCAACTCTCGGTTAACACGAAGTTGTTCCCGTAACAGTTCTGGTGACATTTTGGAACTACTCCCTTCCATCAGAATCATACCAGGTGCAAATAATTGGTTTGGATTATTCTGATGTATATATTTCAATACTTCTGAAACCGTAGCACGATACGCTTCAATATTATAACGATAACACTGAACAGCCAACAAATCACAAACTTTCTCTTTACACCAACGAGGCCATTCCTGCATCAGATTTTCTTCACACCAGGGATAAGGATTGGGAGCGAAACTAATCATTACATTCGGGCTCTTTGCTTTAATCCTTTTATATAATCGTTTTGCAAAGGTATTTAAAATATTCAAACGCCAACGTACCCATTCCGAATTATTATAATCTGTAGGAGGATTTTTCCCTTGATGTTGTGATTGATAGAGGGAGACTGTATAAGTATCATATCCAGAATTTCGAGGCATAGCAGGTAAGCGGTCATCACCTTGAATACCATCTAAATCAGGATAAAGCGTCAATGCCTCTTCTATTAGTTCTATTAAGAAGTTCTGTACAGCAGGATTATAGGCATTGAAGTAATAATCGTGTTGATTGTAATTGGCGGGGTGTTGTTGATTGTCTATTCCTAACCAGTGAGGATTCTTTGCTAATAAAGGATTATCGAGTGATATCGGACGTCCTTCCCCCATAAAACCATATTCAAACCAAAAAAACACTTTTATATCATGCTTATGAGCCTCATCAATCAAATCACGTATCGGGTCATTAGTTAGACTTTGATATTGTTTAGAATATCCGCTTAGCAGATAGCCTTCTTCTGGTGTCTTATAAGTAGAATAATGCATCAATACATCACTCTTATATATTGTTTTAGTTTCCGCATAAGATACAAGGAATATAGAATTCATATTCAACTCATCCAATGTTTTTACAAAGTTCTTCACTCCCTGATAAGTATGTAATACAGAGGTGAAACGAGGAGCAGGAACCCAAACTCCGCGGATTCCTTGCTCTGTTGTTTTTGCTATGCTTTGCAGGCTTATAAATAAAATTGCAAGACACAAACAAAACTTCAATTTTTCACTCATGAATAAAAAATGATTAATTGATAATTTAACTATTCTTTCTTATTATAGTTTTTAGATTACATTATCTTGCAAATAATACAGTAGCAACTGGTCGTTGTTGATGTTCTTTATTACACGGTTTTATAGCCTCTTTACCATTAATCAACATACAACTCGAACCTCCGCCATCTAAATTAAGCGCGTCTACACATCCAAATGCTTTCATCAACCGGGCAAGTTGGTCTAAAGTCATACCTGGAACATCCGGTGTTTGTTCACGTCCTTCACAAACGAACAAAATTAGTTTCCCATCTTGCGTGATTCCTATTGCAGAACGAGGTTGACAAGTCTGTGGATTTATGCCACTTGCAACATCTAACAGTTCTTCTACCCAACTATTACGAATCATTCCATCCTTGATTAACACAGGACCTGCGCCAATTCCCATTTTGGCGTTCCAGACTTTTGCTCCTCTCGGAAAACCTTTTGATGGAACCGATAGTGGAGGGCGTGTAGAACTGTTCAAGGCTGGCATATCATATGCATAGGTCTGTTGATCTGATTTATATATCCAGTCAACATGATATGTTCCATCTTTATAAAGACTAAAAACAGAACGGGTAGGATAATATGCAGTCTTTTTACCCTCTAATATACGATTCACAACAGATATGTTGTCAGATAATATTTTTCCATCTTTACATATGAGACTAACAGTTTTTCCATTGGCAAAATATCCTCCATTTAATACAATCACTGGTTTTCTTTTTTCTGACTGGTAAAATTCAGTCGGGGTCTTTACCCCACTTTCTTCACCTCCTACATCTAAACTTCCTCCTTTCTTTGTATCTATAACTGCTATATAAGCATTTGTTCGTGTACTTTCAATCCATTCCGGAGAATGATAAACATTAACGTATTCAGGTAATTTACCAAAAGTAGTGACGCGAGTCCATCCTAGATTTTCAGGATTCTGAAAATCTAATTTTCGCAAATCCATTCGGAAAGGAGCTGCCGGTAATCCGGCATTGTTTATCAGGTTTCCACGCAAAAAATTACGAAAAGCGTAGCGTACATAAACCGGCTGAATTACTTTGTCATTCCATACTTTTACTCGAGAGGTTCCATTTATGATTTCGGCATTGGCAGGATAAAATATACTATCATCGCTCGCAACCTCAAAGCCCACTAAAGGTTCATTCTCCGGGTTTAGTCCATCATCTGCATGATCAAAAAGAATCTCAATAACCTTTCCATTTTTCATATATGAACGATGGATAGGACCACTATATTCAAATCCCTCTAACTGATATGTTTTAGCTAATGCCCAATATGCTAAACGCTGTCCAATTTCTCGTTTTTGGGGAGCATGAATGAATTTCTCCGAACCAAGATCGTTTGTGAAAGCCATACCTGTATTAGAGATTTCATACATGCTTTCCAATTGTGCTTCTCGGAAAATAGCCCTTTGAAACGGTCTGTCTACAGGGGATGCAACAGGAGCTATTTCTGTATAATAAATGGGAAAGTCTTTTGAACGGAACAATGTCCTGTTTTGTTTAGCCCACACAGCAAACAAACGCTGATATTGTTCCGGACGTGCAGAGTTAGACTCTCCTTGGTACCATATCATTCCCTTAATATTATAATTCTCCAGCGGTTTAATCATGGCATTATACAATACAGTAGGAGTACCATTTGCATATTTCGATTGTGGATTTGCTGCCGGAGTCAGATCTATTTCAGGAAATTGTAGAAGGTTTTCTTTACTAATCCATGGCTCAATTGAAGAACCACTCCAAGAAGCATGAATCAGTCCCACCGGTATTCCTAAAACTTTCTGTAATTGATCGCCATAATAATAAGCAACGGCACTAAAAGTAGAAACAGACTTCGGAGTATTCCTTTCCCACTGGCCAGTAACATTCTCCTGTGGAACACTGCTGTAGGCACGCTGCACTGTAAATAATCTTAACGAACGATTAGGATTTGCATTTACTATCGTATTCTGTGATTCTGCGGCAGGTTGACCACGAAAACCTTTCACTGGCATTTCCATATTTGATTGTCCGGAGCACAGCCAGACTTCTCCAATTAAAACATCATCCAATATCAGTTCTTCACCATCTGAAATGCGAATAGTATATGGTCCTCCAGCTTCTGGAGTTGTGACAGCCACCGACCAATCCCCCTTTTGATTACTATCTACTTCTTGCTGCTGTGCGTTCCATGAGGTATATACAACAACTTTCTTATTAGGTGTAGCTTTTCCCCATAGCTTTACCTCCGACTTTTGTTGAAGCACCATCCCATTACCTAAAATAGAAGGGAGCTGAATTTTTGCTTCACCATAAGAACAATAGGAACACAGGATTAAGATGACATATGTTATTCTTTTTATTAGTAGTTTCATATTTCTATTATGTTCTCCAGAACCATTTAAGTTTTGTAAAAATGATAGCTATTAATGCTGCCAATGTGGTGATAATAATTCCCCGTAAGAAACCAAGCCAGGCATTTTGTTGCAGATAGGATAAATATGATGCTACCCCTATTAAATTCAGCACGGGCATTACTACTAGATTAGTGGCCACATAAGCAATCATTGGGTTTTGTCCCGCCATTTCCAATGGACGTGTCAGCTGTCGGCATTTATAAATATCACATAGTATTGAAAAAGCAATCATAGCCATAAAAGCAAGGCCGGCAGTAACAAAATAGTAACTATAGGTTGAATCGTCCTTACGAATTCCGCCTTCATATGCTTCAAAAAACAATCCCAGCATAAGTAAATAAGCTCCAGCAACAAATAGTTTTCTCCAATAATCCATATTATTGCTTCTTGTTTTCAGAAGCCAATAAATACAAACTAAAATAACAACTGTGCCACACAAGTTTAATAATAACTGACGTGTATACAGACCATACAGATTAAAAATAATAATCCCGATAGTTAATAATAAAATCAGGGGAATTCTCCTTTTTTCTTCTAAAGAGGAATCAGCCTCACTTTTGCTTTGTAACCATTCTTTTAAGTATTCTCCGGCAATGCTTCCGGGAATTATAATAAACAAGTATTTCAAATAATAAAAACTATACATCCAGGGGATTGGAGAATAGTTCATCAAAGCCTTTACCCAGGAACCATCTGTTTTACTTCCTAAAAAGACAGCCATAATAAATGGAAGGATTGCTATTCTAGCCCATTTATTTTTTGCAGTAAACAAGTATGCCAGCGAACCGAAAATGGACATATTTGCCAGAACCAGAATAATAATATTACTATATGACAGACTAAATTCTCTACCATTTACATAATTTACAGTAAGCAACATGACAATGCCCAACGTATAGGCAGATAGTTGTATCCCTCCACGTAACCATTTAGACATTTTAACCGGAATTCTCATAAACATGGGAAACATCAGAACAAATGCAAACAGAGCTAACAACCATGACCGCACATCTTGCGGAGAAGATGTTACCCAAGGATACATGTGCTGAATAAAAATTGCAAAGAATGTCAACCGGAATCCACGTAATAGACAATCCCATGCTATTCTTAATTTAGATTCTCCTTTTTCCAGTTTATTGCCGATAGAAAAAGGAAAAGCCGCTCCCATTGCAAATAAAAAGAATGGGAAAACTAGATCAACCCATGTAATTCCATAAAATGATGGGTCAAATGCAAAATTAGAGCGGGGACCTACTTGTGCGTGATACATCCATCCTGGTAATACTCCTGAAGCAATAGTACCTGATAAAACCATAGTAATAATGGCATATCCCCTTAAAGCATCAAGAGAAAAAGCTCTTTTATTCATGACTTATTATTTGAAATAATATATATATTTATTAATATCCTGCACCATTAATATTTACGGATTCAGCACCAGTCTTCTTTTCTGCTTCTGTTGAATTTATGTCAAAATACATTGCATCCGGACAGCGCATATCAGTGTATCTTCCTGTATGAAGTGGAGCTTTTACTATTTTACCGTCATACATCCTGAATAAAAAACTTTCCTTCCATTGAGCACCTTCAACTTTTGTATTCGTGGCTTGTGTCGGTTTTCCTTCATTAGATACTTGGTCAATAGCATTTACACGTTTGAATTCTCCACGGGTTCCTTGTTTGTATCCGGCACATTCATATTCTGACTCATAATGCTTACCATTACCGTCTACAATAAATTTGAGAACCCCACTTCTTATGATCTGAATAGAAATGGTGACTTCTTCACCCGGATACCAATAATATTCTTTCTGCGCAGGAGCATTTGAATAGTTAGATGCCTGTCCGCTCGAATGACTTGTACGTCTCATGAATGGACGGAATGCTTTTCTTTCAGCACTGATATTACCTTGCTCATCCTTAACAACTTCCCAGGTTAGGCCTATATCAGTCTCTTGTCCACCCATATTCCCTCCTAAATATATAGAAGGATTATCAAGATATTGTCCTGGTTTACTAGGATTCTTACGTTCTTCATCGAAAGTTGCTGTAGGCAATTTTATTGTCCCTCCGATACCTAGCCATAAATCTTTACTTGTTACGGCTTTATGATAATAGGCACCGGCAAAGCAGGCAACACTCGCTTGTGGCTTTATCTCATCTTTAAAGTAAGTGTTAATTGGATCTGTGGGTTCTGGTTCCGGTTCTCCATCGTCACTGTCAGAACAGTTATAGAATCCCATAGCTAAACTCAAAAATAATGAATAGAATAAATATTTTTTCATCTTAAATAAGTTTTTTGTTAATCAATAATATTCTTTTGAGGATCAATACCCATTTCCATTAATACTAATAGTTTCTGCTCCTATCTTTCGACCTTCATCAGTTGATGTTACTTCAAAGAAATGACTGTCCGGACAACGCATATCTGTGAAACGGCCTTCGTGAATCGGTACTTTCACAATTTCATTTTTATATTTTCTAAAATAATAGCTCTCATCCCATCGGCTATTCAAAACCTTTGTTTTCGTTGCTTGCACTGGTTTACCTTCATTCGCAACTTGGTCAATTGCATTTACACGTTTAAAGGTTCCCAGTTCTCCCGGAATATAACCTTCACAATCATAATCACATTCAAAGCGTTTTCCGGCTCCTTCTATCACAAAATGTACTTTACGAGGTTCTAACACTTGAAAATACATTGTGACTTTTTCGCCCGGATACCAATAGTATTTATCTTCCGGTGGTGCTTGCGCATAATTGGGCTTTTGTCCATTAATATGCTCACTACGTCTCATAAACGGACGAAAAGCTTTCCTCTCTTTGGATAGTTTACCATCTTTTTCCCGGATAACTTCCCACGCTAATCCGAAGTCAGTCTCCTGATCTCCCATGTTTCCTCCTAAATATACAGATGGATTATCAAGAAACTGTCCCGGCTTCTTAGTGTTTTTTCTAGTTTGATCGAATGATAATTGAGGTAAGGTAACAGTTCCTCCAACTCCCAACCAAACATCCTTACTGGAATTTACCTTGCGGTAATAGGCACCGGGAAAACATTCAATGAATTTCTCTGGTTTCACTTCATTCTTAAAGAATGTTTCTATTGGCTTGGAAGAAGATGTTCTGTATTTATGGGAACAAGCTGTACCTCCTATAATGAGACAAGTAAGAAGAAATATATAATTATAATTCTGTTTCATATTAAATAAGAGATTAAATAAGACCATGTCAATTAGACATGGTCTTATTTATTAGTTATTATTTGCATGCTATGCGGTAGAAGTATAAGCCGGAACCGGTGCAGCCAAATACTGCATATAATTCATTGTTTTTCACCATTAAAGAGGCAGAAGTCGTACTGTTACCATTAGCTCCTGATGCCTCCATAGTATAATTAAATATCTGATTATATTTACCATCCGTAATATCACATATACGCATAATACCTTTACTATCAGCATATACTGTATATGCTACATACACACGATTTTCTATTTTTACTATATCGCCACCAGTAGTAATAAGACCAGACATTCTAGAAACTTCTCCCATTGTACTATTCAACCAAATCAGGCCATTAGCACCCTTTGCTGTATAGAATCCCATATATCCGGACATACCGATGGGCATTGGATTTACAGTCCAGTAAAAACTTGGAGTAGCAACAGGAAATATATATTTTTGAGGAACAGGATTTAGCACACCTCCTGTAACTTTCCAAACAAATACATCTACAGATTGTGCTTTAGGAGCTACAATTGTAGCATCACCATCCAAATCACCAATAATACTAATACCCGCTAAACGAGGAGTTGCAGTCTCACCAATGACTGATTTATCGAATGAAATAAATTCAGTAGCTTTTGCTGTCACACTACTCCAACGATACATTACAGGTTTATCCGTTCCTAATGCAGCTCCAAGAATATTTCCTTTGTCATCTGTTGCCAATATGCGTATACCATGTGTCGCAATACTTAATCCAACTGCACTCAAATTATCTATTTTATTTCCCGTATAGTCAAAATACGCAGGGGTTTTACTAGAAGAAGAATGGTTGCTCGCAACAATATAAGGATCGCTAATTGCTGTACAAATTAGATTGTCAGATCCAAATCCGACTAATTCTGTATAGTTTTTCTTAAATGTAGGTTCTGTAGAAATTTGAGGTATGCCAATTGTGAATTCTGTAGTCACCCCATTACTTCCTTTAATTAAAACCTTATTATTACCATTCATTAGATTCAATCCCTGGCCAGTGAAAGACTCGTCTATTTTATTACCGAATCCAGCAGTCAGTTCTACATTTACAGATGTGAAATCCATCAATGCCGGAATATATGGAACAGCTACATTCTTATCATCTGTAAGTACATAATCAGTTTCAATGCCATTGATAGTCATCGCTTTTATAGATGCAGGACCTACTTTCTCCGTAGTAATAATAAACTCGTAAGTATAAACTGTTTCTTCATCTACACCTTTTATTTTAAAACTTCTCGGATTAGTATAGTCCAATGTAACACCATTTTGAAAGTCCATAATTGTCCCATTGATATATTCCATGGTAACCTTTAACGCTGTAAGGTCAGTCTCTTCCGGAACCTGGACAATCAATGATTTTTCACCAGTATGAATATCACTATTGGGAACAGTCATTCCTTCTATTATAAAAGACACCAATTTAGGAGGAGACTGGATACGCAATTTTGTCTGCACCGTAGTTCCGTCAAATCCATTTAATGTCAAATCAAGGGGTTTACGAGCATCATACTCTTGATCGTTTATAAAATTGGCAGTACCATTTATAACCAATAATTGTAGTTTAGCTTTAGATAAGTCAACTCCGGCGGGAATCAATACTGTCGTTTCAGCTGCGCTGACGGAAGAAGGCGTGTACAATTCATTGTTCACTTTGACTCCTACTATCTGCACAGATTCATAGGCTCTGTTTTCGTCATCATCTGAACAAGAGCTAAAAGTTACAGTAAAGAGTGCAGCAATGCACACCATACTGAATATTAAATTTATTAGTTTTTTCATCTTTCACGAGTATTATATGGTTCATTATTTTTTCTTAATGGAAAAAGCTATTTTCATTTGTTCGAAGAAAGTTTCCCAATCAACATAACAATTATCGAAAATCATCAGACCTGATGAATTCTTTAACGAAGCACCAAACACCTTCCCCTGATCGGAAACACTTAAATCAGGCAAGCTCATCGAACCTAACAATGGAACTTGTCCACATGTAAGAATGTTCCCTAAAGTTATGTATCGATTAACTTCCTTAGGCGTTTTATAATAGGTGCCAATCATCAGGAAGTCAAGGTTATTTAAGTAGCTTGTTTTATTATAACTTTCTCCATAGATCTCACTATCCGGAAATGATAATCGATCATCATATTTAAATTGGTTACTAGCCCAATTTACTCCATTCTGATAATACACCTCATACCAAGATCCTACATAAGCTGCCATTTTCAAATCCGGATTCTTTTCAACTTTATACTTATCTACTAATAAGCGAATCCGGTTGGTAAAATCACAAATAGTTTGAGATCGGAAAGTAATCCATTCTTTAAAGAATTTGCCTTTTATTAATACGCCTTCTTTATTTATTCTAAAAGCATCAGCAGGGAAATTCTCTAAAACTTTTCCTTCTTTTTCCAGATATTCTTCAAAGGCGTTTCGAGTTACATGACTAAAGTCGGCATATAAATTATCATATCGACAGCGGTCTAATACAATGCCGTCTATATCATAATTTTTTAGAACTTCTTCTACACGCAACAATTGAAAGTCCTGTACCTCTTTATTAGAAGGATTCACAAAAGCTAAAGCTAATAACTTACCTTTTGCTGCTTCTTTTCCTCTTGTACTTTCCGTGATTTTCAGAAGTTTGCCTTTATCTTCCGGACGTTGCACTATTTCTTCCCAATCTTTATGCTCGTGAAGAATTGCATAATCATTTACAGTTATATTTCCTTCCGTGAAGAAATTAAAGCTAGTATAAACTTTCAATCCGATTTTGTGTGCTTCCTGAAGTACAACTTCCAATAAATCGAAACCATCATCCTTTACTCGTTTGTTCGGATTTTTAGTTGCTGTCAGGTAAGGAGTCTTTGAAAGATCATTTTTGCGATAAGAAACATATCCTTCCGGTCCTTTTACATCCAACCCGATTGAAGTGAATCCAGCTTTCTTTACGTTATTAACCATAGTGGCTACTGCTTCTCTATTAGTCAACACCTTTGCATTAGGAAATTGCTCCACCCACATAACCAGTTCGCTCTGTTGTTGATCGGGAGCTTTAGAAAAGACAGCAACAGGCTTACGAGTAATTTCTTTCCCGCCTTTTTTCAAAATCCAGTTAAAGAAATTAGTACCATTATTCAGAGTTAACTGACTGTGAAATAATCCTTTTGCTGTAAGGGATACTGGCTTTATTTCTGTTTGGTTCTCTATAAACAACTGATAACCGGCTTTTCTATCATAATTAGCAATACAACCGCTTAATGTAGTCTTGCTTCCAACAACAGTAAATAAAAAATCATTATCCAGTTCTATTTGAGGCGGAATACTGCCTTGGGAAAAAGCAATTACTTTATCCAATGAATGTATTTCTCCATTAATTCTTAGCTTTACGACATCTCCTACATGAAAATTTTCAGCAAGAAACTTACGATAGCCATCCTTTGAGTAATCAGCATCATAACCAATTAATGCAAACTCTGCTTGTCCTAATTCTATATTTAAAGGAGTTTTAAATACAGGTTGGATATTCTTAGAGATTACGCCGTTCAGGACTTTTGTTACCTTCATATCTTTATTTACTATTACGGCCGTATATATGCTTTGAGTAGATTTTATAGCATTTTGATATTCCGTAGATAATAAAACAATACCTTTTTCTTGCTTTTCCCAAACAGGATTATTGAATAAGTCTATCTGCTTCTCAGGACCACGTACAGTTAATGTCGGATCTGGACTTGCAGCTTCAATTGTCACTACGGTCTGTGCCGATATAAAAACCGGCACTAACAGTAATGATAATAAAATAATTAATCTATTCATACTAAACACATTATATATTACTCACCATATCCTTTATTCTGTTCCAACCAAGGGCATTTATTCCGCTCTGTTTGCGGGATAGGCCATAAGTAATGTCTGTTATTCCAGCTACGACCTTTATCACGAGATCTTAGTTTATCACCGTATGCAGCATAACTGGCAATATCGTTTATATCTCTATCCGATCCTGGAGCACCATATGAAGGAACCATATCTGGAGTGGCCTGTTCATACCCATCGGGATATTTTCCTGTGGCTGGATCAACACCTGTTGCCTTCGGATAACCATAAGTAGGTTCAGCATTCTGAACATCCCCTGTTCTCCAACGACGCATATCAAATAACATCAATGCCTCTTTGGCTAATTCCACTTTACGTTCACGGCGGACAATTTGCCGCATCTTTAATTGATCATTCTCACGTGTCGGATCAACAGATAAGATACCAGGCATATTTACACGAGCTCTGACTCGGTCAATTGCATTCACTACTGTTGCATCTAATTCATTAAGTTCTATTTTAGCCTCGGCGTAAGTCAAAAGAATTTCTGCAAACCGCATAATCAGAATATTATAACTTGGATTAGCATTTGCTTCATCATCGAAATGATTGTACTTTTTCCATGCAAATCCCACACCACTACTTACGTAACCATATTGAGCAACAGCACCTGCATAATCTAAGTTGGCAACCAATTTTTCATTACCATCCTTATCCCAAGAGGTCGTTTGAGGATTATAAACTTCCATCAGAAATTTCATTTTGTTGTCTCCACCCGTATTCCCGATGATAACATCATGATGAGTATAAACTGTTTCTTTTAAACGAGGATCACGACTATCAAACGGTTTCTTAGGATCATACCCGGAACCAGTTTCATCAATACGTTTACCATTTTTCATTTCGTAGGTATCAACTAACTGTTGGGTAGGAAAACGTCCACTTTGTCCAATCATACGAACTTGTTCACCTAGAGACATATATTGAGTAAACGAATGAATTTGGTTTGAAAACATCATAAATAACATCGTTTCCTTTTTTACGTCCTCTTTTAGTTGTCCTATCCGTGTAAACAGATCTGCATAATTAGTAGCCAAATCACGTCCACTTTCGTCTATAACTTTTTTAGAAGCTGCAGCTGCAATTTTAAAATATTCTGTGGCTTTAACCTGATCTTTTTCACCATCCATGCCAAAACCAAATTTACACCATGAACCGGCATATAAAGCCAATCTTGCTTTCAATCCTAATGCTACTGATTTGTCGACACGTCCATAATTAGCCGCTGTCCAAGGTAAAATATCGGCAGCTTCATCCAATGTCTTTAATATATCGTCTACAACTTCTTTCCAAGGAGTACGTGAAACCTGCTTTGTCTGTTCTTCCGTTACTGCAGATGTAAAATATGGAATATCACCCCATAAAGAAACTAGTTGAATATAATAATGAGATCTCAAAACCTGAATTTCTGCAAGATAAGTTTTAGCCTTATCACTTAATTCATTATAAAAAGGCTTAGCTCCATCTAACACAGAATTACATCTTGCTACAGAAGTATATAAAATAGCCCACGTTTGTTCTACTGTGAAATTTGTCCGTAACTCAATATTACCAACACCAATAGAACTGTTGTCCGCACGTTCGATACCATAAGGCGTATACATATCCCATAATATACAATAAGGTATACTACTAGTATTACTATGATCCATCAGTAAACGCTGGTAACACCCATTAGCACCTTGTGCTATTGCGCCATCGTTATTATAAAAATTGGACGATAAATATTCGCTCATAGGCTCTTTATCCAAGTAGTCACTACAGCCTGCCATTCCTAGTGATAATATCAAAGCCCCACTTGCAAGAACTTTGTTATTAAATATATATTTGATTGCTTTTCTCATAATATTTGATTATTTAAAATTTTAAATCAATACCAAACGTAAATGTTTGCATAATGGGGTAGAATTCCCCTCCAACAGAGCCGCTATATGCAACTTCGGGGTCATATCCCTTATAGAAATTACTGAT
The DNA here is from genome assembly GCF_015559655.1 of Bacteroides sp. 1001136B_160425_E2. Taxonomy (NCBI): domain Bacteria; kingdom Pseudomonadati; phylum Bacteroidota; class Bacteroidia; order Bacteroidales; family Bacteroidaceae; genus Bacteroides; species Bacteroides sp. 1001136B_160425_E2. The sequence goes on along the minus strand of NZ_JADMQH010000031.1, from coordinate 3,176 downwards.
GGTAAATAGGTTCTGTCCGCTTGCATACACTCTCAAGCTACCAATATTTAATTTCTTAGTCCATGAATTAGGTAAAGTATAGCCTAAAACAACATTTTTCAAACGACAATAAGAGGCATCTCGTACCCATTTATCGGATTTTTGATAGTTAGGACCTGCATTAGCTTCAGGAACCAAAATGGGGTATGCTGCATCCTGATTATCCGGAGTCCATGAATCCATTTGATGTCTGAAAAGATTCGAACCGTTAGCAAAAGGTTTAAGACCAACTCCACTCATATAATTCACACGTTGCCCGACTCCTTGGAAGAAAGCTGTGAAGTCAAAGTTCTTCCAACCGGCATTTAACGTTACGCCATATTCAAAGTGTGGGAACGGGTCACCAAGATATACCATGTCACGAGTATCAATTGTCATAGGGTCAGAGTCTTCACCCTGGTACATTTTAACATACTTAACAAATCCCGGACGAGCATCCCCTAACTTAGGAGAATTGTTAACATCATCCCAATCTTTATAATATCCATCAGTCACATATCCCCAAATACCTTTATTAGGATAGCCCTCTACCATTGTTTTATCCTGAGAATTAAGTCCGTTTAGATTGGTGATTTTGTTTCGGTTGTCACTTAAAGTAAATGTTACCCCATACGTGAAGTCATTTAATTTATTTTTATGACTGACACTTACTTCCCAACCCTTGTTGGACATATCTCCTGCATTAGTATACGCCGGACTCATTCCTACATAGTATGGTAATGGAAACTTCATCAACATATCATAAATATTTTTGATATAATAATCCGCTGTAACACTTAACAAACCATTCCACAAACTAAAATCAATACCAAAATTTATTTGCTTTGATTTTTCCCAACTAATATCCGAATTGGCTAGTGTTGTTTGAGCAACACCTGATACTAATTCTTTATCTGCTTCTTCACCGCCCAAATAATATCCATATCCGGTTGCAATGGTTGCAGCATAAGGATAATTACCGATGTTCTGATTTCCTAAAAGACCGTAAGAAGCACGAACTTTTAAGAAGTCAAGTACTTTACGAGTTGGTGCCATGAAACTTTCCTCAGAAATTACCCAACCTGCAGATACTGAAGGAAAGAATCCCCATCTATTATCTTTAGTAAAGCGAGAAGAACCATCATAACGACCATTCACCTCAAGTAAATAACGTTGTTTGTAGTTGTAATTCAAGCGGGCATACCATGACATCATAGCCCAAGAATTTGCACCACCGGAAGAAGTTGCGGTAGCAGAATCTCCATTACCTAAATAGTAACGTCCCAAATCGAATCCTCTTTTTCCGCCAGAGAATGAAGTATTTAGATTGTCTTCTGCTTGGAACCCAACTAGTATTTTTCCATAATGATCAAAGAATTTATTCTCATAAGAAGCTTGTGCACGATAATAATTTCTAACGGTTTCACTCCAGCTTTCTGTCAGTGAATCATCTGTAGGGTATGATCCCATGATTTGACCTCTTAGAGACGTCGTATATGGAGTTATTAATGTACGCCCTCTACTTGTGGATTGACGGCGAGAATATTGTCCTACAAGCTCTAAGCCTTTGATAGGAGTAAGAGTCAATGTTCCGTTTACCACAGCATCTGTCCCTTTTGTTATTTTTTCTCCACTATCGTATGCTTGAGCTGTGGGATTCATACCATTCTTTCCATATCCCCAATTCCCATCTAGCTCTCTGGCAGCAGAAAGAGTGGGCAACATATATAAAGACTGATTGATAATCTGTTTGGGAGTACTCAAACCCGGATTTACTTTTTTACCTTGTCTTAATGCTGTTTCAATACTAAACTTAGCCCATGGAAGTATTTGAGCATCTGCATTTAAACGAAGGTTAGTACGACTATAATTATCATTAGGTATCAAACCATCTTGGTATAGGTAAGTACCAGATCCAAAGAAAGTCAGTTTGTCACTACCACCACTAATTGTTACATTATGGTTGTGCATGATTGAATGATTTTTCATCGTTTCATCTTTCCAATCAGTATCGTACCTGTTCCAATTATCCGGACGTAATGTTTTTTGTTCTTCTATCTGTTGCAGTTGTTGAGCTCTTTGCGCGTCGGATACTGTAATTTCTGCATTATCCCAAGCATTTAGTTCTGCTTGTAAATATTCCCATGCAGCAACAGGTTCAGGCATATTAGTTGGGCGCTGGATTGTTAGGTAACCACTATATGTAGTTGTTATTTTTCCTTTTTGACCTCTTTTGGTTGTAATAAGAATAACACCATTAGACGCCCGGGAACCATATATTGAAGCAGAAGCAGCATCTTTTAAAACAGAAATACTTTCTACTGTGTTAGCATCTACTTGATCGATACTCATTTCAATTCCATCAACCAAAACTAACGGATCCGTATTTGAATTAATAGAGCCGATACCGCGAATACGAATAGAACCACCATCACCACCAGGTTCACCTGAAGTCTGTTGAATAGTCACCCCTGGCATAGCACCTTGTAAGGCAGTAGATAAAGATGCTACACTTCTTTTTGTTATAGTTTCAGAACTAACAGAAGATACAGCTCCAGTTAATGTTGCTTTTTTCTGTTTAGCATACCCTACTACTATTGCTTCTTCCAACTGAATAGCGTCAGCCTTCATTTTCACATTTAGTACAGGAGCATTTGCTACCAGCTTTTCTGTGCGATAACCTACATAAGAGAAAACTAGTTTGCTTCCTTTTTTTACTTCAATAGAGTATTTTCCATTAATATCTGAAATTGTTCCTTTAGATGTACCTTCAACAAAGATACTTACTCCTGGCAATACATCGGACTCATCAGAGACGACTCCTTTCACGATTAAATTCTGTGCTTGTATACCGACAGAACTTAACATTAAAATTAAAAATAGAATTTTTCTCATAATATTAAATTTAGAACTAATTAGGATACGATATTTGTTATTTCTTCTAATGTTTTCCAGCACTGGTACAGGCCTCTTGGTACATGGAAACATCCTTTCCATTTTCCTCCTTTGAGTGGGAGTAACACTTCTCCTCTGCGGTTCAGGTATCCATACCATTCGGGATGTTCTTTATCCTTGAAATGTGTCCATGTATAGTCATGTACTTTTTCAAACCATTCCAGGCATTGTTTGTCTCCCGTCAACTGATAGCCTTTCAACAG
>NZ_JADMQH010000030.1:0-33899 GCF_015559655.1 Bacteroides sp. 1001136B_160425_E2 | reverse complement strand
AAGTTCATGCAATATTGCACAGGCAAAGGTGCTATGAAAATATGACAGAGAAAACGGGTACTTTATCGGATGCTTACTGTCAAAACAGGGACAAGCTTTATGAATCGAAGCACTAAGTTGATAATGTCCCATGATTTGCGCTTCTGGATATTGATGTTTGAGAATCGTTAACAAGTCAAGCAACGCAAAACGCTGCGCCTGTGTTCTCGTATCTGCCGGACGGCCTTCTTCATCCAGTCCACCTTCATAGCAGATTCCAATACTGTGCCGGTTGAATCCTCTTACATGCGCACCCGATTCCGCTACCGGCCGGCAATGGTGAACTTCCCCATTACGAGTGATGTAAAAATGATAACCTATATCCTTGAAACCTCGTTGCAGATGACATTGGCGAAGCTGCTCTACGGTGAAGGGAACATTGCAGCGCGTTGCGCTGCAATGAATCACCAACAACTTAATCTCACGTGGGAGATAGCTTTCTTCTGAATTTTCCATATCGGTCAGCAGGAGATTAATGTCCCACACAGGACGTTACACCGATAGCCGAGATGATAGAAGTCGCGATAGTCACGATAAACTGGAGAATGTTTTTCCAAAGTTGCTTTTTCATACGAATTTAAATTAAAGAATAGATACTCATGCATTATAAACTATAAACTCAAGAACCAATCAACAACCGGGTGATTATGCTGCCGGGTCCGGAGCTTCTCCGCTACCGGATCCTCCTTGATTGTCCTCACCATCATCAGGAAGTGGATCTTTATCCGAATCTGCGGAAGAATCACTCTTATACAATGTATAATCCAGCGTCTTACACAGTTTGCGAAGATCACTTCCCGGATAAAAAAGCACTTTGCCCTTATCGATACACGATGCCTTGAATTCTTTTACCGTATCAGTAGGAGTACCCGTCTTGATACTCATACGGAAATTGCCCAGGTCACCCATCTGCACGATGTTTCCTTCCTCCAGTACATTGACGATTTCGAGCAGGAACTCACCGATACAACCTTCCAATTCTCCTTTGGAGTAAGAAGAACGTTCGGTAATTCGTTTGCAGACTTCCTTGACCGTTACTTTGCGACCGCTACGCGCCACTGCATAGTACTTCGGAGTTTCATCAGGTTTCAACAGGTTCTTGCGAGCCATGAGAGTGTAATTCTGTGCCATAAACTTTTAATTTTTAATTTCTAATTTTTAATTGTCTTGTAATCGATTACATGACAAAAGTAATACATTGGAAAAGTGACATGACGCATAGTGACGTACACGGGCGCATAGATAAAAAGAAAAAACATTGGGAGATTTGTATCGAAACTTCCCAATGTTTGATTTCAATTATTGAGATGTTTTTTTCAAATCTCCCGATGTTTTTCCGATTCTCCAAAAGGACAAAAGGACAAAAAGACACCTATGACTGTTATTTATTCATCTTAGTATAAGAACCATGAGATACCTTGCTGATTTTTATTCCATTAAGTGATTTTAGAAGACGTGTAACCTTACGAAGGTTGAAATCGTATTTTGCGCCAATCTGAATTGCTTCATCTGTAGTGAAGCTGTCAGGCAACTCATTGACGAAATTGCGAATAATGTCCGGATTCTTCAGAGGACGGACTGCAGGAGCCGGCATGGATGAGTGTAACAGACGGCTGTGTTCGTAACAACATAGAACGATTTGAAGAGATCGCTCGAAATCGGCATCTATACAATAAATTTCGGAGGAGAGATCGGTTGCCTCAAATTGCCGGATGCGGGTCTGAATCATGCTGATACGCATCACCAGAAAAGCATAGCGCTTCACTACGGCTTGAAGGTCATCATTGCCCTCCATCGCTACCTCGGACAGCATACGTGAGAAAATCTCATTCAGACGGTTCCATTGCGGACGGGTGAAATGAAATAAAACAGGATGCGCCAGGCAGAAATTATATAGTTCGTAGACACGATGGGCAATCGGCTTGAAAGAGTCTTCCAATGAAATACAATCATCACCCATCTCTTTCCAGTGGGGAGCTTCACGGAAAGTGTAAGCCAGAATACGGCTGGGAAGTCCGTTCCCGTAACTGTTTAACAAACAGTCTATCTGTCCGGGAGTGCCCGTTAGAAGCAAAGCTAATTTGGGATAACGGATATAGATTGGGATGATACCGTTGGCTTTATAGGAAGAATCAATGTTTTCGTGCTCAAAAGCTTTGCGGAGCATATCATCGAAGTTACCACAATCCAGGTGATTGGCCGTGGAGAGCGTTTGGGCTTCCGTATCGAAAATGATACTTCCTTGCGAACCGTTGTCCTGCATCTGAATTTGCATACGGGTGTAACTGGTAGTGGCGGGAATGAATAACATTTTAAAAGGAGGTCTTTGAGGCTCTTCGGAACACGTTTCTCCTTTTTTCCTTTTCCGCTGACATTCTGCTTGCCAGGTATTGTGCGCTGTATGGTAGTTTTTTAACATGGATTCACTGGTAGACAGTATTTCAGTCTGTATTTCTTCCAATAGATAGCGTCCGGTTTGGGCAATGCTTTTACCGCTGCCGGCAGAAGAAAATATGACACAGAACAAATGGGGGGAATATTTTTTGTGGTTATAAATTCCGAAAGTTTGTGGAAGTGCCGCACTTAGTGCGGTAAGATCGGAAAGGAGGGAGATGTCTTGTTCGCGGTCGCTTGCGTCTTCAATGATACAGTCATTCAGTAGATCGGGAAGATTATTGTACAAATCGCGAGGGAATAAAGGTGTTCCTTTCCTGAATTCTTCTCCCAGCCAATAGGCTTCTTCGGTGCTATCGGAGTTTTCTAAAGTACCATAGGGGATTTTTGTCCTTATGTCCTTTTGAAAGGAAGAAGAGGTGGCTGTAGAGGAAGCAGGTGCGTGCTCGTTAACTTGCTTGTATCCAGATGATAAAACACTTGTCAATTCTTCGGGACGAAAATCTGTATGCTCGAAAAATGCAGTAAGTTCACGTAATATGCTTTCTTGCGGATAGTGTCGGCGGGAGGCTTCGCAGGCAAGTTTAAAGACGTTGGAATGACGTTGTCCGGCGGTCAGGGGATGGAGGAAAATATAGGACGAAATAAATTGGGCGATTTCTGCTTCAGACACGTTTTCCGGGGTATTATCCTGAAGAGGAAAGGGAGGAAGCACTTTATTTTCAGAGAAAGCGTTTGCTTCCTCTTTTAGATGTGGTTCCAACACAAATGCCTGATAAAGACCGGCAACATATCCATTGGGCGAATAACTGAAATAACATAGGCGACTTTCGTCCTTGCAGGCCGGATCACTCTCCAATCCCAACAATTGATTGTAGTAACGGCTCACTAATTGCTGCCCTTCACGATGGCGGTTTTCGATACCTTCCACATAGGCGAAAACTTTCACTCCGTCGGTAGGACTTTCTATGGCCGCTACCGTATGGGGATCTGCCGCACAACGTTGGATGACTTGAAGACGATCTTTTACATGATCGTAGTCGAGCCCGATAATATGACTGGGGAGGAGGAAGTTTTTGATGGCATGTGCTCCGTCAAAAGTTCCTGCCGGAGTGAAACAGGGGAGTTGGCTCTTCAACTTCTGTGCCGCGGCATGGTCTCCTTCTGCATAGTATCGGCGGATAGCGTTTACGATAGAGGCATAGACCGGGTGAATACACATAATGATGACTTCAAGGAAAGACATGACTTTGGGCTTTTTTGAATACACGTTCTCGTAAACCGAGACTTTGATTTCTTCTAAGGCTTTCATATAAAATTGTTTTTTGTAAGATTGAGTTACCTGACTATCAGATAACGGGAACAAAGGTCGGGATATTAAAAATAGGGTTGCTTCCCTATGTGGATAGTACTTGATAAAGCAAATAAAAACTGAAATATTATAAATTATTAATAGTAGAATGACATGGCAAAAGAAAAACAGGAACCATATGAGTTTTTGAGCAATTTGGTATTGGCTTTAATGGGAACGGATCGTATTTTTAGTAATAGCTTTTTTATCAGCGAACTTGCTATCTCTCCCAAAACACTGGGGGAGATAAGACGGGGAGAGGATATGTGTATTTATCAGTATGTGCGTGTGATCCGGTGTATGACGGAGTATCTTCATTTAATCATCCAGATGGATATGTTGCTGAAGGAGTTAAGAACCGTATTAGCTTCCAATTGCGATTTGGTGGTTGCTACGGTTCCGCACCGTTTTCATGGGATTTGCCAACCGAAAGAGTGGGTGGTAGTGATGCAATGGGATGGGGTGAAATTGTGATTTATACAGGAAATAGGGCATTTTTTCAATTTTTTTGCCCGATTTCTTTCTTTATTTAATTTTTTTATATCTTTGCTTTCATATTGAGAAGCGCGGATAAAAACTCACTTATTTATTCATAAAAACTTAATAAATTATGTTCAAAGCTCCTTTTTCATTTGACGGTCGTATTCGTAGAATCGAGTATTTTTTGTCAGGCATTATCGGTGGTGTAGTTTCTAGTATTGCATGGGCACTTGGGGTAGGTACATTTATTTTGGGTGCTGCCAGCGGATCGGCCGGGGGATCAGTATTTGGTTTATTGATTGGTCTTGCTGCTATGATTGCATCTATCTGGTTCTCTTTGGCACAGGGTGTGAAACGTCTGCACGACTTAAACAAATCCGGTTGGCTGATTTTGTTGTGCTGTGTTCCTATCGTTGGTTGGATTTTCGCATTGTACATGCTGTTTGCAGATGGCACGGTAGGTCCTAATCCTTACGGGGCAGATCCGAAAAACCGTATGCCGTATCAGGCACAGCCTGCTTCTGTAAACGTGACTGTGAATGTTTCAAGAGAAGATGTAAAGGTTGAAAAGCCGGTAGAAGCTGCTCCTGCACCTGCGGAAGCGCCTGTGGAAGAAGATAAAGAAAAAGCTGAATAATCTGATTAAAAGCTGAAATGATAGAGCCTCCTGCGAATTTCGTTTTGCAGGAGTTTTTTTTGTTATTAACCTGTCTGGTATTCAATATTTTATATAAATTTGTAGACTTAATAATCCTCATGTTTGTGCCCTTGCTTCAGAGACGTTATTTAATAACTTAAGTAAATGTGAACATCTACGTAAGAAGCAAATATCCGGAAACAGTTCCTTACGACCAGTGTGTCGTAGAGTTAAGTTTTAGACTAAAAATAGATTAACTATATGACAGATCGGGAAATAATCAACGGATTGATCCATCGGGATGAAAAAAATACCGATTGTTTTTTCAACATAAAATATCGTCCGTTGTTTATCAATGTAATCAGGCTGATATTTGATTACGATGAATGTATTGGTGAACTCTACTATCATCTGATGAAGAATGGATCAAATATATTGCAGTCATTGTGGCAAAAAGATAGATTGGAAATTGTTCCGTTAACATATAAATAATGATTTGTAAGATGAAAAAGTATATTCCCAATCCGGTGGATACAGGAGATATCCAACTCCCGAAGGAGTTGGAATACTTGGTAGAAGAGATGGCTAAGAATGTTCATGAAGTCTGGTCGAGGACCAGAATAGAACAAGGTTGGACGTATGGAAAAAAGCGGGATGATGCATTGAAACAGCATCCGTGTTTGGTTCCGTATGAAGAATTGCCTGAAGAAGAAAAGGTGTACGACAGAAATTCTTCAGTGGAAACCTTGAAATTGATTATGAAACTTGGGTTCAAAATTTCGAAGGATAAGGAATAGATGACCTGTTCTGTCAATCTTATTCGGAATTTATTTTTATCTTTGAAATCTAGTAAAACAAAAAAAGAAATAGATATGAAAAAAGTAATTAGCAGTGAGAAAGCTCCGGGGGCTATCGGCCCTTATAGTCAGGCGATAGAAGCCAATGGTATGGTATTTGTGTCCGGTCAGTTGCCTATTGATGCCGCTACGGGACAGATGGCTGAAGGGATAGAAGGACAGGCTCGCCAGTCGTTGGAGAATATCAAACACATTCTAGAAGAAGCAGGATTGACAATGGGAAACATTGTCAAAACTACTGTATTTCTTCAGGATATGTCCCTGTTTGCAGGGATGAATGGTGTATATGCCACGTATTTTGACGGAGCCTTTCCGGCACGTTCGGCGGTTGCCGTAAAAGCTCTGCCCAAGGATGCGTTAGTGGAGATTGAGTGTATCGCGGTTCGCTAACAAATCTGCGACAATAAAACTGCTGCCTCCTACAAAGATCAGATCTTTTTGGGGGCAGTTCTTTTTTGCTGCCTGCACGGCCTCTACGACAGTGGGGTAGGTGGTACCTTTCAAGCCAGCTTTTTGGGCTAGTGCCAATAGCTCATTTTCCGGGAGTGCGCGTTTCACGCTTGCTTTGGTAAAATAATAGGTGGCATCTTTCGGTAACTCTTGCAAGACACTGCTGATATCTTTATCGTTCACCATGCCGAATACGATGTGCAGCTTCTGGTTGAATTTCTGATGAAGGAAATCAAGATGCCCGCAGACATATTTGATTCCATCCACATTATGTCCCGTGTCGCAGATGATATCCGGATAGCTGTGCACTTTCTGCCAGCGTCCCATCAGACCGGTGAGTTTGCATACATCGGCAAAACCATTGAGATAATCCTGAGGACAGATACGATAACCTATTTTTGTCAGCTCATCAAGAGCAGACAGGATGGTGAGGATATTTTCATGTTGACAGAGACCGCTTAATTCCATAAAAAGACCTGCAGGAAACATTTCATTGACAATTCGGATAGCATCTTTTCTCTTGTCGAGTATTTTGTCTAATGCTTTAATGCTGTCTGCCGGATGCAGGAAAAGCAATATTTCTTTAGATTCCTGTGCGCTTTCAGATGATTGGTGAGTCTCTTTTATCAAGTCTTGCAGGACATTATCCAGACGTTTTCTTAATGCCTGCATTTCCGGATAGGGAAGCCAGTCGGTAGGATTGTACGGGAGAATGGATTCTGCATAGTTGATAGGCGCATTCATTTCTTTGGCTTTCATGGTGAACACACGTTTCACGCTGCCTTTAGCTCTGCCAATGACTACCGGAACTCCTTCTTTTATAATGCCTGCCTTTTCTTTGGCTATTTTTGTCAGGGTATTTCCTAGATATTGCATGTGGTCAAAACTGATATTAGTGATGACACATAAATCGGGGTGAATGATGTTGGTGCAATCCAAGCGTCCGCCCATTCCTACTTCGATAACGGCTACGTCTACTTTTTGGTCCGCAAAATAGCGGAACGCCATGGCAGTGGTCAGTTCAAAAAACGAAGGATGGAGCGGTTCGAAGAATGAGCGGTGCTCTTCTACGAAGTTGACTACATATTCTTCCGGCATCATTTCTCCATTGATGCGGATACGTTCGCGGAAGTCGACCAAATGGGGGGAAGTGAATAAGCCTACCCGGTACCCGGCGGACTGTAATACGGCTGCGATAGTATGTGAGCAGGACCCTTTTCCATTGGTTCCGGCGATATGTATCGTTTTGAATTGTTGATGAGGATGCCCGAAATGTTCGTCTAATTTATGAGTGGTCTCTAAACCTGGCTTATATGCTTTGCTTCCTATTTGTTGAAACATTGGCGCACTCTCATATAAGTACTTTAAAGTGTTCTGATAGTCCATGTTTTATAATATTTAACTTCGGGCAATCTTTATTGCCCGTTAATTTGTTTATCTTTAGAACCGTCAATCTAACCGTAAATGCGGGGATTGCCGAATGAGATTGCAAATATCAACATTTAAATCTAAGAAATCATGGGAACTAAGAAAAATTTTGTGTTAGACACAAATGTTATTCTTCACGACTACAATTGCTTGAAGAATTTTCAGGAAAATGATATTTACCTCCCTCTTGTTGTACTCGAAGAACTGGATAAGTTCAAAAAAGGAAACGAACAGATTAACTTCAATGCTCGTGAGTTCGTACGCGAATTGGATGTATTGACTAGCGACGAGCTTTTCTCCGACGGGGTGAAACTTGGCGAAGGATTAGGACGCCTGTTTGTCGTGACAAGCAATGTGCCGGCTACCAAAGTTTGGGAATCGTTTCCAATAAAGAAACCTGACCATCTGATTCTGGCGGCAACCGAATATCTGACCGACAAGTATCCGAAAATGAAGTCTATCTTAGTGACCAAGGATGTGAATCTACGTATGAAAGCTCGTTCAATCGGTCTGCTTTGCGAAGATTATATTACGGATAAGGTGGTGAATGTAGATGTGTTCGAGAAATCCAATGAGATTTTTGAAAATGTAGATCCTGCATTGATCGACCGCATTTATTCTTCTAAAGAAGGTATTGACTTGAGTGAATTCGACTTTAAGGATTTGATTCATCCCAATGAATGTTTTGTGTTGAAGAGTGATAGGAACAGTGTATTGGCACGCTACAATCCTTTTACCCATTCTATTATCCGTGTGATGAAAGGGAAGAACTATGGAATCGAACCCCGGAATGCGGAACAGAGTTTTGCTTTTGAAATTTTGAATGATCCGAATATCAAACTGGTGGCTCTGACAGGAAAAGCGGGAACAGGTAAGACATTGCTGGCTTTGGCTGCCGCGTTGGGTAAACTGACCGACTACAAACAGATTTTGCTGGCACGTCCTGTTGTAGCGCTTTCTAACAAAGACATCGGTTTCCTTCCGGGAGATGCACAAGAGAAAGTAGCTCCTTATATGCAGCCATTATTTGATAATCTGAACGTGATAAAGCGTCAGTTTGCAGCAAACTCTACTGAAGTGAAGCGGATAGAAGATATGCAGAAAAGCGAACAGCTGGTGATTGAAGCTTTGGCCTTTATCAGGGGACGTAGTTTGAGCGAGATGTATTGCATCATTGATGAAGCGCAGAACCTGACGCCGAATGAAATAAAGACAATCATCACCCGTGCGGGCGAAGGTACGAAAATGGTGTTTACGGGAGATATCCAACAGATTGACCAACCTTATCTGGACAGTCAGTCCAATGGTCTGGTATATATGATTGATCGTATGAAAGATCAGAATATCTTTGCACACGTTAATCTGCTGAAAGGTGAACGAAGTGAATTGAGTGAGTTGGCAAGTAACCTGCTATAATGATGAAAAAATAAATTTGGCACGGATTACACGGATTTTACGGTTTCTCCAATTATCTTAAACCGCGTAATCCGTGTAATCCGTGCCTGATTTTTACTTCTTGCTTTTCCTTATTATTCTTTTTTTCCGAAATATTTAAGGAATTGTGTACGTTCGAATGTATTGACGCCTTTAATGTCTTTGATATTCAGTTTGCCTTTGAATTGAGCTATATTTTCGAATCCTTTGCGTTCCATCCATGCAGAGAGGAAGCGATTGGCTTCTCCGATGAATGCGTTTGTATTCAGATAGACTGCACTACATACTTCTACGGCTGAAGCACCGGCAAGGATTGCTTTCACTACTGATTCTGCGTTGGCAATACCACCGGAAGCCGCATAGTCGATCTTGTCTACTACTGCGGACGCAATTCCGATCCAGCGGAGCGGAGTGGCGAGGTCGGAAGCATTACTGAATATTTCTCCTGAAATATGCTCCATCTTTTCGATGTTGATATCCGGCTGATAGAACCGGTTGAAGAGAACAACTGCGGCTGCACCGTTGGCATACAACTGATCGATTAATACCACAGGATTGGTCAGGTTATCGCCCAGCTTCATGATAACGGGAATGTTAACCGTCTGCTTGATGTGGCGGAGAATGTCGATGTGGCGTTGTTCGAATGAACCGTATGTATATTGCACTTCTGATTGTAAGGCGAGGATATTGACTTCCAATGCATCGGCGCCGGCTTCTTCAATTTGCTTTGCAAAGTCGATCCATTCGGAGTCAGTGTAGCAGTTGATGCTGGCAATGATGGGAATGGGGCATACCTTTTTGCTTTCTTTTATCAAAGTCAGGTATTCGGACAACTTATGCTCACGGATATATTCTTCCAGATAGTCACTGGCTTCCGGATAGAAAGCCGGGTCTTTCAGTTGATCTGCTTCCAGCATGATCTGTTCCTCAAACAGTGATTTCAGAACGATAGCACCGGCGCCATCTTCGGCCAATTTTTTGTTTTTTCCGGCACTATTGGTCAGCCCTGAGCTACTGATGATGATAGGGTTTCTAAGAGAAAGCCCTGCGAAAGTAGTTTTTAAATCGGTCATAGCAATATGTTTTTTAATACTTAATCAGTAATTTCTTTCTCCGAAAATCTTGCTTCCTACTCGTACCAGCGTACTTCCTGCGGCAATGGCTTCGTGATAGTCATGTGACATTCCCATTGATAGTTCGCAGAAAGTATCAGAGTGTGTGAACCAAGTTGTTTTTATCTCGTTAAAGAGTCTGTTTAGTGAACAAAACTCCCGGTTGATTTGTTCGATTCGATCGGTGTTGCTGGCCATACCCATTAATCCGCAGATGCGCACATGAGCCAACTCTTTCCATTCTCCGGCATTCAGCATCTCTTTACATTCTTCGGGACTGAAACCAAATTTGGTTTCTTCCTGCGCAACGTGAATCTGCAACAGGCAGTTCACAGTACGTCCGGCCTTGACTGCTTGTTTGTTGACTTCGGCCAGCAGTTTATAACTATCAATTCCATGAATCATCGCTACGTATGGTATCATGTATTTGATTTTATTCGTTTGCAGGTGCCCGATAAAATGCCATTCGATATCTTTTGGCAAACTTTCGTATTTAGCTGTCATTTCCTGCACTTTGCTTTCTCCAAAAATTCGCTGTCCCGCCTGATATGCTTCTTCTATCGCTTCATTGGGATGGAATTTTGAGACAGCAACCAGCCGGACCCCTTGAGGGAGTTCGGCCAGTACTTGCTTTAAATTGTCAGCAATACTCATTGTTACTTATGCTTTTGACGGATCAAACTCCGGTTTGTCATTCGGTTCGGCGCTGTAAGGATATACATCCATGAGCGGAGTTTCGGATACCATACCGATCTGATAATCTGCCATGGTTCCTTTCATTCCTTCATCCAGCTTTTTCACTGCATCACGCAAGTCGGCAGCTTGTACCAATACTTGAGTGGAAGTCTTTTTTTCCGCACCGCTTTTTTCATCGAGCGTGATAAAAATAAGTTTGCATTTGAACCAGCGGTCGGCACTTTCTTCATCACTGGGGAATAGTTCGCTATAGTTGGCACGTTTGATGTCCGAAACGGTAAATTCTCCGGAGATAAACGGAGTCATTTCTTCGATAATCCGTGCTTCTGCTTCTGTAAAGCTGAGTGCATCAACAAGATAAGGTTCAGTTACTTTCTTCTGCATTCCGTTTTCCATTACTTTCTCATAACGGATTTTGCACTCAAACCATGTATGCATTGCCATAATTTTCTTCCTTTTTAATTAATTGATTCATGTAAATTGCCTACAAAGATAAACAAAATACCAAAGTAAGTGCCGAAAGATTTTTATTTTCTTTTATGCAGATTTTTTAGTTCAAATGAAAGCATGACACGGAAAAGCCCGATAATGAGGAAAGTAAAAGAAATCATGTAGACTGCGTAGAGTGCTCCTATGGCAGGTTGCCATAATATTAAAAGAGAACACAGAATGGCAAGGATACCGAAAGCCATGTACCAGCCCCAATCGCGGGTTCCGTAACGTTTCAAGTCGATGGAATAGCCGGTGGAGGAGAAGCCGCGGAACATAAGCCAGAAGGCTATGATAAAGGGAATGACTTCCATGCTGACCATTGGGTAGGCAATCAGGTAGATACCCAGAACAAGGTCGATCAGTCCGCCTACGATATACCATCCCCAACTCGGGACACCTTTCCGGTTGCTAAAAGCGAAGATGATTTCCAAAATACCGCTTATCAACATCGATACGCTGAAAATGATACTTAAAGCTACATAGGTGCTCACGGGTGAGAACATGAGCCAAAGGGCTACAATGATATACACGATTCCCAAAAGAAGAGAAGTCCACCAATTTTTTACTGAATGTTGAATCTCATTGAATACTGTTTCCATACATTTTATATTTTAAATTGAATACTAAGATGATTTCGTTGTGGAATAACAAATTGAATTTAGAAAAGGTTTTCCGTGAACATATTTGGGGGAATAGTTGTTTCCTATATAAAGTAAAATTTAAATATAGATGCATTATGGCAACAACAAATTTCAAAGGACAACCGGTGAAACTAATCGGTGAATTTATACAAGTTGGTAAGGTAGCTCCTGATTTCGAGCTGGTAAAAACAGATTTATCTTCTTTCTCTCTGAAAGATTTGAATGGTAAAAATGTGATTTTAAATATTTTCCCCAGCCTGGATACCAGCGTATGTGCAACTTCTGTACGTAAGTTTAATAAGATGGCTGCCGGACTGAAAGATACGGTAGTATTGGCTATCTCTAAGGATCTTCCTTTTGCGCACGGTCGTTTCTGTACTACAGAAGGTATTGAAAATGTAATTCCATTGTCTGATTTCCGCTTCTCTGATTTCGACGAAAGCTATGGAGTGCGTATGGCAGACGGTCCGTTGGCAGGACTTTTGGCTCGTGCGGTAATTGTGATTGGTAAGGATGGCAAGATTGCTTATACGGAACTTGTTCCTGAAATCACCCAGGAGCCTGACTATGATAAGGCTTTGGCAGCTGTAAAGTAATTTAAGCATAGGGTATTAAGTATTAATGGCAGCTAATAAACGACTACGGTTAATACTTAATACGTATAACCTAATATTTATTTAAAGATTTTGACCTAATGGGAACTGGTAAAAAGACTTGGTAAACTGCCAAGGCTCCGTTCTTGTTAGGTTGTGTTTTTTCTACACTAAACCTCAACTGTCATGAACAAGATGAAAACTCTATTCATCACCCTGCTATGTATGGGTGCTGGAACCTTGTCGGCTCAAACTGCCGATAGTACACAAACTTCTCCCTGGACAAAAGAAGGATTTGCCGGACTGAAACTGACACAGGTGAGCCTGACCAACTGGGCTGCCGGAGGTGATAACTCTGTCGCTTTTGACTTGCAGGGCACTTATCAGATTAATTATAAAAAAGGAAAACATCTGTGGAATAATCGTATCGAACTGGCTTATGGATTGAATAAGACCGGTGACGACGGAACCAGGAAGGCTAATGATAAAATTTATTTGAATACGAATTATGGCTATGCTATTGCCAAAAGTTGGTATGCCAGCGCATTCGCCACTTTCCAGACGCAGTTCTCTCCCGGATATGACTATTCTGTCAATAAGGATGTTGCTATCTCCGAATTTATGGCTCCCGCTTATTTGACTACCGGTTTGGGATTTACCTATGATCCGGGTAAGATATTTACCGTTGTACTGTCTCCTGCTGCGTGGCGCGGAACATTTGTTCTCAATGACCGTCTCTCGGACGAAGGAGCTTATGGAGTGGATCCGGGCAAACACCTGTTATCCAGTTTCGGCGCTAACTTGAAAGGAGAAGCTAAGTATGAATTTTTGAAGAATATGACGGTATATTCGCGTTTGGATCTATATTCCGATTATCTGCACAAGCCATTGAACATAGATGTGAACTGGGAAGTGCAAATAAATATGATTATCAATAAATGGTTTTCAACCACGCTCACTACTAACCTGATGTATGACGATGATGTGAAGATTGTACAAAAGGATGGCACCAAAGGATCTCGTGTGCAATTTAAAGAGATCTTGGGAGTGGGTGTTCAGTTCAATTTTTAAGTTTATATAATGATTTAGGCACGGATTACATGGTCTTTAATGTTGTCATTGCTGTAAAGCAAACGCGTTCATCCGTGTAATCCGTGCCTAAAAAATAAGAATTAATTGGTGGCAGGTACTTAATACCTAATACTTATTTTTTCTTCTTCAGTCCCTTATAAGCTAGGAACCCGATGACTAACACCACCACTGCTATAATGACATAGCCGATTTCGTGGCTGTATGTGGTTGCCATTACATAGACGTCATTAGTGGTTTTGAGGTCTGTAAACCGGTAGATCAGGTATCCGAGTAGAGCCAATACACTGTTCCATATCGCAGCGCCTAGAGTGGTGTAAAGTAGGAAAGGTCCTAATTTCATGCCGGCTAATCCTGCGGGAATACTGATAAGTTGGCGTACAGCCGGAATGAGACGGCCAAAGAAAGTGGAGGCTGCGCCGTGCTTTCTGAAATATTCTTCTGCATGGTGTACTTTTTCCTCGTCAATAAGGCACATGTGCCCTAAACGGCTGTTGGCGAATTTATAGACAATAGGACGACCCAGCCAACGTGCCAGGTAATAATTTACTAATGCACCGATATCGGCTCCTATGGTGGCAAATAGGACCACGAGAAAGATATTCATACTGTCGTCTGCCATAGCTTTCCATGCGGCAGGTGGCACTACGGCTTCCGAGGGGAAGGGAATAAAAGAACTTTCGATAGCCATAAAAATGGTGACTACCCAATAGTTCAAGTTTTCTAATACCCATTTAAGAAGTTCTGCTACTGATTCCATGTTTTTTGAGGATAGAATTTATTATTTTGATTTATTTTTTTCCTTTCTTCTTTTTCTTATTCTCTTTTTTCATGCGTTCCCACACTTCTTTGAGAGTTCTTTCATCTTCCTCCCTATGTTCGGGACTATTTAACAGATCCAGAATCATATCTTCTTCCAGTGGATGCTCACATTCTTTGTTGTATTTAAAGAAGTTGTCGATTTCACCGTGCATGAGGCAAAGTACACTCAATTTCTCCGTCACATCTTCGTATTTCGGATTCATCTGGTGTACTTTTTCAAAGTATTCTTTGGCTTCTATCAGATAGTCACTTTCCGAATAAGCAGAGGCGATCATATACCACATTTCTATGTTAGAGTTAATCTCTATCGCTTTTTCGAAAGACAAGGCTGCTTCATCTTCCAGTTCTTCTGCCAGGTATAGTTTTCCCTCTGTCAGATAAATCAATCCTTCAGTCGGGTTTATCTCTTTGGCTTTCTCGCAGAGCTGATGTGCTTCTTCATATCTTTCCAGATGAGACAGGGCGAAGGCTTTGCTGGTATATGTGTCTATTAATAGAACAGACTGTCTGTCTCCGTCTTCTTCAAAACGTGCGATTACTTTGTCGTAATAGTCATCGGCTTTCTGCCATTCTTCTTTATTGCCGTAGGATATTCCCATAAACATATAACCCAGTTCGGGGGGGATGGATTTAAGCTCGATCGCTTTTTGGTAATTCTCGATGGCATCATCCGAATTGTTCAGATAGAAAAAACAATGCGCTTTATAAGCGTAGGCTTCTCCATACTGATCGTCGGCTGCCAATGCAAAATCACAGGCTTCGATGGCTTTGTCTATCTGTTCCTGTACAAAGTAACATTTCACCAGTCCCATCCAGTAGGAAGGGTTGAAAGGGGATTTGTCGATGAGTTTGTTGTAATAGATGATGGCTGATTCTACTTGGTGGGTCGATGCCAGATAATCGGCTGTGAGGGCCATATATTCTTCATCTTCGGCATAACGCGATTTACCTCGGTCGAGCCATTCTTTGGCTGCGTCCGGGTATCCCATGTCCAGATAGAGAAATACGACATCAATGATTGTTTCCAGTTCGTCGGCATCCGCTATCGTACTTAGTAACCATTGGGCTTCTTCCAGTTTTCCTCCATTCAGCAATAGTTCGGCTTTCAGCAGTTTCACTTCCGAGTCAAAATCTTCGTTGATTGAATCTGCTACTTTCTTTGCTTTTTGCAGTTTTTGGGTGTCCAGGTAAAGATAAGCTTGTTCGATGAGCAAATCTGTATTTCCCGGATGTATTTTAAGTCCGTAAGTGATCACTTCTTGTGCTTCTTCAAATTTTCGTTCGGAGGCATACCAGTCAGCGATGTCGGCCAGTTGGTCAGCATCCAGATAAAGTTGTCGGTTTTCTGCTTTTGCTTCTTCGTAGTTTGTGATTAGTGTGGCTAGTTCTTTTTTGGCTGATGGTGAATTTTTTCTACCCATTTTTATTTTAATTTTTTAATTGCTAAGATGGGGCTGTTGCAAAAGTTTTATAATCATCCTTTTGACACAGCCCCATTATAAAGTTAAGCTTGAAAGCTTAGTTATTTATTGATCTTCCCCCATGTGTCTTTCAGTCCTACTGTACGGTTGAAAATCAGTTTTTCCGGGGTTGATTCTTTGTCGATATTAAAGTAACCGATCCGTTGGAACTGCAGGTAGGAGAGGGTAGGCAGGGTAGCTGCGAACTTCTCTATGTAGCAGTTGGGCAGAACTTTCAATGAGTTCGGATTGATAATTTCTTTCATGGCTTCCAATGCTTCGCAATTTTTTGCTTCGCGGATGGCAGCCAGTTCGTCGCGTGGGTTTTCCACCTTCCACAGGCGGTCGTACAAACGTACTTCTGCTTGCAGGCAGTGATTGCAGCTTACCCAATGGAGCGTGCCTTTCACCTTACGGTTTGCATCCGGCATACCGCTACGGGTATTTGCGTCATATTCGCAATATACCTCTGTTATTACGCCGTTTTCGTCTTTCTTGCAACCGGTGCATTTTACGATATAAGCATTTTTGAGGCGTACTTCCTGTCCCGGTGTCATGCGGAAGTATTTCTTGGGAGCGTCTTCCATGAAGTCTTCGCGTTCCATCCACAGTTCGCGGCTGAATTCGATCAGGTGACTTCCAGCTTCCGGATCTTCCGGGTTGTTGATTGCTTCCAATTCTTCAACCTGTCCTTCCGGATAGTTGGTGATGATCAGTTTAACCGGGTTGATCACTGCCGATACACGGATGGCACGGCTGTTCAGGTCATCCCGAACGGAGCTTTCCAACAGGGCGATGTCATTCAGGGCATCGTATGTGGTATATCCGATTTTATCAATAAATTTATGAATAGACTCCGGTGAATAACCGCGACGGCGGAAACCGCAGATAGTCGGCATACGAGGGTCGTCCCATCCGTTCACCAATCCTTCTTTCACCAGCGTGAGGAGGTTACGCTTGCTCATCAGGGTGTAGCTTAGGTTCAGTTTGTTGAATTCAGTCTGACGGGGACGGTTGTCGTTCAGGTCTTTTCCTTCTTTCAGCCAGTCGATGAAGAGGTCGTAAAGAGGACGGTGTACCACAAATTCGAGTGTACACAGAGAGTGAGTCACTCCTTCGAAGAAGTCACTCTGTCCGTGAGCGAAGTCATACATCGGATAAGCCTTCCAGATAGTGCCTGTACGGTGGTGCGGGTGTTTCACTACACGATAAATAATCGGATCGCGGAAGTGCATATTCGGGTTGGCCATGTCAATCTTGGCACGGAGCACCATAGCGCCTTCTTCAATCTCGCCGCTATTCATTTTCTTAAAAAGTTCGAGGCTTTCTTCGATAGGACGGTTGCGGTAAGGGCTTTCCACACCTGGTTGGGTAGGAGTACCTTTTTGCTGTGCGATCAGTTCGGAGCTTTGTTCGTCAATATATGCTTTTCCCTCCTGAATCAGGCGGATAGCGAAGTCCCATAATTGTTGGAAGTAGTCGGAAGCGTAATATTCGTTTCCCCACTGGTATCCCAACCATTGAATGTCTTCTTTGATAGCTTCTACATATTCCACATCTTCCTTGGTCGGGTTTGTGTCGTCGAAACGAAGGTTACATACACCGCCGTGTTTTTCAGCGATGCCGAAATCAAGGCAAATAGCTTTGGCATGGCCGATGTGAAGGTAACCGTTAGGTTCGGGCGGGAAGCGTGTCTGCACTTTTCCACCATTTTTACCTTCTTTCAAGTCTTTCTCTACTGCCTGTTCAATAAAGTTCAAGCTTTTCTTTTCGCCTGCTTCTTCGTTTTTAATATCTGTCATAACGGTTAATGTTATCTGTATTTAGGCTACAAAAGTAGGACATTTTTTTTATTTAACCGGAATATAACCGCTCTTTTTTATAATGTCCTGTCCGTCGGACGAGAGAATAAACTGAATCAGGGGTAAAACTTGTTCCTTATTTTTTACATTGTAGTAGTAATAAAGCGGGCGGACGATGGGGTAGGTCTTGTTGGTGGCGTTCTCTACCGTAGGCGTGGCATAGTGGGTTCCGTCGTAGGATACGGAAAGCGTTTTGACACGGGGAGATACGTATGCCAGTCCGACATATCCGATGGCTCCTTTGGTCTGGCTGACAGACTGGATGATGGCACCTGTTGCCGGCATGGAAAGGCTGCTTGCCATGTAGTTTTTATTTTTCAGTACGCTCTCTTTGAAAAATTCGTAAGTACCGGACGATGTTTCGCGCGAGTAAACCACTATTTTGCGATCATCTCCACCTACCTGTTTCCAATTGCTTATCTTTCCCCGGAAAATATCTTCCAGTTGTTGGCGGGTCAGCTGCTTCACCGGATTGGAGGGATGTACCACCACGGCAAGAGCATCGTAGGCAACAATCACTTCGTCTACTTCTTCTCCGGCCCCTTTTATTTTCATCTTTTCGCTGAACTTGATCGGGCGGGAAGCCATTGCGATGTCCGTTGTATGATCCATTAAAGCGGAGATGCCTACACCGGTTCCGCCACCGGTTACAGTGACACGGGCCTCCGGATGCTGGTTCATAAACCGCTCTGCTGTCTGTTGCGCGACAGGCAGTACCGTATCGCTACCTTTAATACGTTGTGCGTTGGCACCGAGCGAGAGTAAGGAAAGGGCGATTAATAAGTTTCTTCTCACTTTCATATTTCTTCTTTTTATTAACGTTGCAAATTAAGCAATCGGATATTACATTTCCGTTTCATCCGGAGTGGAAATGACACTTGTAACACAAACGTAACATGATTGAAACATTTCCTTCAAACGTTAGTCACACCTCCTTAATAAAGAGACGCTTTCTTTGCATCAGAAATCATAGTAGGTATATGAAAAAGGTATTTGAAAAGATTATAGAAGGAATGTTGACTTGTAGCGGCTTTGTGACAAGTATTACTATTCTGCTGATTGTACTCTTCCTTTTCA
Source organism: Bacteroides sp. 1001136B_160425_E2 (assembly GCF_015559655.1). Classification (NCBI taxonomy): domain Bacteria; kingdom Pseudomonadati; phylum Bacteroidota; class Bacteroidia; order Bacteroidales; family Bacteroidaceae; genus Bacteroides; species Bacteroides sp. 1001136B_160425_E2. The sequence goes on along the minus strand of NZ_JADMQH010000030.1, from coordinate 14,985 downwards.
CTGAAGCTTTCGGGCTGTTCAAGAGCAAAGTGATTGAAGAGGGATATGTGTTGGCGTTGAATAAGGGCAACAAGGTTAGCGTGTTGAGCCCCGCACAGATAAAAAATGTTTTTGACGAAGAGATCACAAATTGGAAGGAACTCGGTGGGGAAAATCTCCCTATCCGGGTTTTTCGTTTGGAGGATATAACACAGTATTATACAGAAGAGGAGTTGGGACCGGCTTATGAATATGCAGGCGATAAGATTACGGAGCTGGTGGAGAAAACACCCGGCATCGTAGCTTTTGTTCCGCAGAAATTTATTGTTCATCCGGACGCGGTACATTTCATAAAGGATAACACTATTTCCGTAAAGGATGTATTTGCGGGTGCCGAATGGTTTCCTACGGCCACTCCGGCTGCTCAATTCGGCTTTCTGCCGTTGATTACCGGTACGTTGTGGGTGAGCCTGTTTGCCATTCTTTTTGCTTTGCCGTTCGGGCTTTCGGTTTCTATCTATATGTCTGAAGTGGCTAACCCGAAAGTGCGGAACTGGCTGAAACCGATTATCGAACTGTTGAGCGGTATTCCTTCCGTTGTTTATGGCTTTTTCGGACTGATTGTCATTGTTCCGTTGATTCAGAATTTGTTTGATCTCCCGGTAGGAGAAAGTGGCTTGGCGGGAAGTATCGTACTGGCCATTATGGCATTGCCTACTATCATAACGGTGACGGAAGACGCGATGCGCAACTGTCCGCGTGCGATGCGTGAGGCGAGTCTGGCATTGGGTGCTTCGCAGTGGCAGACAATATATAAGGTAGTGATTCCTTATTCTATTTCGGGTATTACATCCGGTGTGGTACTCGGTATCGGACGTGCTATCGGGGAGACGATGGCGGTATTGATGGTGACGGGTAATGCGGCTGTGATTCCGACAACAATCCTTGAACCTTTGCGTACCATTCCGGCTACGATTGCGGCCGAATTGGGAGAAGCTCCTGCAGGTGGTCCGCATTATCAGGCGTTGTTCCTGTTGGGTGTCGTACTGTTCTTCATAACATTGATTATCAACTTTAGTGTGGAATATATTTCTTCTAAAGGATTAAAACGTAGCAAATAAGATGGAAATACGGAGTAATAATAAAGCTAAGCACCATTCGCAGAAACTTGCTTTCGGGATTTTCCGGCTGTTGAGTCTTTGTATTGTACTGATATTGTTTGCGATTCTGGGATTTATCGTCTATAAAGGAATCGGCGCTATCAGTTGGGATTTTATCACTTCGACTCCTACGGACGGAATGACAGGTGGCGGTATATGGCCGGCTATTGTCGGTACTTTCTATCTGATGGTGGGGAGTGCGCTGTTCGCCTTTCCGATAGGGGTGATGAGTGGGATTTATATGAATGAGTATGCGCCGAAGGGTAAGTTGGTACGCTTTATCCGGGTGATGACCAATAACTTGAGTGGTATTCCTTCCATTGTATTCGGATTGTTCGGTATGGCGTTGTTTGTCAATTATATGGGATTTGGTGATAGTATTCTGGCCGGTTCTTTGACGTTAGGTTTGCTTTGCGTGCCTTTGGTCATTCGGACAACGGAGGAAGCTTTGAAAGCAATTCCTGACAGTATGCGTGAAGGCAGCCGGGCCTTGGGGGCAACAAAGTTGCAGACGATCTGGCACGTCATTCTGCCGATGGGGATGCCGAACATTATCACAGGCTTGATTCTTGCCTTGGGACGTGTTTCGGGAGAGACGGCACCGATTCTGTTTACTTGTGCCGCATACTTCCTGCCGCAACTGCCGACAGGCATTTTCGATCAGTGTATGGCATTGCCTTACCATTTGTATGTGATTTCTACGAGTGGAACGGACATGGAGGCACAATTGCCGCTGGCTTATGGTACGGCATTGGTATTGATTATGATTATCCTGTTCGTGAATCTGCTGGCCAATGCATTGAGAAAGTATTTTGAGAAAAGAGTAAAAACAAACTAGATTAGTATATGGATACAGTGAAAATAGATGCGCGTGATGTGAACTTCTGGTATGGAGATTTTCATGCATTGAAGGGCATCAGTATGCAGATTGAGGAAAAGTCGGTTGTCGCTTTTATCGGACCGTCCGGTTGCGGTAAGTCCACTTTTCTCCGGCTTTTCAACCGGATGAATGATTTGATTCCAGCTACTCGTCTGGAGGGAGAAATCCGTATCGACGGACATAATATATATGCAAAAGGGGTGGAAGTGGACGAACTCCGCAAGAATGTAGGAATGGTGTTCCAGCGTCCGAATCCTTTTCCGAAAAGCATATTCGAGAATGTGGCTTACGGACTTCGTGTCAATGGAATAAAAGACAATGCTTTCATCCGTCATCGTGTGGAGGAAACGTTGAAAGGAGCGGCTCTTTGGGATGAGGTGAAAGATAAGCTGAAGGAGTCGGCCTATGCGCTGTCCGGCGGACAGCAACAGCGGCTTTGTATCGCCCGTGCGATGGCTGTCTCGCCTTCGGTATTGCTGATGGATGAGCCTGCGTCTGCACTCGATCCTATTTCTACGGCTAAGGTGGAGGAGTTGATCCATGAATTGAAGAAGGATTATACGATTGTAATCGTTACGCATAATATGCAGCAGGCAGCCCGTGTCAGTGATAAGACGGCGTTTTTCTATCTGGGAGAAATGGTGGAATTCGATCAAACGAAAAAGATATTCACCAATCCGGAAAAAGAGGCTACCCAGAATTACATAACGGGACGTTTCGGGTAATGAATTTGGCACGGATTACGCTGTTGCTTTATACAAGCATATTTCTAAAAAACATGGAATCCGTATAATCCGTGCCTAAAATTTATCTCTGAAATCTAATTGGAAGAATATTAATCATTTATATATAATAGACTATGGTAAAGTTTATAGAATCGGAACTTATCTTATTGAAGAAGGAAATTGATGAAATGTGGACCTTGGTGTACAACCAGCTTGACCGTGCCGGAGAGGCTGTGTTGACCCTCGACAAGGAGTTGGCTCAACAAGTGATGGTTCGCGAGCGTCGGGTGAATGCTTTTGAATTGAAGATAGATAGCGATGTGGAAGATATTATCGCATTATATAATCCGGTGGCGATTGACCTCCGCTTTGTATTGGCTATGCTGAAGATCAATACGAATCTGGAACGCTTGGGCGACTTTGCGGAAGGTATTGCCCGCTTTGTACTTCGTTGCAAAGAGCCGGTGTTGGATGCGGAGTTATTGAACCGTCTTCGTTTGGCAGAGATGCAGGCAGAAGTGTTGTCGATGCTGGAACTGGCGAAGCGTGCCTTGAATGAAGAGAGTAATGACCTGGCAGCGGGAGTGTTTGCCAAGGATAATTTGCTGGATGAAATTAATGCGGATGCGACAGGTATTCTTTCTGACTATATTATCGAACATCCGGAAGCTGTACATACCTGCGTAGATTTGGTCAGTGTGTTCCGTAAACTGGAACGTTCGGGAGATCATATTACTAACATTGCCGAAGAGATTGTTTTCTTCATTGACGCCAAAGTGTTAAAACATCGTGGCAAAACGGACGAAAACTATCCGGAAAGGTGATTTTTTTGCGGATTTTTAAACAGAAATTAGGGCTCCTTAAAAAATTATCTTATATTTGTCTCCTGTAACGGACAAGTTACAGGAGATTTTGCTTCAAATGATAATAAATCCAAAGAATTTTCAAAAAGATGTTATATGACATGTTTTATAATTTGGATAGTATCGGTAAAACCGCCTATATTTGCACCGTTATCCTGAAAACAATCTTTTTACCTTAAAAAAAAACTAATACCTATTGAAAACTGAAAAATGGAGCTTTGTGAAAAGCCCCATTTTTTTTTGCTCTTATTTTTTAAGCTCCTTTCTAATTCGTATCTTTGACCCTTGCATTAAAAGAGTATTTTCAATCGTAATTTGTAAATCGTAAAATCGTAAATAGAATTATGTTTTCTGGAATCGTAGAAGAATATGCTACTTTGGTAGCGCTGGTGAAAGACCAGGAGAATATACACTTTACATTTAAGTGTTCGTTTGTGAATGAGTTGAAAATCGACCAGAGTATTTCTCACAATGGCGTATGCCTGACAGTGGTGACTCTGACGGATGATACGTATACGGTGACTGCCATGAAAGAAACATTGGAACGTTCTAATCTAGGTCTGCTGAAAGTGGGGGATAAGGTGAATGTTGAACGTAGTATGATGATGAATGGCCGGCTGGACGGACATATCGTTCAGGGACATGTAGACCAAACCGCCACTTGTATCGATATTAAGGACGCGGAAGGCAGCTGGTATTTTACATTCCGATATGCGTTTGACAAGGAGATGGCGAAACGTGGATATATCACTGTGGATAAAGGTTCGGTGACTGTGAACGGTGTTAGCCTGACGGTATGTAATCCGACGGATGATACTTTTCAGGTAGCTATCATTCCTTATACATACGAGCATACGAACTTCCATACGTTTGAGATTGGCAGTGTGGTAAATATCGAATTCGATATTATCGGTAAGTATATCAGCCGGATGATTCAGTATAAATAAGGAAATATAAATAAGTGACCGGAGGATTGGAAATGGCATATACTGATTTTCTTCAATTGGTGCAGGCTCGTCAAAGTGACCGTTCGTATGATAAGGAACGTCCGGTGGAGCCGGAAAAGTTGGAACGGATACTTGAAGCTGCTCGTTTGGCGCCTTCGGCCTGCAATGCACAACCTTGGAAGTTCGTAGTCATCACGGACACAGAACTGGCTCAAAAAGCGGGGAAAGCTGCTGCTGGTTTGGGAATGAATAAGTTTGCCAAAGATGCTCCCGTGCATATTTTGGTTGTAGAAGAATCAGCTAATATTACCTCTCTGCTTGGTGGAAAGGTAAAAGGCAAGCATTTCCCGTTGATCGACATTGGAATAACTGCTGCCCATATTTCATTGGCGGCTGAAGCTGAAGGTTTGGGCTCTTGTATTTTGGGTTGGTTCGATGAAAAAGAGATGAAACAGCTTGCCGGTATTCCTGCCTCGAAACGTTTATTGCTGGATATTGTCATTGGCTATCCGGCAAAAGAAAAACGTAAAAAGATGAGGAAGCCGAAAGAAAAAGTGGTTTCATACAATCGTTATTGATTGAAAAATAATTATATTCTTAGGCCTTTAGGATAAGCATATAACAGAAAGCATCGTTGGTTTTAAAGGAAGAGTACGTTCCTTTTAAACCAACGATGCTTTCCTTTTAAAGGAACGACCTGTTTCTTTAAAACCAATAAATGGCTTTACTAAGGTGTTGATAGTTAGCTTGTTGTTGATGCCGCCGGAAAAGCGGCATGAATAGTGCAGTATTTACTTCTTTTCCTTATAAATCCTTCAGTAATACTTTACTTGCTTTTTTATAGTATTCCTCTCTGGACTCGGTCAGCACTTTCCATTCATCGTTGAATTCTTCGTCTTTGTCAATTTTGAAATTCTCGGAACCGTATGTATCCAAACGATCCAGTAAGATAGCTACATTCAATTGATTGATGTCCATTGACGGCTGGTAGCCGATTTCTTCGCTTTTTTCGTCGGTGACTACCTCGTGAATCAATTCTATTTCCTGCAACTGATAAAGTACCTGGTTGGTTAGCCGGATAGGGATCTGATGTTCTTCCGAGATTTTTGCAGCCGTATAGGGTGGCTCGTTCTTCTCGAATCGTTTGGCTATGAGTGACATAATCAGGATGGATATAAAGTCCCGGTATCGTCTGCTGATATTTCGGGTGTCCTGGTCAAAACTAAAACTGCGGATGTTCTGCCCGGCATACGTCAATTCGGCTCCGAACAAACAGATTGTCCAGGATATTTGCAACCAAAGCAGAAATAAAGGAAGTGCGGCAAAACTACCGTAAATGGCGTTGTACTTTGATACCCACAACTGGCTGTTGATATACAGGAACTGAAAAGCCTGATAAGCAGACCCCGCCAGAACACCTGCAATGAGCGCGTGTTTGAATTTTACTTTCGTATTCGGCATGAAGATATACAGCCCTGTGAACATCAGCCATGTCAGGACGAAAGGGATAAGCCGTATCATGAACTTCATAACAGGAGCAAGCAGGACGAAATCATCCATCTGTTTGAGAATGGTACTCATAAACAGGGAAAGTCCTCCGGATACTACGATCAGAATCGGCATCAATAAGAACATAGAGAAGTAATCCGTAATCTTGCGATACATGGACCGTGCTTTTTTCACTTCCCAAATACGGTTGAAGGTGATTTCAATATTGCTGACCAGATTGATAACTGTCCATAACAGCATTACCAAACCAACTCCAATGAAAATACCTCCTTTGGTTTGTGAAAGATAGGAGTTGACAAATGAGAGAATGGCCTCTGTGGTTTCTATATTTCCTCCGAAACCATTGCGGAACTGATGTTCCATCAAATTGTCGAATCCAAAACCGCGTGCCACGGCAAACAGAATGGCAAGTATCGGTACAATGGCAAGCAATGTGCTATACGTCAGCGCGGAAGCTTTATTGGCCATTCGGTCTTTGGTAAACCGATTGATACAAAGGTAGATGGTCTTTATAATATTGTAGAGTGAGAACTTGGTCCGGGTCACTTCATCTTCCGTAATGCGCCAGATGTCATACGTAAGAAACTTCCATATATCGGTGATTTTCTTCTTCATAGTTCTTCGCTAATTACTAATTGCAAGCTGCTAATTGCTGATTACAACAGACCTTCTCGAATAGTCGATAATCATTCATTAGGCGTTTGTAATTAAATGGGTAATTAAAAGAAAAAGCAGTCAGCCTATAAGCCGAGTTCTGTACCTTATATAAAACAAGGTGCCTGTCATTTATCTGAGTGGCGTGTCACCACGACACTTTAGCGGTCTACCCTCCGACATGGAGCGAGCAACTCTCATAACGCCGGTTTACATGACCTTACAACTCCTAAGACGTACAGCCCGACATGTCACCATGCGGCTGGTGGGCTCTTACCCCACCTTCTCACCCTTACCTCTCCCCGAAAGGAGCGGCGGTTATTTTCTTCTACGTTACTCTACCCTCACGGACAGCTTTCTGTTAGGAAGTAGGATGCTCTATGTTGCCCGGACTTTCCTCCTGCACGAAACGTGCACGCGACAGACCGGCCAACTGCTTTAGACTGCAAAAATACGTCATTTATTTTGTTTTAGCCAAAGAAAGTACCACAAATAGAAATAATTTCTACCTTTGCTATTATTAAAATGATTTTTAATGAAGAAGAATATCCTCCTTTTCTATTGTTTTCTGGTGATTGCGGCAGTCAGCCTGAAAGCACAGGAAATACGTCCCATGCCTGCCGATTCAGCTTATGGGGTAGTCCATATCTCTGTTTGCAATTTGCGTGAAGAAGGCAAATTTACTTCCGGCATGAGTACACAGGCATTGTTAGGGATGCCGGTCAAAGTACTTCAATATACCGGTTGGTACGAGATACAAACGCCGGATGATTATACCGGATGGGTACACCGGATGGTGATTACCCCTATGTCGAAGGAACGTTATGATGAGTGGAACCGGGCGGAAAAGATAGTGGTTACTTCGCACTATGGATTTGCGTATGAAAAACCGGATGAAAGCTCTCAACCTGTGTCCGACGTGGTTGCAGGCAATCGTTTGAAGTGGGAGGGAAGCAAAGGGCATTTTTACAAAGTATCTTATCCCGACGGTCGGAAAGCATACATTTCTAAATTGATTTCTCAACCGGAAACAAAATGGCGAGCTTCATTGAAACAAGATGTTGAAAGTATCATTGAGACTGCTTATTCGATGATGGGGGTTCCTTATCTGTGGGCAGGAACCTCTTCCAAAGGAGTAGATTGTAGCGGCTTGGTACGTACCGTGCTTTTTATGCATGATATTATTATTCCGAGAGATGCGTCTCAACAGGCTTATGTGGGCGAACATATTGAGATTGCTCCTGATTTTGCCAATGTACAACGGGGGGATTTAGTGTTTTTTGGCCGTAAAGCGACTGCGGAGCATAAAGAAGGAATCTCTCACGTTGGTATTTACCTTGGTAATAAGCAGTTTATCCACGCTTTGGGCGATGTACACATTAGCAGTATGAACCCTGCGGATAAGAATTATGACGAGTTCAACACGAAACGTCTACTTTTTGCCGTTCGTTTCCTACCTTATATAAATAAGGAGAAAGGGATGAATACTACGGACAATAATCCTTATTATAAGTGATTTCACCTACTCATCTATTAAAGAATGCAGAACAGAAGAGATTTTTTGAAAACAGCGACTTTGGCTGCTTTAGGTTCAGGGCTGGTTGTCCGTCAGACATTAGCCGGAGAATCATCACCTTCTAACGTTTATATAAATAAGCTCGGTTTGGGAGGAAAGATGAAAATGACCTTTTTCCCTTATGAATTGAAGTTGAAGCATGTATTTACGGTTGCCACATATTCACGTACGACGACTCCTGATGTACAAGTGGAAATAGAATATGAAGGGATAACGGGGTACGGAGAGGCTTCTATGCCTCCTTATTTGGGAGAGACGGTAGAATCGGTAATGAGTTTTCTGGGGAAAGTGAATCTGGAACAGTTTAGTGATCCTTTTCAGCTAGATGACATTTTGTCATACGTTGACAGTCTCTCACCAAAAGACACGGCGGCGAAAGCTGCGGTAGATATTGCTCTTCATGATTTGGTAGGGAAACTGTTGGGCGCTCCCTGGTATAAAATATGGGGATTGAACAAAGAAAAGGCGCCTTCTACCACCTTTACGATAGGTATTGATACACCGGATGTAGTACGGGAGAAAACAAAAGAGTGTGCCGATCAGTTTAATATATTAAAGGTAAAGCTGGGAAGGGACAATGATAAAGAGATGATTGAAACCATTCGCTCGGTAACGAATCTGCCGATAGCGATAGATGCCAACCAAGGCTGGACAGACCGTCAATACGCGCTTGATATGATTCATTGGCTGAAAGAAAAAGGCATTGTGATGATAGAACAGCCTATGCCGAAGGAGAAGCTCGACGACATTGCCTGGATAACGCAACAAAGTCCATTGCCGATATTCGCAGATGAATCGTTGCAGCGTTTGGGAGATGTAGCTGCCTTGAAAGACGCTTTCACGGGAATTAATATTAAGTTGATGAAGTGTACCGGTATGCGTGAAGCATGGAAGATGGTGACATTGGCGCATGCGCTCGGTATGCGTGTGATGGTGGGTTGTATGACAGAGACCTCGTGTGCTATTTCAGCAGCTTCACAGTTCTCACCGTTAGTTGATTTTGCCGACTTGGATGGCAACTTGCTTATTTCTAATGATCGCTTTAAAGGGGTTGAAGTGGTGAAAGGAAAGATCACCCTAAATGATTTGCCCGGAATCGGTGTCATGAAAATCTGACTTTACTGAATGAATGTCAGAGTGTTAAAGCCATCTGACATACAACGAATGTAAATTTGTCAGGTGTTGTCGTTAACCGCTGTTAAGCTCCAAATATTCTCTGTTAAAAGTGGACAAAAAAGAGTGACAAGTAGGATAAGTGAACGATATTTGTTATTATTTTAACGTCGTAAAAGTTAAAACAATGTCGAATATTAACAATTTAAAGAATTATAAATCATGAAACAGACAACAAAGAACATTCTGGGAGTAGGAGCAATCATTCTTCTTAGCTCAGGAGTTGCAGGATTGACAACTTACAAATTGTTGCAATCTAACGAAGCTGCCAAAGAGACATCTTTTAATGAGATGTTCAAGCAGAATCCCAATGTCAAATTGGCTGCTTTTGACGCTGTGAACGCTCAGCCTGTTGACTTGACTCAGGCTGCGGAGAATTCGCTTCATGCTGTCGTACATATAAGGTCTACTCAAGAAGCTAAAACAAGAACAGTTCAGCAAGCGCCGGACATTTTTGATTTCTTTTTTGGTGATGGACGCGGACAGCAACGTCAGGTACAGTCTCAACCTCGTGTAGGATTTGGTTCGGGAGTGATCATCTCGAAGGATGGATATATCGTAACGAATAATCACGTGATTGAAGGGGCGGATGAAATCAGTGTGAAACTGAATGATAACCGTGAGTTTAAAGGACGCGTGATTGGTACCGACCCCAGCACCGACCTTGCGCTGGTGAAAATTGAGGGGGATGATTTCCCGACTATTCCGGTAGGAGACTCCGAAGCGTTGAAAGTAGGAGAGTGGGTATTGGCGGTAGGTAATCCGTTCAATCTGAACTCTACTGTAACTGCCGGTATCGTAAGTGCGAAAGCCCGTTCTCTGGGTGTATATAATGGTGGTATAGAATCATTCATCCAAACGGATGCTGCTATCAATCAGGGGAATAGTGGTGGCGCGCTGGTAAATGCCAAAGGTGAACTGGTAGGTATCAATTCAGTGCTTTCTTCTCCAACAGGTGCTTATGCAGGATACGGTTTCGCTATCCCGACCAGCATTATGACGAAGGTAATTGCCGACCTGAAACAATACGGAACAGTACAACGTGCATTGCTCGGTATTCGTGGTGGCTCTATCGGTAGCAGTTTGATGGACGACCGTCAGCCGATTGATAAATCCGGTAAGACACTGGCAGATAAAGCTAAAGAACTGGGTGTTGTAGAAGGAGTATGGGTTTCTGAAATCGTAGAGAATGGTTCTGCTGCAGGAGCTGATATCAAAGTGGATGACGTAATTATCGGTGTGGATAATAAGAAAGTATCTAATATGGCTGACTTGCAGGAAGCACTTGCTAAACATCGTCCGGGTGATAAGGTGAAAGTGAAACTGATGCGCGATAAGAAGGAAAAGACCGTTGAAGTAACGTTGAAGAACGAGCAAGGTACTACCAAGATTGTGAAGGATGCAGGTATGGAAATCCTGGGAGCTGCTTTCAAAGAGTTGCCGGATGACTTGAAGAAGCAATTGAATCTGGGCTACGGTCTGCAAGTGACAGGAGTTTCCTCCGGTAAGATGTCGGATGCGGGAGTACGTAAAGGCTTCATTATCCTGAAAGCTAATGACCAGCCGATGCGTAAAGTCAGCGATCTGGAAGAAGTGATGAAAGCAGCTGTTAAGTCTCCGAATCAGGTATTGTTCCTGACCGGTGTGTTCCCATCAGGTAAACGCGGATACTTCGCTGTCGATCTGACTCAAGAGTAATATATAAAATAAGGTAAGAAGATCACAGGATAAGCTAATGAAATAGAAAAAGGATGCCGACAATCAACTTGTCGGCATCTCTTTTTGTTTTATTAGTTGAAAAATATAGTGTAAAAGTTACTTAATTTTGTATGTTAACAAATTATTTGTCGTAACTTTGCACTCCAAATCTGTTTTTAAAGAATGAGACAACTAAAGATTACCAAAAGTATCACTAACAGAGAGAGCGCTTCTCTTGATAAGTATTTGCAGGAAATCGGACGTGAAGACCTGATTACTGTCGAGGAAGAAGTGGAACTCGCTCAACGCATTCGTAAGGGTGACCGTGTAGCATTGGAAAAATTGACGCGTGCCAATCTTCGTTTCGTCGTATCTGTGGCTAAACAGTACCAGAACCAGGGTTTGAGTTTGCCTGACTTGATTAATGAAGGCAATTTAGGACTGATTAAGGCTGCCGAGAAATTTGATGAGACACGTGGATTTAAGTTCATTAGCTACGCTGTATGGTGGATTCGCCAGTCTATTCTGCAAGCATTGGCAGAGCAGTCGCGTATTGTTCGTCTCCCGTTGAATCAGGTAGGTTCGCTGAATAAGATCAGCAAAGCCTTCTCGAAGTTTGAACAGGAAAACGAGCGGCGTCCGTCTCCCGAGGAGTTGGCAGACGAACTGGAAATTCCGGTTGATAAAATCTCTGATACGCTGAAGGTATCCGGCCGTCATATTTCGGTGGATGCGCCTTTTGTGGAAGGAGAGGATAACAGCCTGTTGGATGTGTTGGTTAACGATGATTCGCCAATGGCGGACCGCTCTCTGGTTAATGAGTCTCTTGCGAGGGAAATTGATAGAGCTCTTTCTACGTTAACCGATAGAGAAAAAGAAATCATTCAGATGTTTTTCGGTATCGGACAACAAGAAATGACATTAGAAGAAATCGGCGATAAATTTGGCCTCACACGTGAGCGCGTTCGTCAGATTAAAGAAAAAGCAATTAGAAGACTTAGACAAAGTAATCGTAGTAAATTGCTCAAATCTTACTTGGGATAAGTGAGAAATATCAGTTTCTGAAAGAAAAAAGAATTTGAGTCGCATAAGTCGCACTTTTCATGTAGAAGAATGTACTTATGCGACTTTTTATATAAGCCCCATTTTATAATTTAATCTTATACTATGTGAATTTTATGAAGAAATCTGTTTTAATATCATTTGTTCTGATTGCTTTGGGAGCAGGGGTGATGGCGTACGCAAGATATGCGACATTATCTTCTGATACGACACCAGCTAAAATAGAGCAACGTTTGCGGGAGAAAGCGCAGGCGGGAAAGGCTTATTGTGATAAGAACGGGTATAACACAAATTATTGCTTTCTGGTAGATTTCAGTATTCATTCCGGTAAAAAGCGTTTTTTTGTATGGGATTTCAAGGGAGATTCTATAAAATATGCAAGTCTCTGTGCGCATGGATACGGAAAAAATAGTACGCTATCCAAGCCTGTATTCAGTAATGTGGAAGGTAGTTATTGCTCTTCTTTAGGAAAATATAAGATAGGGATACGATCGTATAGTAAGTGGGGGATTAATGTTCATTATAAATTGCACGGATTGGAAGCGACGAATAACAATGCTTTCAAACGGTATATCGTGTTGCATTCTTATACTCCGATGCCGGAAACGGAGGTGTATCCTTTGCATCTTCCGTTAGGAATCAGTCAAGGGTGTCCTGTGATTTCCGATGAGGTGATGAGGAAGGTTGACGGGTTGCTCAAGGCAGAAAAGAAACCTGTATTGTTATGGGTCTATGATTAAGAAATGCTATTTATTTGTGATAAATCGAGGTAATCTCTTCTTTTTTGTTACCTTTGCGAAGTTAAAAATTATATGATATGAAATACGTAAAAATACTATTTGCAATTGCACTTGTGTTTACCATGTGCTCCGCTTTTTCTCTGAAAAAAGACCATTCTAAACCGGTTTATGCTTTTGGAATATCTGCTTCATTTACGGATACAGTAGTCTATTTCACGGACATTCAGATATTAGATAGTGCGAAGGTTAGCAAGGAAGGGTTCTTGGCTCATCGTGAATTATATAGTTATCAGTTGAAGAATTATCTGGAGGATAACCAATTGCAGCAGAATAGTACATGTATGATTTACTTCTCGGAAAACAGAAAAAAGTTGGAAAAAGAAGCAACGAAGATTCTGAATAAATACAAGAAGAATAATAGAATGATAGTATCGCGGATTGATTCGGATAAATTTCGCTTTACGAAACCGGAAGAGTAATAAGCAATAGTTAAATTGTTAATATAATAAGAGATGCAGGCTTGCATCTCTTATTTTTTTATCTTTGTCCCTGTTATTAATGAGGAATATTATGAAAAAGATTAAAATATTATCACTTTTGTTCTGTGTTGCAATATTGGCGGCAGCTTGTCACGATGATGAAGAAGGTCCTATTATACCTCAACCACGTGAACAAGTTGGACGTACTGTATTGGTATATATTGTAGGTGATAATGGCGTTAGTGAATTATCTGATCTCTTTAAGATCAATTTTGAAGATATGAAAGAGGGTATGAAAGAGGTAGATTATTCAAAATGTAATTTAGTTGTTTATAGTGAAATGGTTAATGATGTTCCTCGTCTTGTTTCATTAAAAAAACAGAACGGAAAAGTGGTAGCAGACACTCTTTTTACCTATTCGGAACAGAATCCTTTGGCAAAAGAGGTTATGTCGTCTGTTATTTCTCAAACGGTAAGTTATTTCCCGGCGGATAGCTATGGCTTTGTGTTTTTATCTCATAGTTCTTCATGGGTGCCGGCTACCAATGATGCGAATTCTCGTTCAATCGGATACTATCGTAGAACTCAAATGAATATTCCGGATTTTCATGATGTATTGTTATCTTCTTTTCCTAGACCTTTGAAATTTATTCTGTTTGATTCATGTTCGATGCAGGCTGTGGAGGTAGCTTATGAACTACGTGATTGTGCTGAATATTTTATTGGTTCACCAACTGAAATTCCTGGTCCTGGGGCCCCTTATAGTGTAGTTGTGCCGGAGATGTTTACAGAGAATAATTTGGCTATAAATATAGCTAGTGCTTATTTCAATTATTATGAAAAGTTTTATACTGGCAAGGCACCATCGGTTAATACAAATTGGACGGGAGGAGTTGCAACATCTGTAATTAATAGTGCTGCTTTGGATAACTTAGCTATGGTTGTTAAAACTATTATTCCTAAATATATTAAAGATGCGGAAGGAGTACAATGTAATGATATACAGCTTTATGATTTTAGCAGTGATAAAGCAAATTATGATTTTGATAATCTGATTCAAAATTTAACGGGAGGAAAAGATAATACTGATTATCAATCATGGCGTCAAGCTTTTGATGAGGCTGTAATTTATAGGAAAACTACACCGAAAAATTATTCGGGAATTACTTATACTATGTTTTCCATGGAAAAGGCGGAAGGTCTGTCCACTTATATACCTCGTGGAAGCTTAAACTCAAAAATGAATAATTTTTATCGAACATTACAATGGTATTCTGCTGCCGGATGGGATGAGACTGGTTGGTAATTAAAAGTCTATAATCTACTTGCATAAAGCAGGGTATAGATGAACCAAACAATGATCATGTATGGGCTGCCAATACTATAACAACTCTTGATTTTAAGGCGGTGAAAGGGGCAATAGTACTTCTGTCTCGCCGAAGTTGCAGGCGTCCCCCTCTACAAGCGAGCAATCTCTTTGAGCTGCTCATTATCTAACTGAAAAATATTTTTCTCCATGATATTATTTTTATTGTATAGA
>NZ_JADMQH010000002.1:83834-421663 GCF_015559655.1 Bacteroides sp. 1001136B_160425_E2 | reverse complement strand
AAGTTCATGCAATATTGCACAGGCAAAGGTGCTATGAAAATATGACAGAGAAAACGGGTACTTTATCGGATGCTTACATATCATTAGATTCTTTCTTTTTCATTTTATAAGTTTTTGATACTACAAAAATAGTAAGTAAATCTGAGACTATATAGTCTAATTACAATTATTTTTAATCAATAAGCATACTATTAAAAAACAATATATCAACGATCTTCACAGACAGTTGATATATTTAGAATACATATCAGCATTTTGCTAATATGAGGGGGACAGATCAGGAATATACCGCTGTATTTTTCCCAACCTGCAAAATGTAGGGGGTTCATGTGTGTAGCATGAAGTTAGGGACCTACATATATCGTTATTATTATATGCTATTTATATAAATCCTCTCCATACAGAAATGGAGATTCAAAATCTTTCAATAGTGGATGCTTAGTATCTTTCTCGCTTAAGATAGCCTTACCTGTAGGAATTCTCCAACAAATGCCAAGTGATTCATCTAATATACTGATACCTCCATCATGTTGTGGAGCATAAAAGTTATCACATTTATATTGAAACACTGCCGTTTCACTCAATACAGCAAAACCATGAGCAAAACCACGAGGAATAAAGAATTGACGATGATTCTCCTCCGTCAATTCTACCGCTACATGCTGACCATAGGTAGGCGAACCTTTGCGGATATCAACAGCCACATCCAGCACTGCACCCTTTACGCAACGTACTAACTTACTTTGGCTGTAAGGCATAGTTTGAAAATGTAGTCCCCTCATCACTCCATACGAGGACACACTTTCATTATCTTGTACAAACTTAATGGGACGTACCTTTTCGTCAAACTCCCTTTGCGAGAACGATTCGAAGAAATATCCCCTGTCATCCTTAAAAAGACGCGGTTCAATGATTACCACCCCTTCAATATTTGTCTTAACAACTTCCATACAGATTATCTATTCTTATACATATCCTCGTAATAGCTCTCGTAAGCACCACTGGTGATATTATCCATCCACTCTTGATTATCCAGATACCACTGCACCGTCTTCTCAATACCCTCTTCAAACTGTAGACTAGGCTCCCACCCCAATTCATTCTTCAGTTTCGTAGAGTCAATAGCATAGCGTAAGTCATGTCCCATGCGGTCCATTACATAAGTAATCAGTTCCTCGCTGTGTCCTTCCGGATTACCCAGTAATCGGTCCACAGTCTTAATAATCACATGGATAATGTCTATGTTCTTCCACTCGTTAAAGCCACCGATGTTATACGTATCCGCTACCTTACCTTTATGGAAAATCACGTCTATGGCCCTTGCATGATCTACCACATAGAGCCAGTCGCGCACATTCTCTCCCTTACCATATACAGGTAACGGTTTGCGGTGGCGAATGTTGTTAATAAACAGCGGAATCAACTTTTCGGGAAACTGATAAGGTCCATAGTTGTTCGAACAGTTTGTCACAATAGTCGGCATACCATAAGTATCATGAAAAGCGCGTACAAAGTGATCACTACCCGCTTTCGAAGCCGAATAGGGGGAGTGTGGATTATACTTTGTTGTCTCTTTGAAGAACTCATCGCCATATACTTCGTGTGCAGATATATCCGAAGACTTGCCTTCCGGGTGCGTCAATTCCAATGCTCCATACACCTCATCAGTTGAAATATGATAGAAACGCTTACCCTCATAGCCTTCCGGAAGATACTCCCAAGTTAACCTGGCAGCTTGTAATAAAGAGAGAGTTCCAAGAACATTAGTACGAGCAAAAGTAAACGGATCTCTGATACTACGATCCACGTGACTTTCGGCAGCTAAATGAATAACCCCATCTATATGATACTGTTTAAAAATCTTCAGCATCATCTCAAAGTCACAAATATCCGCTTTTACAAAAGTGTAGTTTGGTTTATTCTCTACATCTTTTAAGTTAGCCAGATTTCCCGCATAAGTCAACTTGTCCAGATTGATAATATGGTAATCGGGATACTTGTTCACAAACAAACGTACCACATGGCTGCCTATAAATCCGGCTCCACCGGTAATGATAATATTTCTTTTATTCATAAATTACTCTTTCCTGTGCGTTCCACTTCCTCTACCACCTGCAACAAATACTGCCCATATTGATTCTTCAGCATCGGTTGGGCCAACTCACACATCTTGTCGGCATCAATCCAACCTTGTCTAAACGCTATACCTTCCAGACAAGCAACTTTCAGTCCTTGTCGTTTTTCAATCACCTCAATAAAGGTCGATGCTTCACTCAACGAGTCGTGTGTACCCGTATCCAACCAAGCAAAGCCACGTCCCAGTGTCTGTACTTTCAACTCACTATCCTCCAGAAATCGCTGGTTCACAGTGGTAATCTCCAATTCCCCACGAGCTGACGGTTTGATGTGCTTCGCTACATCTACCACCCTATTAGGATAGAAATAAAGCCCCACTACCGCATAGTTCGATTTTGGCAGTACAGGTTTTTCCTCAATGCTTAGGCAATTACCCTCGTCATCAAACTCCGCCACACCATAGCGTTCCGGATCACTTACCCAATAGCCAAACACAGTAGCTTTTTGCTCCTTTTCTGCCATGTACACCGCCTCTTTCAACATGGTACTGAAGCCATTCCCATGAAAGATATTATCACCTAATACCAAACAGACCGAATCACTGCCAATAAAATCCTCACCAATAATAAAAGCTTGCGCCAATCCATCAGGTGACGGCTGTTCTGCATATTCAAACCTCACGCCATAATCACTTCCATCACCCAGCAAGCGCTTAAATCCCGGCAAGTCATGTGGAGTAGAGATAATCAATATCTCACGAATACCCGCCAACATCAAAACCGAAATTGGATAATAAATCATCGGTTTATCAAAAATAGGAATCAGCTGTTTGCTAATGCCTTTGGTAATAGGATACAAACGTGTACCGCTACCACCAGCTAAAACAATACCTTTCATATCATTGTATAATCTATATCTCTTTACAAATATTCCATAAGAACAACACATTACCAATCAAGTACCTACGCCACATTCGCTTAGGTTCTTTTATCAATCGGTAGAGCCATTCCAACGAATGTTGTTGCCACCATAATGGAGCCCGTTCAGTAGTACCTGCGTAAAAGTCAAACACCGCCCCTACGGTACCCACATGACAATGAATATTCAATTTTTGCCAATTACTGTAAATCCATTTCTCCTGCTTGGGAGCCGTCATACCAATCCATAACAGATCTGGATTTGCCTCATTAATAGCCGCCACAATAGCCGCATTATCTTCCTGTGAAAATTCCGGTTTATAAGGAGGTGAATAAGTCACCACTTCCAAGTTCGGATAATCCACTGCTGCCCGTTGTTTAATCAATGCCAAAACATTCTCCGAGCTACCCATAAACATACATCGCCCTCCTTTCTCATTAAGGCGATTCATCTCAAGAACAAAAAGATCCCAACCTGCTATTCGTTCCCGCGGTTGGCTTTGCATCTTTAACCATTTACAAACTTTTACAATACTTGCTCCGTCAGGGATAAGTGCATCTCCCTTCATCAGTGCATTGGCAAAAAGTGGATCCTTTAGAGCAGTATTGTAAGAATGTGCATTAATTGTGTTTATTAGCAACTTTCCTTGAGGTAATAATTTTAGTTGCTCTGTGCTCTCCATGATAGAGAGTTCTTTTAGCTTAATCATATAACTACAATTACTTTATTATATATTTCTCATAAAGTTCTACTGTTCATCTTGCTATGTTACTCCACGGCAGTTCTTCCTGACATAGCCTTACATTTCAGTGAAAGCGGCTTCATCAATTCCCTTTTTATATCTAAGTTATTCAAGACTTATGCAATTTTGTGTACAGATTCTATTAAGGCTATATTTTTCGTACAATAGACATCCAATATGCTACTCCAAAGCATCATTACTTCTTTAGCAGTTGTTCATACAAACCTGCAATTTCATTATTTATAGTCTCAAGATTAAATGTAGTAGACGCTAGCAACTTGGACTCCTTTGCGATATCCTCTCTCAACAGTTTATTACTTATCAGCTTTTCCAGCTGATCTGCTAGACTTTTTATATCTCCAGGCTTAAATAACAATAAATTTTTCCCATCTTTTGCTATATCCGGTATTCCCCCTACAGGAGTTGTTATAACAGGCAGTCCATAAGCCCATGCATCTAAAACAGCCATAGGAAATCCTTCCGCATAGCTAGGGAGACAGAAGATTGTAGCTTCCTTGAAGACTTTATCCTTCTCATACCCATTTACCCATCCTAAAAATTCCGTTTGCTTATTTATACCAAGTTTTTCAGATAGCTTTCTTCCTTGCTCTATTTCACCATTACCAGCAAATACAATTAACCAGTCTGGATAAGTTTTGGCTACCAAAGCGAATGCCTTAATCATATCTGCATAACCTTTACGAATATTCAGTGTTCCTGCATAAAGTATTATATTTTTCTTTTCATACTTTTCTTTAAGAATTTCTGTAGTACATGGATTATAGATCACTTGTAATTTATCATTCAGCTGAAGTGCATTGTTTACATATTCTTTCCACATTTCCGATAAAACAATCACTCTATCAGCCCGATTAAACAAATAGTGATAAATCCATCTATACTTACTATTTACAGTTGTATCTGGTGAAAAAGCATGAAAATGAACAATTACTTTCTTTCTACAAATTTTAGCAAACGAAATAAATAAACATTTACGCAAAGCAGATGGTGGTTCACTAGTATGAATATGTACTAAATCATAGCTTGGAAGTACCCATAGGAATTGAACAAAGCTTTTTATAAAATACCACAATTTATATTTTCCATTTTTATCTATATGGGTTTCAATCCATTTACAATGATAATTATTCCACTGTTCTCCCTTTTCATGGGCCTTTACCACAGACGTAATGCCACCACGTGTCTTACGAGACGTAGCAACAACTAATACTTTTGCCATATAATTAACAATATTTTATATCAGGCTCTGCTCACCATAGCCTGATAATAAGGAAATGATAAAAAAGTATCTTTTGTATTAGAACTAAACTTTAGAAAAGGAGAAACTTTGGTACTATCATTCAGGAATAACCTGAAACCTAAAATTTATCTATTAAATAACACAGGTTTCATATTTGCATAACATTCTTTCATATTACACAACGAATGAGATACCGCTATAGAAGAGAATTGTACTTCATGGATTGCTTTCACCCATTCATCCACCGTTTCAACAACACAAAAAGGTTCTAACCTTTTTCTTGAATGATATGGATTACGAGTGATGATAAGTGGCTTTCGTAATCCTTCTGCATCGACAATAGTAGAAAGTCCAACACAATAATTCAGCTTATTCTGAAGAAGCGGACAAACTAATGCTTTGGCATTAGCCATTGCATTTATCATTTGTGGATAAACATCCCCTGAATTCTCCGTAATAACTACTTCTATATTAGGAATCTCTTTACATATCTCTGGTAACTTCTCAAAATTATTACCTGCATGACTTTTACAAGTAATAATTTTAAGCGGGGCACCTGTTCTTCTAAAAGCTTCAATCAGTATGTCAAAATCACGTTGTTCCTTTCCTGTTGAAACAAAAAAGCCATTGTCACTTTTAGTAACTCTATTGTAAAATTCCTCATCAGCCCCCCACCCTGGCATAGAACACCTATCACCTTTCACTAAATTCCGTTCAATGGTCTCTTTCATAGAAAGTTCAGAGAGGAAAAACAGATGCTTCACACCACTTAGCAAAAAACGATAAAAAAATGCCTTAAAACCTTTTGTCACCTTAGGAGTATGATGCAGATAAGCAAAAATTGGGGTACGGATAAACCCTAATACAGAAAAGCTTAACAGCAATGCATGCGCCTTCAAATTCAGATTAGGAATAAATACCAACTCCGGACGATACTTACACAATAGCTTCACATCGTTCCATAATTCAACCGCTTCCTTGGCCCAAATAACTTCATGACCTTCTTCTTCCATTTCGCAAGCCCCATAAAGCCAATGCGATGGATTCTTACCTTCCTTCCATAGCTGATAATTAACAGGAGCTCCAATATATAAGATTTTCATAATTAACGATTAAATAATTTACAGCTAATCAATGACCAGCACTTTTTGCGTAACTGATCCACAGAGATGGTTAAAACGAATAATGCTATAATAAATCCTGCAGTATAAAGTAGAAAAGTTGGAATACTTAATGTGGTCCACCATTCTTCAATAGTAGCATAATACCATTTAGAAACATTCCCTCCTTCATGAATAAGATATACGGGAAACATAGAGGCTGCAACAAAATTAATAAAAGGATGATGAGCAATATTAGTGCGTACAAAAGTTAGAAATAAAAATATAGCTCCTAGTACAATAAAAGGAGAAGCATACGAATTACTTAACTTTGCTATCCAATAATCATCAGGGAACAAAAAGTTTACCAACAGCAAACAACTTACCACAAGAATATATACTTTCCAAGGAGCTTTTACACTAACATTTTGATACGATTTTAATCCATAGCCAATAATATATAGGCAGACAAAATGAATCAAGCTATATCCGTATGGATCAAAATGTTTATTCAATATGAATCCATAACCCATATCTAGCAAAAGCACTATTCCAGAATACTTTAAGAGATCGCCTTTAGAACAACCATTCAAGAGTTTATTAAGCATAGGTGATACTAACATTAGCAGAATATAAATATCAACGAACCATCCACCACCAGATACCGGAGCGCTCAATGGTTTAACTATCCATTCCCACCAAACATGATGAATACCTAAACAAGTAGTATCTACTATCAAATGAAATAGTTTATAAAAAACAATTATCCACATTAAAGAGAGGAATGATTTCCATGATAAGCGGATACCATAATAACCAGATATAAGAATAAAAAGATTCACCCCAAAAATAAACGGTACATACCAGACGGTGGAGTGACTTCCCACATAGACAGGCGATATGCCATGAACGAAAACATGATAAATCACTATCATACTCATAGCAACAATACGAAGCAATTCAAGGTTTGAATCACGCTGTTTAACAATAGCCATTATTATTAATTAATTCTTATTTGCTAATTTCAATGCCTTCTCAAAAAAATCCAACGATTTTTTTCTGTATTTAGCCATAATTTCATCCACTTTCGAATAATCTATCTCTCGCTCAATCGCTAAGACATCTCCATTAAACTTTCTCTCTGAAAGCCCAAACATATTCAATAAACTATCTATGCGACTATGAGTAGAGTTACCCGCCTTAGGATTAACACGATAAAATGTCACAAATTTGCGATGAGTCAAAATAGAAAATACCGTACCATGAAAAGAGTCAGTACAAACATAAGCGGCATTACTCAACAGGTGTACAAAGTCCCAAGCGTTAATATCATAAGGCGCATAATCCCCTAACGTTTCATCTGCAGGGACATATTCATCCATATGACGCATTATTACAGTTTTTAAGCCGGTTTGCTTAGCTAATCTATATGCTTCTTTACGAATATCAGTACGCGGGCCCAAAAAATAACAAAAGATATATGGTTCTGGTGGAGTTTGTTTAGTAGAGTTCTTTGCAAAATCTAGCCATTGAGCACTTGTCAATAACATGGTCGGATCTGCAACAACCTCTGCTTTTTTACAAGAAATGGAATCTACTATCTCTTTTGCTTTTACTTCACGCACTGAAATCATATCCAAGCGCTCTAAATAATGTTTTGTCCCTGTACGTTGAATCGCAGGAATTTTAGATACACCATAACTGGCAGCATAAGAAAACTTGGGCACATTATCATCCACAAAATTCAAATTCCAATAGTTGCTATAGAAGCCAAATGGTCGCCACACCTGATCACTTCCTACAAATATTGCATCAAACTCTTTTGAACCTTCACACAAGGTCTTGTATCCTTTATATTCTCGGAAATAAGGTAGAAACTCTTTTTGCTTAAAAAAATTAGTTGCATTCCGACGAACTTGTTGATTGGGCAAATAATCTGGATATTTCCAACAATCACTCTTAAATCGTCTTTTATTCTCCAGTAATTCAAATCCTCCACTAAGCATTAATCCTGGTGCTATTTTGATCCAATCCCATATTGAACGTTGTTTTTTATACTTAATAAAAGTCAAATCATACCCAAACCCTTTCACGATTTGCAATGTAGCATAAGCTTGCAAACACGAACCATAATTGGTGTGATTAAGATCACTTACTATAACTCCACCTATTTTTCTCTTCCCCATAATAATTTATCTTTTTTATTCAATATCAAATTTTAGGAGCTTTCCCTTTTATTAATGGAATCAAAAACCACAAAAACTTATAGCATCCTATAAATTGCTGAATATTAGTATGTAAATAAGATATTAACCATTTTAATTGATTACCTCCATGAAGTTGCAAATCATATATAGGCACTTTCTTTCCTAACATTCTATTAAAACCAATAAAAGCAGAATTACGATATTTTTTTATTCTAGCCATCACTTGACTATCATTCACTGTTTTTGCTAGAATTTCGTCAAGCGCAATCACCCCCTCATCCTTAGCTTCCATTAACCAGTCGAGCATTCTATGATTACGTACTATTAACGAATTTATTCCTACCTTATCCTGTATATATGGTTCTACATGGATATCCCCAAAGCTTACATCCGCCAATTCTCCATAATGATCTATACACATTGTACACCGATGAGGTACAAAAATGCTCCTAAGTGGATGATAATAATTCTGAAATCTTTCCTCGTACTCTATACCCTCTCCTTTTACAACCATATTGCCCAAACAACCATTATCTCGGTAGGCAAAATACGTTAGTTTTTCTTTTTGTATTCCTCTTTTACGAAAAACATACTCTGTCAAATGAAAATTTCGACCAGATGAACAATAAATGGCAAAATATCCTGCAACTTTTTCACGGAATCGTTTGTCCACCTTCTCATATTTCCGGAATCCTTCTATATGGCAAGGTAAGCCAACAATTATATACCGAGTACCTTCTGCTTTTTTTATGTCACGAATAGCATGATTAAGAGAAACAGGTGCATATTTACTACTTTTTCCCATTAAAACTTCTTCACGAGTTCGGGCTATATATGAATTGACCAACAATGGAGTTTGTGCATTAAATGCTGTCACCACTGCTCCATCAATATATTCCTTCTCAAGAAGAAATATAAGGAATTGACTTACCATACCACCAGATGCACAATGATAACGTATTTCAAAATCACTACTATGACCTACAAAACATTTTAGATAATGTCCCATCAATTCGTCCGTAACTCCTTCAGTAAAACATTCTCGTGTCAATTGTTGCAGATTTACCCCTATGCCAGGACATACATCATAACAACGATGACATCCTTTATTATTCAGACACATTTTATTATCTACTATAGGACGGAAACATCCTTTCTTCACATCTATGTGAATAGCATGAGACGGACAAGCATCTTCACATACACCGCAGCCAGTACATAGATCATGTTTTACAGTATATCCAATATTAGGTTTATAAATCATCTCACTTAAATTTATATAATAGAATAAAGAATAAGCTTATATGATGTTTCATACAAAATATATAAAGGCTATTTCCTAATCCATATTTACGACTTACTGGATCTCTATAAAATTCTGATAATATTGGGTTACGTGTTTCCTTACTTAGATGCTTAACTTTCTGTAAAAATGGCTCCTTACTGTATGATATATATTTAAGAATTATTTTAAAAACCCGTAGCATTTGTGAGAAATAATGATTTTTATAATCGGAATATTCAAAATTTATTTCACAATATTCTCTTAATAATGTTAGCATTTTAAGTAACCGTTCATGTTTCTGTTCCGAATAATTTTGAGAGATAGACACTGGATTTATTAGATAATTATAGAATACATTAGGAATAATCCCTACACTCTGTACATAAGGTAAGAAATAAAGTAAAAAAACAAAATCTTCCGAAGCAACCATTCGTTCACTTGGATATCGTATTCCACTTTCCATGAAAAGACTTCGACGAAACAAAGCCATACAAGAACTCATTTCATAATTATAACTCTTTGGATTTTCATAGTCTTTTCCTATAATCCCCATTAAAAATCGATGTACTTCTTCACGTCCCCGAAAATACTCTTCGTGCACTTTGCTTTTAGATTCTAATTTTATCCCATCAATTGTTATTCGGCGATGCTGAAAACAGCACATGTCTAAATTCTTTTTTTTACATATTTGATATACAGTTTCGTATGTTTCTAAATCTACATAATCATCAGAATCACAAAAAGTAATATACTCTCCTGTAGCAAATTCGATTCCACTATTACGTGCCATACCGAGCCCCTCATTAGTCTTATGTATAACCTTTACACGAGTATCCTTTTGCGCATACAAATCACATATAGTAGGACACTTATCCGGACTACCATCATCTACTAGAATAATTTCAATATCCTTCAATGTCTGATTCAAAAGAGAATGTACACAACTGTCCAGATACTGTTCAACCTTATAAACTGGAACTATAATAGAAACTTTAGGATTCATAAAAAATTACACTATTATTAACAAGTTTTTGCCTACGCAATTTAATGCCTACAAAGCACACTGCAAATACAACGAAAGGGAAATAATAATTTGAATATACAGTTGCATTATACCACATAAAAACAAAACTTACCCCTCCCATAAAAAGCCCTAAAGCCGACCAATATTTTACCACTCCATCCTTCGCATTGTGATAAAAAGAATAGAAGCGTATGATAATAAGGACATAGAGCAAAAGAAAAAACACAAAACCCATCCATCCCAATTCCAACAGCACGTATGAGAAAGTAAAATAGAAATAATAGGTAGGAGAATATTTCTCTGCTAACGGTGTTTTAAATACTTGCGACTGCGTCAACGAACCAATACCATTACCCACCAAAACAGTTTTCATATCACTGGAAAGCAAATACGTACTCCGCTCAATACACGTATTACGATTAAAACTCAAGATACCCGATTTGCCCGATTGCAATCCATAGTCATTTTCCAAATAACCGCTCACTTTCTCACTGTCGAACGTAGCATTTACATAATCTTCATTATAATAGAAAGACAAAGTAAATTTCACCATTGGTATCAGCAAAAAGTAAGCTGCCGCCAATATAACAATCTGTTTGATGTCGAATCTCTTAAACAAAATATACCCCCCATACAAGCACATGGGAAGAAGCATATACAGCAATTTGATTTCAGCAAGTATTCCAGCTATGAAACAGAAAACAAAGATGAAAACAAAACGTTTTAAAGTTATCCTTTTCTGAAAGTAATCAGCTGTAGAAACAAAAGTAATAACAGCTAGATAGATGGAAAAATCGCCATTTCCACCAAATGTACCTCCCATGGAATCACCCGTTTGCCCCAAAGTAAACTCTACAACTACAAACAATACATTCCATTGAACAGACTTATCAAGCACTTTTTTAAACCAATCAACATCTGCTTGCTTGAAGAATATGATAATCATATAGGCAATCAAACCGTAGCGAGCAAACTGCCTCGCTCCCCATATTGTCGCCATGAGCGGTGTAAAGCTAATGATAGATGAAACAATACCCAAAAGCAAAATAATCCCGAAAACAGGTCCGATCCACGCCCCGATGCTAGATTTAATATTGGGCCAACCTCTTTGGGGTGCATGGAAAGCAAGTAACACACACAATAGAATATCTGGCACAAGAGCCACTAGTTGACTGTTCCAGACAAAACGAGAAATCAACGAACTATAGATGATCCACAGAATAGTAAAATGCAATATTTTTCTTCTATTCATGCTTAAGGAAACGTTTAATTTTAGTTATCCAATACCCTTTCTTCATTTTCATTTTATCCGCAAAACTCATCCAAGTAGCCGCATAGTGATGAATGGTTCGTGTATTATAGGTAAGCTCGCATTTATTAGAAAGATACTCAATGGGACAAAAATATTCCCAAGGGTAGATAGTAATGTTATTAAGTTGTAATGGAATGTCCGACAGCTGCAGGCCATGTTTTTTCAGCACATTGGTAGTAATAGGAACAATAGGGATTTGCTGTAAAGTGCCATCAGACAATACATAATGGTTGTTCTCATAATACTTCATAATTTCCCGAATAATAGGATTACCTGCCTCACAAGCAAATCCTAATCCTGGATTCACATTAATAGCAGCTTCCGGTGCATTAACATTCTTCTCAAAAGCCATCCACGCCCCTCTTTCAAGAATATCATAGATTGGCTTCACCATTTCTACATCAGTATCAAAATATACACCGCCATTTTCATAAAGGATCTTCAGCCGCGCATAATCACTCACATAGGCATATTTCTTCTTTTCGTAAGCTTCCTCAGTGAAAGGAATACCTTTTACATCGAATTTTTTTTCGTCCCATTGAATGATTTGATAATCGGGCATTAGCCTACGCCAACTATCTATATAACACTGGTAGTTAACAGGAATAGGATTACCACCAAACCAGCAATAATGTATTATCTTAGGAATCATGTTAGTTATTTTTTAGATGTCGAATCCAAGGATTTCCTTTATCCGATATTTTTTTTGCTGGTATACCTGCTATGGTTGTACCACGCTCTAAAAAGTCTTTATTCACTACAGCATTAGCACCAATAGCACATTCATCTGCGATATGGATTCTCCCAAAGAGTTTAGCACCGGGACCTATCCATACATTATCACCAATCGTTGGCACATCATCTGCCAAATCACCTTGCCGACCAATGTTTACACCTTGATGAATATCACAAAAAGCCCCTACTCTAACATTATCATTTACCACAATAAGACCAAAATGATTTATTTTAAGCCCAGGCCCAAAAACATTAATGGGAATATCCCAACCCATCTTTACACCATAATGACGATGGATCATATACCAGACTTTCTTCAGAATTTTATGATAAATACCTTTTTGATTAGCGTGATATTCTTCATATCTTAACGCTATGAGAAATTTCCAATGTTCTTCTCCCCAAAATGACGGGCAGCACTTTGTAATGCCGTATACTTGCCTATCCAAGTCTAAATAATGTTTGAGATCTTTTTTTGTCCTAATCACGTCACAACTCTCCTATTATACGTTTTTAATAATTACCTTCAATTTATCTTCCAGTTGCTCATAATACTCCCAGATTACGTTTTCAGCACCTGGTAACAAACAAGGTTGTGTAGCAAACTCCATATAAGAATCCTTGCTACTATTCAATTCGGAAATTAACTTCAATTGATTTTCTGGAATTTCCGCTTGCTTAATAAATACAATTGCTTTAGAATTAATCACATCTGGCTCCGGGTTGTTATTACACCCAAAGTAAATAGGCACAGTACCTGCCTGAAACGCCTCCATCAATTTCTCCGTACAATAATAAGGATCATTGCTATTTTCAGGAGTCAGGTTAAAACGATAATCACGAAGATAAGAAAGTTTATCATCCTTATGTATCATACGCAAAGTGTCATTGTTATGCATACCACGACCATCACAATCCACTCGGTCGATAGAACTTAGACGATCATATAAATGCTGACGCCCAGGGTCAGAATGACTACATAAAAAACAAGCAAACTTACGATTGTCATACGAATGATTCAAAGGGTTATTCATGTGCAATACCCTTTCTTTTATCTCTTTGTAAGTATCGGTTGGTTGAAAAGTATTCCATGTCATCCAAAAAGGAATACGTAAATATTGGTCATGTTCAAGATTATCAAATCCAATAGACAATTGGAAACGGTTGTCATTTAAAAATTGGTGTTCCCACCTCTTCATTTCCGGTTTATGCAAGTTTTCACGTGCTACAAAAATACGTAAATCACAATCATCAAAAACAGTCAACCAGTCAGGAGCAAAAATAGAATATAGCCCTATTTTAAGTTTTGGTTTACCAATGAGTAATCCCCTCTTCTCGATAAAGTTAACCAACCACAGGTCTGGACTATAGACCCTACTCCAATTATAAATTCTCACTTGGTGCCCCTTAGTAGCTTGCAATCCAACATGGCGGCGTTCAAGAATATTTTTCCAATAAATGTATTTTCTTTTTACACGATTCATTATTTTCCTATTTTTGTTACATCCCACCATCTATTTACAAATAAAACGATAGAAAGATATGATAATACAAAAGTTATTATAAGTATAAGACACCACTCATAGAACGAGTTTGAGTTATACTTTTGTTGAATACAAAGTAATATAGGCCAATGTGTACACATAGGGATAATGCTATACTTTCCAAAAGGCAGCATCCATTTCACTCTTATGCATTTACAAAACTCCACTACTACAATGCTACCGCTTATTGCTGCGAGATAAAATGTAATAGGATTTTGAGTTATCATATTTAAAGCTATATTTTGTGGTCTGAAAAACAAATAAAAACAAATGAACCATATAATAAATGCAGAAAAGCATCGGTAAAAATTGAATTTATCATCAATAAGCCATTTTTTCATATAATGTCCCATAGCATAAAAAGGTAAACTTGTTGCAGCTGCACCCAAATAAAAATAATTATGACCATGATAACCTACATACCATCCCCATAATCCAATGAATATTACAGCAACTATAGTTTGATAACGAGGGCGAACAAGCAAGAAATAAAAGATTACTTTGTCCATAATTAATACAAGTAAGAACCATAATGGTCCATTTACCTTAAAAGCTATAAGCCATTGCCCTTTTACTATATAATAGGTCGTAATACCCAAAATAAAAAAGATAAAAAACTGAAAGATAAGATTAAGGATCCCTCTCCCCAACTTAATTAATGAAGGCTTATTTAATAAATCACCCAAACCTAGGGGGGGGGGGTAAATATTCCAGACAACAAAAAGAAAAAAGGGACATAAAAAGAGCCTAAGACATTCCAATAAGTCGTCAACAACAAATCCTTGCTAAAATTAGTTGTACAAATGATATGAGAACTAATAATCAACACAATACCTATTGCCTTAGCAATATCAATGTGATCAATTCTATTCTTTGCCATATAATATCGTATTTACCCAATTTTGTATATATAGTCTTTCCATTCCTATTTTAGAAGAAAACGACAATTTTTTATTCATAAACTCCACATCAAGAATGGGTTTATTCACATCAATGCATTTTACTTGTTGAGTAATAACATCTTTAGATACAATAGATTCCAATAATCTTATATAGTTTTGATTAGAAGTAATTATCTTCTTTCCTGCAGCTAATGCCCATACAAATCGAGGTGTCAAAGCAGTCTGCATTGGTCGATCAATATCAAGAACACACTCACTCTCCGCCATAATCGTATTATAATCGTCTGCATTTATGGGGGTACTCATAAACAAATTATCATTATTATCCTCCAACTGTTCTTTAAAGAATGGTATCAATCTGAAGTAATAAGACCATCCTCTTTGTTTACACAGAGGAATTATAAAATTTCTTATAATGTACGCCCGTCCGTCGTGGTCAGTTCCAATACAACTTATTTTATATTTAAATTCTGGTTGGCATTGTGATTTTTGCATTTCACGAGGTATAAAAAATGGTAAGTATTCTGCTTTCTCATATTTATCAGCATCACTCATATCAAATGTATGAATAGAGTCATACAGATCTTGATGTCGATAATAATCAAACCAATTACTTGAATCCCAAACATACAAATGAATCTTAATATTCATATTTTGTTTCCGAAGATGCTTTAGTAAGTATGAGGAACAATCTTCACCATTAATAATGAAGCACTCATCATAACTATGACTTAGAGTTCCTTGCTTTATTTGCTCTTTCCAATATTTATCAATAGGTTTACTTATATACTCAAACCATATCTTACGAATAGTTTTGTGTCCTACCCAATGATAATACGGACTATCAAAATGCTTAGCAGGAATAAAATCCACTTCATTTCCTGCCAATACTTGCAACTCTTTTAAAATCAACTTATAAAGGTCCAAATAGGAAGGAGCTATAAATAATATTCTTTTCATATTATAACCAACGTTTATTTACATTTTCTCTTTCATCACGATGCCATCCACACTAACATATACATTTTTTTCCCTCTGTTGTTGCCAATCAACAGGTAAATGACAGAATCCCGGATTCCAATAATACTTAGAATCACTATAAATGTTTTTTTTGAAAAATAAAAAATGTAAATAAGGAAGCTCTAATCCATCATAACGATATACTTTGTTTTTATCAAAATCATATTCCCAACATTGACCTAAAGTCGGATTAGGGCTTGTGTAATATTCAACAAAAGATCTACGAGTAAAACGATTACAAAACAATCGGTTAATTAAAGCTAGATATTTGAAGTAATGTAAGCGAAATATCGGCTTAAAGATATAACGATACAGCCTACGTACCAGTCTCATCTCCGGATAAACCATATCACTCCATATACCTTCATCTATTGCATAATTCTTTGTATCTAATAGCAAAGACTGCCAATCTGGAATTTTCAAACATAACTTAGTAAATTTAGATTCCTTACGGATTACTGTAAAGTGACCGGCAATATGATAACTATGCGTAGTGAGCAAATCATATTTTTTAAGATTTCGGATATTTGTTATTATATTTAGATTACCAAAAATAAGATCATTATCACCAAAAGCCCAATAATCATATTCTCTTAAATCTTCAGCATGAATCAATCCATAGAAAACCTTCAAATCACATAACTTATAGGCTTGTGTCGGTCGAAAATTAACATGTAGCACTCGAGAGACATGCTTACAATATGCTTCAAAAGAGAGTGTTGTAAAAAGAGTGTTAGGATATACAGTCGCAGGCACTAAACAATCTGTAAAAAACAAAAAGTCTACTTGAGGATTCTTGCTACAGGAGTACAAATACAAATCCATCCATTCCGGCCATTTACCGAAATAAGGCACTATCATTGCTATTTTTGCTTGCATATAAATAAAACCAATTAAAATCGGAGTAATTTCCTAGCTATAGGAAAGCATCCTAAAGCAAGGGCTATATATCCCACTTTCCAACGAATGCTTTTTGAATTGAAAAATGCAGCTTTTTTATTGTACATCCACAATAGTTTCCACGCTTCAATATTACTAAGAGCCCTATGCATATAACCTTCAACAAACACACTAAGACGAGCATTTTCCAACTCCTTTTCAAAACCCATTGAAGGCAAATAGTTACAAAGTTGATTATAAAAGGCACAGCGTACTTGATAAGTTTTACGAGTATAATTATGAGTAATAGAAGTCTCATTCATCACATAGTGATAATAAGCCTTATTTACATAGGTTATCTTTATCTTTGGGTGCTGCAATAGCTGTACCCAAAAAAGAAGATCTTCACAATAGTCTATCCCTTTTGGAAAATGACATCCATACTGACTGTAACATGATCGTCGCACAAGTTTGTTCCAACAACTACCATGTAGCCGCTGAAACATAGCACGAAGTACCACTTCAGGACTAAAAGAAGGAGGTTCTTGCTTTCTATATACACTATTACCATTACGTTCCACGTAGTAATCACAAAATACCACATCTGCATTAGTTAATACAGCTTTTGCATAAAGATCCTGTAGCATCTCTGATTCCATCCAATCATCGGCATCTGCGTGGATTACATATATGCCACTTGCTGCTTCTATACCAGTTTGACGAGCAGCACTAACCCCTTCATTTTTTTTATGAATCACCTTAAAACGATGATCCTTATCCGCATATTCTTCACAAATAATACCTGATTC
The DNA here is from genome assembly GCF_015559655.1 of Bacteroides sp. 1001136B_160425_E2. Lineage (NCBI taxonomy): Bacteria > Pseudomonadati > Bacteroidota > Bacteroidia > Bacteroidales > Bacteroidaceae > Bacteroides > Bacteroides sp. 1001136B_160425_E2. The sequence goes on along the minus strand of NZ_JADMQH010000002.1, from coordinate 403,849 downwards.
ATCCGTGCTACCATCATTTATCAGCAAAACTTCAAAATGGCTCCACGTTTGTAATAACAAGCTATCTAAAAGGCAACGTATTTGGTGTTCTGCATTGTAAACAGGGACAACAACCGATATTATAGATTCGTTCACAGTCTTTTTATTTATTATAAGTTACAGTTACATAATAATAGCTCGTATTATTTTAAAAGGCTTAGTTTTTTCATTTGTCGTTTTACAATAACTCTAGTCTCATTATCTAAACCAATAGAATATAAAATAGTTAATGTACATATAACAGATAGTGAACAAACAACAAGGAAACGCAACCATCCGACTTGCATTTGCTGCTGAACTAGCCAAGGAATAATAGTTGCTAAGAAAATAAGCATCAAGTTTTTCAAAAACACCATCACTATATATCTCATAGCAGGAAAATCGTAGTATTTGTGTATAATATAAAGGTTTAATCCCATCGCTATGATTAAAGGAACAGCCGATACCCAATATACAGTTATTGGTCCAAACCCCATCTTTAAGAAAAAATAAGCTAACGGAAGAGTTAATAGATAAAGGGGGGCAACAAACAGATTTAATTCTTTAACACGTCCTATTGCCACAACACCTTGATCTACAAACTTATTAGAATAAGAAATAAAAGAGACAATCAATGAAATTCTTATAAATGAAGAGGTATAATCCGGTACTTCTGTCAACCATAGCGCAAGAACAAAATCAATCTCAAGTAATACAGGCGTAATAAAGACAGCAAGAAGAAACAAAGTATACTTACTCACATTGAAGATTAAACGATGAAATTTCTCCTTCTCACCAGCACCATACAGCTTTACCAATTGAGGTTCAGCAGCCATAACAAAACTGCTAACCAACTGATTTATAGTAAAAATGACAGTACTAGCTAACCCACGCGCAGCATTCATTATTGTATTAAAAAAAAGATTAATTAAAATAGACATACCTTGTCCATTGAGCACTGCAGACAAGTGACCTATTGTAGACCAACCGGAAAATTGTATCATCTCTCTAAAACTCGATTTATCTATGCGCAAAGAAAACGCACATTCTTGAAAATGCATAAAACAATACCACCGATAAACCACCATAACAATCAACCCAATAAGCATCTGTATTAATGCATAGATGATAAGTTTATCACCTGGTATAAATGTGAGTAATAACAACATAATGATACGACCAACAATATCGAAAATACTCATAAAAGCATAAATATTAAAATGTTCATGAGCAGTAACCGCAGCTGTAAAAGGAGTTTGCGTAATAGCCATCACTACACTAACAATAGAGCATTGAAAGACCCAATTTGCAGCCGATAGTCGTTCTTGATCAATATTAAGTTTATGATTAACAAAATAAAGTCCAATAGTTTCAAGAAGAATAAAGACGATTAAAGCTATGCCTAAATGAATCACAAAAGCAGTAGAAAATGTATCTTTCAGTTTTGAACAATCTCCTTCACCAATACGTAAAGCTAAAAATCGACGTGTTCCTCCTTGCAAGATACTATTCAGCACAGTAAAGAGTGACACAAATCCCCCCACTACATTATATACACCATAATCTGATGCACCTAACTTTTCAAGTACAATACGAGTGACAACGAATCCTAAAACCATTGTCACCATCATACGTATATACAAATACGCTGAATTTTTTACGATTTTTCTATTATTTTCGTCCATAAAATAATAAATACAACAGTGTTATACTATTGATTTCTTATTAAAAAGCTTATTTAGTAGTACATTAAATAAAGCCTTGACTTTAAAAAGAAAAGTTATTTCTTTTTTATAATAGGGTAATAACTCTATAAGCATATCATCATGCTTAAAAGTACCATTTAGCCACATTCTGCGCAAGTATACCTTTTTATTATGCTTATAAAATTCTATATCAAAAACCGCATTATACTCATCGATTACACCAAGTGCGTCTAAAGTCAACAAAGTTCTTATACATTTAAAACACGTGTTATCATTTCCATCCCGAGGAGGTTTATTAACACAAACATTCAAGTATTTCTTAGAAGGTTGATATAAACTTACTACTTTTGTCTTTTCAAATCGACTTTTCTCACCACCTGTAGAATAGAAACGAAGAGTATCGGTAGAAGCCATAGAAAGTAACAATAAATCATATTTGGCCACAGTAAAATCATGTCCCGCTATTTTTTTTAATGAGAACTCTTCATAAGAGTAACCAGACGAATAATAATAAGTTGATATAGCACCTTGAAGATGAAGCATACAAAAAAGAGCCATATAAGTATGATTCTCGATGTGAGAATAAGGCAAATACTTATTCATCACCAAATGCAAATTAGTCTCTATATCAATAAAGTCAAATCCATACTCCTGGGCAAAACTCTTTGCATGAAGATAACGTCCTTTAGTGAGATCTGAATGTTGCTTATTACCAGGAGAACTACCCGCATTAAAGTATGCTAACGTATTTATTTTTCGACACTGTGGGATATACGAACCAGTATGAGTAGCGACAGTATATAACGAATCGACTCCACATGAGATACCAGTAGCTATACGATTACCCCTATTTTGTATCACCTTAACTAAAGGTGCTTTTATACGTATACGATGCAAGAAATTATTAGCAGAAACAATCGCATCAATAAAATGATATTCCAAATTATAATACAACTGATCAGATATTGGTAATTCAGAAACAATATCATAACCACCTTTCATTGCAAAGTACAATAAACCACAAACAAAAGCATCGATCCTATCAGCAACCACATCCACTCCAAATGAACAATTTATTGTTGTTTCTATTGTTTCATTGTATCCACCAATATTAATTAAAGAAGTGACTCCCCTCCCAGAAAATTGAATACTATTTATATATATTTCTCTCATTACTACTAATTGTTTTTTAAATAAATGTTAAATGGAGCAGAATTAATAAGAGGATTCAAATCAATCGATCCTTTTTTATAACTTGATAGAGCAGCCATTATTTCATTCAAACTCATTCCCTCCTTAACAACATATGGCTGAGGACGATCTTGATCCATAGAAAGAAAAAAATCATGAAATTTAAAATGTCCTCCCATTAATTTACCTGAAAGTTCAATCCATAAATTGGGGATATCATAAGCTTCAGACATAATTAGCCCATGTAATGACGAAGAAGCTATATATTCACAACTACAAATTTGATCTAGTACTTCTAGCCAGTTTTTGTATCCTTCCATCTTTATCATAAGTACTTTAGGATCATTTTTAAATCCAACGAGAGCTGGATGATCGAAGTCGTCAAAATGAGGAATAATGCCTAATCTATACTTTTTTATAACATTAGGTCTATACCAATACTTCAATAAAAGAGCTGGATCGCCATAAACAGGTGCAACATCTACTCCATTATTTAGCAAATACTGGCGTGTCAGCGGCCCCCTTACAGCCAAAACTTTCAAAGGTTTAGCTGGTAATTCACTGTTACCATCAATAACACCAGCTCCCCATATAATAGTTTGTGAGTTGCACAGTTGGTCAATGGTTGATCCAATCATTAAATAATTTATAGAATTCCTTCTCATTGAAAGAGAAGAATTATAAAGATAAGAGATTTTACGCCTAAATATGCATTCTATAAAGAAATGATTAATATCATCACCCCAATTACGATGAACTAACCTACCATAGGAATAAAATAAACAAGCATTGACTAATATAGGATTATGAAATAGATCAATCCACAATGTTTTTAGTTTGGTTATTATCCGATTAAAAAAGGAATAGTTATATTTTTGCATACATTTTAGAATTCACTTAATCTCAATGGATTAAGCTTCTCTGATAATCTATTAATAACAATAGCTTATTTCAATTATTATTTAATATTATATCCAGCATCATTCATCACCCCTACACAATTGAGAAAGTTACGCACAATACGTTTTGTTCTCCCCCACGCTGTCATTTGTTCAAAAATGGGGAATTTATACTCTTTCCAATCAGTCATAAGAAGATATCTTTTGTATAATATTTTATAAGGATGTTGACAATCGCGAAACCAAGGTTTAATAGGACAAGCAAAATGAATAATACCTGGAGCTTTTCGGGCATCAATTAATTGAGGTAGATATTTATTAAAAATCTTGGGTTGTCGCCTAAAATAAAAAGTGGTCATATTCCACTTGATAGGTAAACTAGTTATCTTTCCTTTAAAATACATTGCTATCACGTCTTGCTCATTGTTTATCTTATCAGCAACAGTACGAACAAAATCAAAGATAGGACGTTGTAATTCCATAGTCCTCCACTGTAAAAGGTCACAAACCATAACCCCTGAATTTATATAAAGATCTTCTACCTGTAAATGTAGCCTAGGCTTATAAGTGACACAATCGGGAATATCCTCTGCTGCGGCCAAAACTTTGTTATGTAACTCTATCTCGTAAAGAGGTTTAATATCGTCATTAATTATCATATCCACATCTAAGAAAAGACATCGTTCAACTTCGAGAGGTAGCACATGAGGTATAAAAAGTTTAAGATACATAATAATATTCCACTGCCCTACAGGTAAGTCACTAATATCATTAGCTGCACAGTTCCTGATTATAAATGTATTACCATAATTACTACACAAAACAGAAAGTTTGCAAGCAGACTCTTTTAATATTCCTGTAGTCAATAAATATACTTGAAACGATTTGTCGCGATTAGTTTCAAAAAGTGAGCACAACATTACAGCTGTATGCTGTACATAATCTTCATCGCTAACGCAAACGATATAATATGGATTTACCATTATGAATTACTAATTTGTTATCGTACGATGTTTTGGTAAAAGACTTAATCATTTTCACTATATAAACTCAAAAAACAATTCATAGCTATAAACAGAAATGTTAGGTTAAAAAGATTTAGATATATTGAAACACGAGATCCCAAATATCTGTATAAGCGTTAAAAACTCCAGCAAAGAGTTTACTTAGGAGTTTAAGGAGATCTACTCTACAATTTAGCAGTACTTATCGTATGATTATATGTACCCATCATTATATATTTCTACTAAGATAGAATAAATCCTCACCTTTTTAGACGTTTATTCTTCCTTCACTCTATGTTCTCCATAACCGTAACCATAGCCATAACGCTTACCATAACCATAGTATTTGCCATACTTGCCATAGCCGTAATAATAGCCATACTTCTTCTTCTGAAGATCCAAACCATTAATTACTGTACAAAGATTAGGAAGTTTATTATTATCTGCCAGTTCATTAATCAAGGTAAACTCTGCTTTTCGAGTATAATCAGCACGACATACATAGACAGATAAGTCAGCAATACGACCTATAAGCAAAGTATCAGTCACCATACCAATTGGAGCTGTATCTAAAATCACATAATCAAATTCTTTTCTCAATATAGCAATAGCCTTATCCAAGCCATCTCGAGCCAATAATTCCGTAGGATTAGGTGGTACTGTTCCCCCCGGAACAATATATAAATTCTTACTTACATCTGAAGACTGAACAAAATCCATCAAATTCTTTTCTGGATTTGACAGATATTGAGTAATTCCCATCTCTTTTCTGGGAATATTAAAGATTTTATTCAAACCTGGCTTACGAATATCAAGCCCCACAATCACGACTTTTTTCCCCAACAAAGAAAGACTGATAGCTAGATTTGCTGATATAAACGATTTACCCTCACCACTAACTGTTGAAGTCACCAAAATTACTTTCTGACTATTTTCAAGCATAAACTGTAAATTAGTACGAATATTACGGAAAGTTTCGCTCATTAAAGTATTCTGATTCTCAAACACAGTAATAGAACCTGTCTTTTCATCAGTCAATGGTACATCACCCACAATAGGTAACCTTGTTAATTTCTCGACATCACCACGCCCCTCTATTTTAAACTTAGTCAAACCGAGCAAAAAAATAAAAACAACAGGTCCCCCCAATCCTACTGCTAAAGCAACCATATAAATCATTTTAGGTTTTGGAGAAATGGGGCCACCTTCAGCTGCAGGCTCATCAATAATCTTAGCATTATTTGCAGTAGCTGCTAAAGTTATAGCATTCTCTTCACGTTTCTGCAAAAGCATCAGATAAAGCCCAGCCTTAATTTCCTGCTGACGTGCAATACTTACATATTGACGTTCCTGTCCCGGAGCATCACTGATGCGACGAGAGAAACGCCCGGCTTCACGATCCAAATCAGCCTTCACGATAAGCAAACCTTGCAAAGTACCATCAATAGCTGCTTGTACATTCGCTTTCATGGCACGAATACTCGTATCCAGATTCACAATCATAGGATTATTCTCTGTAGAAGTACGGAGTAAACGCTTGCGTTCAAAAATCAATTCATTATAACGATCTATCTGAGTAGTCAAACCATTATCAGACAAACCAATATTAGCTGGTAATACCTCATACTCATTCGACGGATTACTAATGTATTTGGTAAGATCACGAATCAAATTGATTTGAGTTCCATTCTCTACACGCTTTCTTTCATATTCTGCATTCCCTTCAACAGCTAATTGGGCATCACTGCCAATATTAGTTAATCCAGCATTTCTTTTAAAAGCTTCCAATTTATCTTCTGTACTTCCGAGTTCTTCATTAATAATTTTAATACGTTCATTAATAAATTCTTTAGTTTTCTCTGCAACCTCATTTTTGTCATTATTCGTATTACGATTATACATTTCTATCAACTTATTGATAAAATCTTGGCCACGCTGTATATTCGTATTCATCAATGAAACAACAGCAACAGAAGTCGTCTTAGAAGTCGGCTCTATATTTATTGCCCACTGATACCCTTTTGCTACTCCAAATGGCCGGCTAACCATAGCACTGATATTTCGTACTATATTTTGTCCTTCCATCCTCCCGTTTGATAAAGAATCTTTCAATGCAAACCCAAATGTACCGACATCTGTAGGTAACACTGCTGGGAGTTTTTCAAAATGTTTATTATACTCATTTAAACCCACTTTCAAATTTACATCCAATCCACCTTCCTGCGTAAGCTTCATATCAATTATAGCCACATCCGGCAAATTATCCGCCTCCTGTGCTGTCAAATTTACAATTATTGGAGAGGTTTTATACAACTCTTTTTTAGGAAATTCGTCCTCATCATAATAAGTAATATATAGTTCCAGATTATTGACAACCTCTTTCAATATTGTTTTTGAGCGTAGCACTTCTATCTCATTATCAATACTCTGCGTAGAAGTAATCATTCCTCCCAACCCTAGGTTTTCTAAATCAGCCGAACCTGCACTTCCTCCTTTTTTATCATCTTTTATCATAATAGAAGCAGAAACCTGATACACAGGAGTCTGAAAATGCAAATACATCCAAGCACCAATAAAACAAGCTAAAACCGAAGCAACAAACCAAGGCCAATGAATTATATACTTAAAGAGAAGTTCCTGATAATTAACTTTCTCTTCGTCTAATTCACTCATATTATTGTCATACGAATTCTCTTTCATTACTAATTACTTATTTAATAAAATTACCAATATGTTTGCAAGTGAAACCAAGATAGAAGTAGCAGAAAGCCATAATCCCGTATTAGTTCCTATATCAGAATTCTTAGCCTTAGTCTTATTAGGTGTCACATAAATAATATCATTCTGCTGCAACTGATAATAAGGAGACAATACCGTTTCAGCCTTATTCAAGTCCATAGTAATAATTTCCTGCTTATTATCCTGTCCGGTTCGGATTAATTTCACATTATCGCGCATACCATAAATAGTCAAATCACCTGCCATCGCGAGAGCTTCCAGCAAATTAATCTTCTCGTTGGAGACTACAAAGCTACCTGGTTTGGCAACTTCCCCCAGCACTGAAATCCGATAATTAACAATACGTACAGTTACAAGCGGCGCTTCTTTCAAATAAACCTTCAACTTATCTATAATCAGGTTTTCTATTTCCAGTTTAGTCAATCCACCTACATGAATCTCGCCCAATACCGGAAAGTTTATATTCCCTTGATTATCTACCAAATATTGCTGTAGAGCAGATGATGCAGCTCCTTGTCCTACCGTCTTTCCCTCCGTTCCACTAGCAGTACCCGAATTTACCAGATTGAAAGGTGCAGCCAGTTCCGGAGTAGAACAAGATACGGCAATCGTCAACAAATCCTTGGGCATAACCTTCACACCTGTCTGACGAACAGTCTGTTCTGTATCATTCACAAAAGCCGTATCCTGCAAATAAGGCACTTTCTTATATGATTGGCAGGATACCAGCAAAAAAGCAAGTAACGCACCCAAAGTCAATCGTTTCAATTTTCTCATAACCACCTACTCATGTAAATTACAACTATTGATTTAATCTTTATTCAATTTCCAATTCCTCACCTAATAAGCCTCTTTATCCCCGCGGATTACATTATACACAGTTTTATACATGATATATAAATCCAAAAGAAACGTCCAATGCTCGATATACCAGATATCACGTTGCACACGTCCTTCCATCTGCCAAAGCTCCTTCGTTTCTCCACGGAAACCTGTCACTTGTGCCCAACCTGTAATACCAGGCTTTACAAAATGACGGACCATATATTTATTTATTAAATGAGAATATTCTTCTGTGTGCTTCAACATGTGCGGACGGGGACCCACTAAAGACATATCCCCTTTCAGGACATTAATAAATTGAGGAAGTTCATCCACATTCGTCTTACGAATCAGATCACCAATTCGGGTTTTACGAGGATCATGTTCTGTAGCCTGTAATGTATCACATTGAGCATTCACCCGCATCGAACGAAACTTATAGCACCAGAATTCACGACCATCCTCCCCGCTCCGTTTCTGTTTGAAAAAGACAGGTCCAGGCGAACTTATCTTTATAGCCAGTCCCACAATGATGTATATAATCGGAAAAAAAGTACAAAGGAACAGTAGCGAGCAAATAATATCAAAACCACGTTTCATCATACGATTTTCCAATAACTCAAGTGGCTCACGACGGATAGAAAGTACCGGGACATTACCTAACATTTCAAAATACATTCTCCGTTTCAGATAGTTCCGGACATTGGGAACGCTGAAAAAACGAATCAGATGATTCTCACAATAGTTGATAATCGGCACTATTTCAGCACTACGGGCGGAAGGAAGGCTGCAATAAAGCTGGTCCACCTTTCCCGCATTACGAGCCAAATAATCAACAGCTTCACACGGCTGCCCCAAATAAGCTATATTCATAGGATAGCGGTCTGACGGAAAATCTTCAAAATATCCCAATACACGATACCCGGATGTCGGATCATCCGTCATGGAATGGTAAAGTTCCTGCATATTTTCATGGCTACCCACCAACACTACCTTTCGAACATTTTTCCCACTTTTACGATAAAGCTCCAGAATAGATCGGAACGTCAGACGATAGGAAATGATCACGATAATGAGAACTACATAAAATATCCCCAACTGACGCAGATTGACACATTCAAAATGAAATATGTATGAAAGCCCAAAGACTATCAATACAAAAGGAATCATATTCCGTGCCACCCGAAGCATTATTTGTTCCGGGCGAACCACCGGACGATGAAGGATCACTCCTGAACGGATGTTGCAAACCAGATAACATAAAGTCATCAGAGCCATGTTCTGGAGAAGAGGCATTGAATACTCAAATGGAGACCGGTTTTCCCAAATCGAAGTAAACATCCATAACAGCAAGTTCAATAAGATGATGTCCCCTAGAAGGACAAAAGATTTTAGGACTTTATTGAAACGTTGGACTTCCTGCATTATTTTATTATCAACTGATTAAAATTCTTTCCCATCACCCGTGTTTCTCACGATAATCGATATACCGGTCGATCCATTCAATTACTTTGGCTCGAAATTCCTCTTTGGTATGACAGTCATAGAAGTAAGCCAAAAGACGGGTGAAATGACTTAAACGAACGTCTCTCCTTTTATAACCTTTGCATAGTAGACAGCTTTGCCCAAGCCTATTTCAGCGCACATGGGAGCTATCTTCACACCTGCTTTCTTAAACTGCTCGGCGATGAAAAGGCCGAGTGCTGCATGAGAGTACTTTTTCATTTTTGTAATTCTGTTAATTGTTAAAGTTATTAAATAATACATGATTCTATCTATAACTGTTCTGATATGTCAGAACAGTTGATTTAAAAGCTATTCCTACCTTCGCCCCGCGTTTTGAAAATTCAAGGCGATAATCAAATAATTAGATACGTTATGACAAACGATTTTAGAATGTCTTATTTCATGCCTCCCATTGCGCCCATTAAAGACGAACACGGACAATTAGTTACTCCTCCTACGCTTATTCCCAGCTGCGAAGTCTCCGTAGAGCAAGTTTTTCAAATGATTACCTGCAACGAGAATCTCAAAGTTCTGACCGAACAAGTACGCAACTCCGCAGATATACGGACGGCAAAAGCATCACTATTACCATACGTGACTCCCTGTGGTACGTTCTCGCGTCGCAGCAGCAAATGCCTCATAGATCCTTCCCTCCTAACAGTAGTAGATATAGACTATCTCACCTCCTATCAGGAAGCAGTGGAGATGCGTAAGACGTTGTTCAATGACCCTCTTCTCCACCCTGTGCTCACGTTTATCAGTCCTAGCGGACGGGGCGTAAAAGCCTTTATACCCTACAATCATTTACCCATGGCCGATAACGCAAACTGTATCACGGAAAAAATGAAGTTAGCAATGCTATACACTGTGATGATCTATGGTACAGGAACACCTCCTCCTTTCGGAGAAAAGAAAAAAGGCGTGGACTTTTCCGGTAAAGACATTGTGAGATCCTGTTTCCTTTGCCATGATCCGGGTGCATTATTTAGAACCACCAACGAATAACCATAAAACATAATTATAAATCATAAATCAAAATAATGACTGATATTGAATCTTTACGCCGCCTCACTGAAGCGGTTGAAACTGCAGGAGCGGATATTGCTCCTACCTATGCTGAATATGTACAACTGGCATTCGCCATCGCAACAGATTGCGGCGAAGCGGGACGTGAGTTTTTTCATCGTTTGTGCCGGGTGTCCGCCAAGTATCAACGTGAACATGCCGAACGGATATTCTCCAATACTCTCACTACCCAACATGGAGAAGTGCACCTGGGCACGGCTTTCCATCTTGCTGAGATGGCAGGTGTAATCCTCTGCAAAGAAGAAGTTATGAACAACCGTAAAAATACAGAAAATACGGAAAATACACCGTCCAAAGTTCTCACACACGCACACGTATATAATAAGGTGGAGAATGACGAACCGGACGAATCCGAAGAACTGCTGAACGGCAGTGACCCGAACCAGCCATTGCCCACTTTCCCCGAAGCGGACTGGCCGAAAATCCTCTTGCTCATCATGAGCTATGCCACCAGCCCTACCCAGCGTGATGTCATGCTGCTCGGAGCATTGACTGCCATAGGTGCCAGCATGGAACGATATGTGAGATGTCCATACGCCGGCAAACTCCAGTCTCCTTGCCTGCAAAGTTTCATCGTGGCTCCTTCTGCCTCGGGTAAGGGAATTCTTTCGCTTATCCGTCTGCTCGTCGAACCTATCCATGACGAGATCCGCCAGCAAGTAGCGGAAGAGGTAAAGGCTTACAAAAAAGAGAAAGCCGCCTACGACGTCATGGGAAAAGAGCGTAGCAAAGTGGAAGCTCCCCAAATGCCCAAAAACAGAATGTTTCTCATCTCGGGCAATAACACCGGAACAGGTATTTTGCAAAATATCATGGATGCCAACGGCACGGGACTTATCTGCGAAACGGAAGCAGATACTATTTCTGCTGCCATCGGCTCGGAATACGGACACTGGAGCGACACGCTCCGCAAAGCGTTCGACCATGACCGTTTGTCGTACAACCGGCGTACCGACCAGGAATACCGGGAAGTAAAGAAAAGCTATCTGTCCGTCTTGCTTTCCGGTACGCCCGCACAAGTGAAACCACTTATTCCCTCGACAGAGAACGGCTTGTTCTCGCGCCAACTGTTTTATTACATGCATGGTATATGGGCATGGATCAATCAGTTTGAAAGTGGCGAAGCCGATCTGGAAGCTATCTTCACAGACATAGGCCTGGAATGGAAAAAGCAACTCGACCTGATGAAAACACATGGAGTCCATACGCTCCGGCTCACCGATGAGCAAAAGCAAGAGTTCAACACTCTCTTTTCCGATTTGTTCTTCCGTTCGGGGCTTGCCAACGACAACGAAATGAGCAGTTCCATAGCCCGACTGGCTGTCAACACGTGCCGCATCATGGCGGAAGTAGCTATGATACGTGCACTGGAATGTGATCAACCTTACCAATTCAAGAATTCTTCTATCCATCTGCTTACTCCTGATAAGGAGATTACCACTGATAATATCAAAGACGGCATTATCACCCGTTGGGATGTAACGATCACCACTGAAGATTTTAAAGCGGTCCTGGAGCTTGTAACTCCGCTTTATCGTCATGCCACGCATATCTTGTCTTTTCTTCCTTCCACAGAAGTCAAACATAGAGCCAATGCCGACCGGGATGCACTTTTCGAAGCGATGGGCAACCAATTCACCCGTGCACAGTTGTCGGAGCAGGCTACAGTCATGAAAATCAAACCTAACACTGCTTTCGGCTGGTTGAACCGTCTGATAAAGAAAGGGTTGTTTACCAACGCAGACGATAAAGGCATTTATACGCGCACGCACGTGTGCGTGTGTTAGGGAAACGGGAGTAAAAGTGTATTTCTTGTATTTTAATAAAGCATCGCTTTAGCGTTCGTAAAGCATAGGTTTAGCAACCATAAAGCACCGCTTTATCCCACACAAACCGCTTCTATTCCTCTCGCCATTTCCCACTTTCATTTTTCAACTCTCAACTTCTTCAAGGTTCTCCCAAAGCGTCCACAATCACTCTCACCTCCAACGGTGTGAATGAGCGACGCTTTGATTCGTACCCTAAGTCGTACAGACGTTGCAGAAGTCCGGGACATAAAGAGATCCATTTCTTCATTTTTCGATAAGCAGCAATGTCGGTAAGTGTCGGAGAATAAAGTTGCGCCAGTTCCATGCGCCCATAGGCACGTATTTTGAATTCGGTCATAATGGATAAAATTTTGATTTACAGTTACAAAAATAACAAAATAGTACCACATAACCAACGCTTTTCCATTGAATAAACGACCATTACGACATATAATTGACAACAATCGTGCGCAATCGCAAACAATTGATTTATCGATGTTTCTGGGTAGTATCTTTGTATTGTCGGAAGGGAAAAGAATCCCCGGACAATATGTTTAACCCTTTAATTTATTGTTTTATGATTCGTTACAAAATTTATCAAAACCAACAGCAGAAAGGCCTGAATGCAGGCAAGTGGTTCGCCCGTGCGGTAAGCGACGAGACGTTTGATTTGGCCAAGCTTGCCGAACACATGTCGAAACACAATTCACCGTATTCCGGTGGTGTCATCAAAGGTGTACTTTCTGACATGGTAGACTGCATCAAAGAATTGCTGCTCGACGGCAAATGCGTGAAAATCGACGACCTTGCCATCTTTGGGGTAGGCATCCGAAGTAAGGCGGCTGAAACACTGGAAGATTTTTCGTTAGAGAAAAACATCACAGGTATGCGCCTGAAAGCTCGTGCCACCGGTAATTTGTCGACTACCAACCTGAAACTCGACAGTCAACTGAAGCAGCAAGCGGAGTATCAGAAACCAACTACCCCTGGTGGAGATTCCGATTCAGGCAATACTCCTGATCCGAATCCGGGCGGAAGCGGTGAAGCACCTGACCCGGCTGCCTAATCCTAGTTTCTTATCTTCTGTAAGTCCTTCATTTAGTGAAGGACTTATCTTATCTAAATCCAATTTTTAATCTTTAAAAAAACAATGTCATGAGTAATTCATCTTCTCCCCGCTCCGTATGGAGCTTCATTATCAAAGTGATTATCACCGTTGCCACCGCTATCGGAGGCTTGATCGGAGTACAAAGTTGTATGTAGCTCCATGCGCACCATCACGCTGATTATCATTCATTGCAGTGCCACGCCGGAAGGAAAATTCTTTTCGGCGGAGGCTTGCCGACAAGATCATATCCAACACCGTGGGTTCCGTGACATCGGTTACCATTTCTACATCACCCGCAATGGAGAAATTTGCCAAGGCCGTCCTCTGGAAAAGGTCGGGGCACACTGCCGTAACCATAACACCCATTCGATAGGTATTTGTTACGAAGGAGGGCTGGATATTGCCGGACGTCCCCAAGACACACGTACATTGGCGCAACGAGGTTCTTTGCTCGCTTTGCTCCGCGAATTGAGAAAAAGATTCCCCAAAGCATTGATTGTAGGCCATCATGATTTAAATCCGATGAAGGAATGTCCGTGTTTTAACTGTATCAAAGAATATGGAGAGTTGTAAGGATCATCTAAGTATATTGACCAGCAGACTGGCAATAGACACTAAGATAGAAAATCCCGAAACCCACATCGTAGTACTTGTGCCGATGTCCGCGCTCTGTGCTTTGGTTTTATTGGGAGTGACATACAGGATGTCATTCTGTTGCAACTGATAGTAAGGAGATAATAACAAATCCGCGTCGTTCAGATTGAGTGTAACAAACTGTTTATGCCCGTTCTTGTCTTCGCGGATTAGTTTCACATTATCACGAACACCATAAATGGTCAAATCTCCTGCCATGGCAAGGGCTTCGAGTACATTGATCTGCTCATTCACCACCGGATAAACACCCGGAGACGCCACTTCTCCCAAAACCGAAACTTTAAAGCCAGACATACGGACTACTACCGTAGGTCTTTCTTTCACGTAAGATTTCAGTCTCTCCGTTATCAGGTTTTCAGCTTCGCGGCTCGTTAATCCGTTTAAAGGAAGTTTACCCAAAACCGGATAATTGATATTTCCCTGGTCATCCAACAGAAAGGTACTGCCTTGCGCATTGAATGGCTGCGAAACAACCGGATCGGAAGTAGAAACAAGAATGGAAACCTCATCTCCCGGTATCAACCTGGCGTCCTGAACAGGGGCTACTTGCGTATTCGCCTGTTTCAAAATCTCCGCATCCTGCAAATAAGGTACTTTCTTATAGGATTGACAAGCCGAAAAGAAGAAGAAGAAAGAGAATATCAGTGCAAAAGCACAAGAAAACTTCATATTCATGTAAATTGTGGATAAATGATGAACGAGTACTAGTTTTTCTCGCAGATAGCCTCGACATAGCCAATAGGCATATTAACGCAAGCGCATCCCAGCATATTCAACCGGACGGCAATCTTGCTTTTACCATCTACATTGACCAGTTCACCAACCAGCCCGGTCAGAGGTCCTTTCACAACACGAACCTTCTCACCACGTGCCAAAGGGGAGCTGTTCATACAAATAGCTTCCTCTGAATAGTCGAGCATGAAACGAAAACGAGCCATCTGCTCATCTGGAATTACCGCTGGAGAACTCTCACCTCGCATCACCATATAACGGCTGACTGTAGAAAAACCCAGAACTTCTTTGCGTTCTTTCGGATTAACGTGAACAAACACCATCATTGGAAGAAGGACAGACTCCACCATCTTACGACGGTCACTCCACTGATGAATTTCTTGTTGGACAGGAACGAAATTCTCGATCCCCATTTTGTCTAAACGTTCGGCTACCTTCTTCTCGTGGTGCATTCGAACCAGAGCAACATACCAGCGTTTAGAGTGTGCTACGCCTTCCCCTGTCCCATCGCTAGGCCCAGCACTAAGTGATTTTGGTTTTGTTAAAATCATGTTTTTTTACCCCATGTTATTCCGTTACTTCTTAGGTAACGGACAATACATACACAAGGCACACATCTCAATAAAAAATGGAAATCACATATAGAAATAGGGCGTAAGAAGGAAACTGCCTAATACTCAACAGGAAAAATCCAGAGATTAGGCAATAAAAAGTATAGAGCATGAAAATAAAGTTATTTCATGTTCAGATAGTTTTTTCCCTATATTTTAGATAAAATGAAAAAAAATGGAAGAATATTTGCTTACTATCTATGTTTTTGTCTATCTTTGCGTCAAATTTAAGTTCCGTTACCTAAGAAGTAACACACATACACCAGTTCTGATTATCAGAACTTTACGCTCTTACCCCTGCCTACACAGCAGTTTCTAACGTAAGATAAATTCCCTTTATTTACCTCCGTACGTTCTTTAAGCCCAAAGCCTTTTAAATAGATTTGTGTGGTTTTAATAGATTTATGGCCCAATGATTCACTAATCATTTCAATTGGTACTCCCCGATACTTCGCTGTCGTTGCCCAGGAATGGCGAAGCGTGTAGGAAGTGACAGGAGATTGCAGACGTAAGGCTCTTGCCAAATCTTTCAAACGATTGTTGAATCGGCGGAGAGCTGACTGATACTCCCGGTAACCTCTTTCATCCTGACGTTTCCGATCGCCGCTAAGAATGTCAAACAGATAATCCGGACAATCGGGATGAGAATCTCCCCTGTTACGGAGCTGATTAATCATTTCCTTTGCAGTATCAAGTACTTCCACGCTCATCGGAGTTTTGGTTTTAATACGATTGTATCGCAACACATTCTGATTCAAGGCCGACTTCTCCAGATGGGCTAAATCGGCAAATGACATTCCACAAAACTGGAACATCAGGGCAGCAATAGCCTGCGTACGGCGTAAACGCTCCGACTTGGGATCTTCATACAAAAGCTTATGCAATTCGACAGCAGGCAAAGCCTTTTTCTGACGAACATCCACCCCGGTATAAACATCATGAAATAATCGTGGCACATAAGGCGCGCCACCCGCCTCCACTCCCCGATTGTAGATACTACGAAGCATACGCATATACGTAGAAATCGTGTTGGGCTTCAAGCCACACTCGTAAAGATACTGACTATAACGCCGTAAACTCTCACGGGTGATTTGTCTGAACGACACATTGAACGTGCCACAAAACTTACCGAAAGAAAAGAGAGCATTCTTGTAGACATGCGCCGTAGAATGGCGTCCCTCCTTTCGTAAACGGCCGATGTAGAATTCCGCACACCGGCTAAATCCTTTTTTGTTTCTCATTACATCATTAGTTATTTTATATATTATGCCATTTGGCAAACGGCAAAAGAACGAATCATTCTATAAAAAACATCCGGCTTTGCCCATCCTTACAATGGATCAAAGCCGGATGACTTAAACGATATGCGGGATACCACTATACGTATGTTTCCAGCAATTTCACATTTCCTCCTTCGGGAGTAATAGTGACATCTTGCGTGGTAGCAGGCAACAAGATAGATTCTCCTGCACTAACAGTCAGTTCATTACCTTCATTGTCTCTCATCTTGCAGGATCCTTCCATACAGATAAAGATCACGAATGAATCGAGTTCTGAATAGTCGCAACTGATTTCTTCAGTCATGTCATACAGAGAAGTCGTGAAGTAGGTGCAGGCAACCAGTTCTACCGGTTCGTCCTTCAGCGGTTCGTATTTAGTGCGATAGTCATCCAACACTTCGTAGTTGATGGCTTCACGGGCTAAATCGGTGTGAAGTTCGCGGGTTTTACCATTCGCATCTTTACGGTTGAAATCGTAGATACGATAAGTTATATCAGAGGTTTGCTGAATCTCGGCGATGAAAGAGCCTGCCCCGATGCTGTGTACACGTCCGGCAGGAAGGAAGAACACATCACCCGGATGGATCTCATATTCCTGCAATACGTCGGTAATCGTATTGTTCAACACGCGTTCTTTATATTCTTTCGGGGTAATCTGTTCAGAGAATCCTGAACGCAACTTAGCTCCTTTGTCGGCATCTACCACATACCACATCTCGGTTTTTCCCATCGAATTATGGCGTTTCTTCGCCAATTCATCTGTTGGGTGTACCTGGATTGACAAATCCTGTTTGGCGTCGATGAACTTAATGAGCAGCGGAAATTTGTTGCCGAAACGGGCATAATTCGCTTCACCAACCAGTTCCTCACGATACTTTCTTACCATATCGGCCAAAGTTAAACCTTTATCCGGACCATTAGCCACTACGGATTCATTGTCCTCAACGCCGGAAATCTCCCAGCTTTCTCCTACTCCTTTCAAGTCTGAGTTCAAATGCTTGAACGGAATAATTTTGTCGCCCCCCCAAAGCGTCTGCTTCAGAATAGGTTCGAATTTTAATGGATACATTTTTGTTTTTCTTGTTATAAACTTAGATTAAATTCGCTCGGATTGTTACAATCCGGGAACAAACATACAAAAAATAGTTCAGTTTTTAAGAAAAGGAGGATGAAAATTCATTTAAGAAATAATCTTTTGCTTTTATATCCGAAGAAGATGAAGTAATAAAGCTAAACTTTCCTAAAGCATCTACTATATTTAGTCGGAATAATTTGTGAGAAAGAAAGAATTTCCCTTTATTTGCAGGAAATTTTAATAATACCAGACATGAATAACACATTCCCAACAGAAGGGAATCTATCAGGGCTCAGCCGGAAAGATTTCCAAAAGGATATAAATGATAAGAAAACCGATTTATTTATCCTCAAAAACGCAAAGGGAATGGAAGTAGCTGTAACAAATTACGGATGCGCCATTCTTTCTATTATGGTACCGGACAAAAACGGTAAGTATGCCAATGTAATCCTCGGACACGACAGCATCGACCACGTCATCAACAGCCCGGAACCTTTCCTAAGCACTACTATCGGACGCTACGGCAACCGCATCGCCAAAGGAAAATTCACTCTGTTCGGCGAAGAACATGAACTCACTATCAACAACGGGCCTAACTCCCTGCATGGAGGACCTACCGGTTTCCACGCTCGTGTATGGGACGCTATACAACTTGACGAGAGCACAGTGCAATTCAACTATATTTCTGCTGATGGAGAAGAAGGATTCCCCGGCAACCTGGAAGTAGAAATGACCTACCGCCTGGAAAACGAAGTAAATGCACTGACTATCGAATACCGCGCAACAACCGACAAAGCCACAGTCGTTAATCTGACTAACCACGGTTTCTTCAATCTCGCCGGTATCTCCACTCCTACTCCTACCGTCAACGACCACATCGTTACTATCAACGCTGATTTCTATACGCCTATCGATGAAGTTTCTATCCCAACGGGCGAAATTGCCAAAGTAGAGGGGACTCCGATGGATTTCCGCACTCCGCATACCGTAGGCGAACGTATCAATGACAAATTCCAACAACTGATTTTCGGTGCCGGCTACGACCATTGCTATGTACTGAACAAGATAGAAAACGGCTCACTCGACCTGGCTGCTACTTGCAAAGACCCGAAAAGCGGTCGTATCATGGAAGTGTATACTACCGAAGCCGGCGTGCAACTCTATACGGGCAACTGGCTGAACGGATTTGAAGGCGCACACGGAGCTACATTCCCAGCAAGAAGCGCTATCTGCTTTGAAGCGCAGTGTTTCCCGGATACTCCGAACAAACCGCATTTCCCATCGGCTACTTTGCTGCCGGGTGATGAATATCAACAGATCACTGTCTACAAGTTTACTGTGGAAGAATAATAATCTCAAAAATAACTAACCTAATTTTATAAACTAACATTTTTTTTGAACCATGACACAAGAAAAAAAGAACGGTAAAATCATTGCAATCATTACGATGATTTTCCTTTTCGGTATGATTTCATTTGTTACCAACCTCGCTGCTCCTATGGGTATCGTGTTGAAAAACCAGTTCGACGTATCAAACGCATTAGGTATGCTGGGAAACTTCGGAAACTTTATTGCTTATGCAGTAATGGGTATTCCGAGCGGTATCCTGTTACAACGCGTAGGCTATAAGAAAACAGCACTTATCGCAGTAGCTATCGGTTTCATTGGCGTAGGTATCCAATTCTTATCCGGTCATTCAAGCCCGGAAATGGCATTTGCCGTTTATTTGATTGGTGCGTTCGTAGCTGGTTTCTCTATGTGTTTGCTTAACACTGTTGTAAACCCGATGTTGAACAAACTGGGTGGCGAAGGTAACAAAGGTAACCAACTTATCCAGGTAGGTGGATCTTTCAACTCTGTAATGGCTACCATTACTCCGATGTTTGTAGGTATCCTGATCGCCGGATCTATCGAAAAAGCGACTATTTCTCAAATATTCCCTGTGATGTACACTGCTATGGCTGTGTTCGCTTTCGCATTCTTCGTTCTTTTGTTTGTACAAATCCCCGAACCCAATGCCAATGCTGCAACAGAACCTATCGGTAAATTGATGAAGGGTGCTTTAAAGTTCCGTCATTTCATCTTGGGAGCTATTGCAATCTTTGTATATGTAGGTATTGAAGTAGGTGTACCGGGTACGTTGAATCTATTCCTGACAGACCCAATAGAAAAAGGAGGAGCAGGTATCGCTTCTACGATTTCAGGTTTCGTGGCAGGAACTTATTGGTTCTTAATGTTGATCGGTCGTCTGGCCGGCGCATCACTCGGTGCTAAAATCTCCAGTAAAGCGATGCTTACGTTTACATCTGCGCTGGGTTTGATTTTAGTATTCCTCGCTATCTTCTCTTCTACAGGAACATTGGTTAACCTGCCTGTACTTCAACAGAGTGCTACCGGAGGTTTGTCATTCGGTTTTGCAGAAGTACCTATCAACGCTATGTATTTGGTATTAGTAGGTCTTTGTACTTCTATCATGTGGGGTGGTATCTTCAACCTTGCAGTAGAGGGATTAGGAAAATATTTGGCTGCTGCTTCCGGTCTGTTTATGGTATTGGTTTGTGGTGGAGGTATCCTACCTGTTATTCAAGGTTGGGTGGCTGACATCGCTGGTTTCATGCCTAGCTACTGGGTTATCATTGCCGCACTTGCTTACCTGCTGTTCTACGGCCTGGTAGGTTGCAAAAATGTGAACAAGGATATTCCTGTGGAATAATTTAATAGAATAGAATTCAATTTATTCACCTTTAAAATATAAATATCATGGATACAGAATACGTAAGAAGTCGCTTCATTAAACACTTTGACGGAACTACTGGATTTTTATATGCTTCTCCGGGCCGTATCAATCTGATCGGTGAACACACTGACTACAATGGTGGATTCGTATTTCCGGGAGCCGTAGACAAAGGCATGATTGCTGAAATCAAACCGAACGGTACTGACAAGGTGAGAGCTTACTCTATCGACTTGAAAGACTATGTAGAATTTGGTCTGAACGAAGAGGACGCTCCACGTGCCAGCTGGGCAAGATATATTTTCGGTGTATGCCGTGAAATGATTAAACGCGGTGTTAACGTGAAGGGATTCAATACTGCTTTTGCAGGTGATGTGCCTCTGGGTGCAGGTATGTCTTCTTCTGCAGCTTTGGAAAGTACTTATGCTTTCGCATTGAATGAACTGTTCGGTGAAAACAAAATAGATAAATTCGAATTGGCTAAAGTGGGCCAGGCAACAGAACATAACTACTGCGGTGTTAACTGTGGTATCATGGACCAGTTTGCTTCCGTATTCGGTAAAGCCGGCAGCTTGATCCGTTTGGATTGCCGTTCACTGGAATATCAGTATTTCCCATTCCATCCGGAAGGCTATCGTCTGGTTCTGATGGATTCAGTGGTTAAACATGAATTGGCTTCTTCGGCTTACAACAAGCGTCGACAAAGCTGTGAAGCTGCTGTTGCCGCTATCCAGAAAAAACATCCGCACGTAGAATTCTTGCGTGACTGTACAATGGCTATGCTGGAAGAAGCGAAAGCTGATATCAGCGCTGAAGACTATATGCGTGCAGAATATGTAATCGAAGAAATCCAACGTGTACTCGATGTTTGCGAGGCATTGGAAAAGGATGATTACGAAACTGTTGGCCAAAAGATGTACGAAACTCACCATGGCATGAGCAAGCTGTACGAAGTAAGCTGCGAAGAACTCGACTTCCTGAATGACTGCGCTAAGGAATACGGTGTAACCGGTTCACGCGTAATGGGTGGTGGCTTCGGTGGTTGTACTATCAACCTTGTTAAGGATGAGTTGTATGATAACTTCGTTGAAAAAACAAAAGCTGCTTTCAAAGCTAAATTCGGCAGAAGCCCGAAAGTGTATGACGTAGTAATCGGTGACGGTTCTCGTAGACTGGAATAAGAATTTATTCGTTATTAAATAAGTAAGAAGGGCGGCTTCCGTGATGGGAGCCGTCCTTTCTTTTTACAATTAACTAAAATCTATTGATCTGATAATATCTAATTAATTCTACTTATTTCCCCGTACCCGAATTCATTTGCACAATTTTCCATCCGCATCTGATATTTAGAATACGAAACCAGATCAAAAAGCACTTATTAACCCACTCTATTATATGGAAAATAATAAAACACACCATTTATGCTGCACAACATATAAGAGTGTATTTGATACACCAAACAAAAGTGTTACTTTTACACCCAAAATAAGATAAATATCTCATTTTCATTAAAAATAAAACCATGAAAAAACATTTTCTACTTGCAGGATTTGCCGCGCTGATGCTGGTTGCATGCAATAACAAGCCGGTTTCCGAGCTGACTTTGTCCGGTCTTGATCCGGTAAAATTTCAAACAGAAGTGAACAATGCCAAAACTGCTCTTTACACCTTAAAGAACAAGGCAGGCATGGAAGTATGCGTCACTAACTTCGGAGGACGTATCGTGTCTGTCATGGTACCCGACAAGAACGGTAAGATGCAGGATGTAGTTTTAGGTTTTGACAGCATTGCTGACTATATTAATGTACCCAGCGACTTTGGTGCTTCTATCGGACGCTATGCGAACCGTATCAACCAGGGACGTTTCGCATTGGACGGTGACACGATCCAACTGCCGCAAAACAATTTCGGCCACTGCCTGCACGGAGGTCCGAAAGGTTGGCAATACAAAGTTTATGAAGCTAATCTGATTGATCCGACAACGCTGGAACTGACACTTGTCTCACCGGACGGAGACGAAAATTTCCCCGGTAATGTAACAGCTAAAGTGACTTACAAACTGACTGAAGACAACGCTATCGATATCAAATATAGCGCAACTACCGATAAAAAGACGATCATCAATATGACCAACCACTCTTACTTCAACCTGGCTGGTGATCCGTCAAAAGCTTCAACCGACAATATATTGTATGTGAACGCAGACTATTATACTCCGGTAGACAGTACCTTTATGACGACAGGCGAAATCGCTCCGGTAAAAGACACTCCGATGGACTTTACGACTCCAAAAGCTGTAGGCAAAGAGATCGACAACTACGATTTCGTTCAGCTGAAGAACGGAAAAGGATATGACCACAACTGGGTACTCAACACAAAGGGAGATCTTTCTCAAGTTGCCGCAAAACTCACCTCACCTGAAAGTGGTATCACTCTGGAAGTATATACCAATGAACCGGGGGTACAGGTTTACACAGGAAACTTCCTCGATGGAACCGTAACCGGAAAGAAAGGCATCGTTTACAACCAACGTGCTTCTGTCTGCCTGGAAACACAACACTATCCTGACAGCCCTAACAAGGCAGACTGGCCTTCTGTTGTACTGGAACCGGGACAAACTTATAATAGCGAATGTATTTTCAAATTCTCTGTAGAGAAATAATATTAACTTATAAATCATTTTTATTGTGGAAACATTAGATTGGCTGGTAATCGGAGTCTTTTTCCTGGCTCTGATCGGTATTATTGTTTGGGTAGTCAGACAAAAACAAAATGACTCGGCAGACTATTTCTTAGGCGGACGCGACGCAACATGGCTCGCGATCGGTGCCTCTATTTTTGCATCAAACATCGGTTCGGAACACTTGATCGGACTGGCAGGAGCCGGCGCATCCAGTGGTATGGCTATGGCACACTGGGAAATTCAGGGATGGATGATCTTGATTCTGGGATGGGTATTTGTACCCTTCTACACACGAAGCATGGTATATACAATGCCGGAATTTCTGGAACGCCGCTATAATCCTCAATCACGTACAATCCTGTCGGTCATCTCTTTGGTTAGTTATGTCTTGACCAAAGTAGCCGTAACCGTATATGCCGGTGGCCTCGTATTCCAACAGGTATTCGGTATCAAAGAACTTTGGGGAATTGATTTCTTCTGGATTGCAGCCATCGGTCTGGTAGTGTTAACGGCACTTTATACTATCTTCGGTGGTATGAAATCAGTTCTTTACACTTCTGTTCTTCAAACCCCTATCCTACTGCTAGGATCATTAATAATTCTGGTACTCGGCTTCAAAGAATTAGGCGGATGGGACGAAATGATGAGAGTCTGTGGGGCTGTTACCGTAAATGATTACGGTGATACAATGACTAACCTGATCCGTAGCAATGATGACGCAAACTTCCCTTGGCTGGGTGCTTTGATCGGTTCGGCTATTATCGGTTTCTGGTACTGGTGTACCGACCAATTCATCGTTCAACGTGTACTTTCAGGTAAAAATGAAATGGAAGCTCGTCGTGGTACTATTTTCGGTGCTTATCTGAAACTGTTACCCGTATTCCTTTTCTTGATTCCTGGTATGATCGCATTTGCATTACACCAGAAATATATCGGTACTGGTGGCGAAGGTTTCTTGCCGTTGCTGGCTAACGGAACAGCAAATGCCGATGCCGCTTTCCCGACATTAGTAGCCAAATTACTTCCTGCCGGTGTGAAAGGTCTGGTAGTATGTGGCATTCTTGCTGCTTTAATGAGTTCTCTCGCATCCCTGTTTAACTCGTCAGCGATGTTGTTTACTATTGACTTTTACAAACGTTTCAGACCGGAAACCCCGGAGAAGAAACTGGTGGGGATCGGTCAGGTTGCCACAGTTGTAATCGTTATTTTAGGTATTTTATGGATTCCTATCATGCGAAGTGTAGGTGATGTACTTTACACTTACTTGCAGGATGTTCAGTCTGTATTGGCGCCTGGTATCGCGGCAGCCTTTTTACTGGGTATTTGTTGGAAACGTACTTCCGCACAAGGTGGTATGTGGGGATTAATCTCCGGTATGGTCATTGGTTTAACTCGTCTGGGGGCTAAGGTGTATTATAGCAATGCAGGTGAAGTAGCGGATTCTACCTTTAAATATCTGTTCTATGACATGAACTGGTTGTTCTTCTGCGGATGGATGTTCCTGTTCTGTATTATTGTAGTAATTGTAGTCAGTCTGGCAACAAAAGCACCTACTGCAGAAAAGATTCAGGGACTAGTATTCGGAACAGCTACCAAAGAGCAAAAAGCTGCTACACGTACAAGCTGGAATCACTGGGATATTATTCATACTGTAATTATCCTGGCTATTACAGCTGCTTTCTACTGGTATTTCTGGTAAAAAGGAACTTCACCCTCTCTCCTAAGGAGAGGGAGCCTGAAGGCTTGCTTACGAAGGCTGTTTATTACAAAAAAATACAATCTAATGGATAAAGATAATTCACAAGAGTCAATGATAAGCTCGAACTCCCTTTCCTTTGGAAAGGACCGGGGAGAGGCTTATTACAGCTCGAATCCCACCTTCTATGTCGGTATCGACTGCATCATCTTTGGTTTCTACGAAGGGGAAATCAGCCTATTATTATTGAAGAGAAACTTCGAGCCGGCAATGGGTGAATGGTCACTGATGGGAGGATTTGTGCAAAACAATGAAAGTGTGGACGATGCCGCCAAACGTGTATTGCATGAGCTTACCGGACTGGAAAACGTTTATATGGAACAGGTAGGAGCTTTTGGAGCTATCGACCGCGATCCGGGCGAACGGGTTATCTCTGTGGCTTACTATGCATTGATTAACATCAATGAGTATGACCGGAAACTGGTTCAGAAGCACAATGCTTACTGGGTGAATATGAACGAACTTCCCCCGCTTATCTTCGACCACCCTGAAATGGTAGAAAAAGCACGGGAACTGATGAAACAGAAAGCATCCGTAGAACCTATCGGATTCAATCTGCTTCCGAAACTCTTTACGTTGTCTCAACTGCAAAGTCTATATGAAGCGATTTACGACGAACCGATGGATAAACGGAACTTCCGTAAAAGAGTGGCTGAAATGGATTATATAGAAAAGACTGATAAAATTGATAAACTGGGTTCCAAACGGGGGGCTGCCTTGTATAAGTTCAACGGCAAGGCTTACCGCAAAGACCCGAAATTTAAAATCTAATCATTATGCTGGAAGAACTAAAAGAAAAAGTATTTCATGCCAATCTCGAATTGGTAAAGCATGGATTAGTCATCTTTACCTGGGGTAATGTTTCTGCTATCGACCGTGAAAGCGGACTGGTAGTAATCAAACCCAGTGGCGTAAGTTATGATGACATGAAAGCAGAAGATATGGTAGTAGTGGATCTGGATGGCAAGGTCGTTGAAGGACGGCTGAAGCCATCCTCGGATACTCCTACTCACGTAGTGCTTTACAAAGCATTTCCGGAGATTGGCGGAGTGGTACACACTCACTCTACTTATGCGACTGCCTGGGCACAGGCGGGATGCGACATTCCGAACATCGGAACGACTCACGCGGATTATTTCCATGATGCCATTCCCTGCACGGCAGATATGACGGAAGCCGAAGTGAAAGGCGCTTACGAACTGGAAACCGGTAATGTGATAGTGAAACGTTTTGAAGGATTGAATCCTGTACACACACCGGGAGTGTTGGTGAAGAATCACGGTCCTTTCTCTTGGGGGAAAGACGCGCACGATGCTGTACACAACGCTGTGGTAATGGAACAGGTAGCCAAAATGGCAAGTATCGCTTATGCGGTAAACCCGAATTTAACAATGAACCCATTGCTGGTAGAAAAACATTTCAGTCGCAAGCATGGTCCGAATGCTTATTATGGACAGTAACAACTAAAAAAATAGATATTAAAAATTAAAGCAATAACATTATGAATAACGTATTTGATCAATATGAAGTATGGTTCGTAACAGGAGCTCAGCTTCTGTACGGAGGTGACGCAGTAATCGCAGTAGACGCACACTCTAATGAAATGGTAAACGGACTGAATGAATCCGGTAAACTCCCTGTTAAGGTGGTATATAAGGGTACTGCCAACTCTTCTAAAGAAGTGGAAACTGTTTTCAAAGCAGCCAATAACGATGAAAAATGTGTCGGCGTAATCACTTGGATGCATACTTTCTCTCCTGCTAAGATGTGGATTCATGGCTTGCAACAGTTGAAGAAGCCGTTGTTGCACCTGCACACACAGTTCAACAAGGAAATTCCTTGGGATACAATGGACATGGACTTCATGAACCTGAACCAGTCAGCTCACGGTGACCGCGAATTCGGACACATCTGTACTCGTATGCGTATCCGTCGTAAAGTAGTGGTAGGTTACTGGAAAGAGGAAGACACTTTGCACAAGATCGCTGTCTGGATGCGTGTTTGTGCCGGTTGGGCAGATTCACAGGATATGCTGATTATCCGTTTCGGTGACCAGATGAACAACGTAGCTGTAACCGACGGTGATAAGGTAGAAGCAGAACAACGTATGGGCTACCACGTAGATTATTGCCCGGTAAGCGAATTGATGGAATACCACAAAGAAATCAAGAATGAAGATGTAGATGCACTGGTAGCTACTTACTTCAAAGAATACGACCACGATGCTTCTTTGGAAGACAAATCGACCGAAGCTTATCAAAAAGTATGGAATGCCGCTAAAGCTGAACTTGCCATGCGTGCTATCCTGAAAGCTAAAGGCGCTAAAGGATTTACGACCAACTTCGACGATTTGGGCGACATCGAATACAATGGTTTCGATCAGATCCCGGGGCTTGCTTCACAACGTCTGATGGCGGAAGGTTATGGATTCGGTGCTGAAGGTGACTGGAAATCGGCTGCTCTTTACCGTACGGTATGGGTAATGAATCAGGGACTCCCCAAAGGTTGTTCATTCCTGGAAGACTATACACTGAACTTCGACGGCGCCAACAGCTCTATCCTGCAATCACACATGTTGGAAATCTGTCCGCTTATCGCTGCCAACAAACCTCGCCTGGAAGTACACTTCCTTGGTATAGGTATCCGCAAGAGCCAAACAGCAAGATTGGTATTTACTTCAAAAACAGGCGCAGGATGCACTGCTACAATAGTAGATATGGGTAACCGCTTCCGTCTGATTGTGAACGATGTGGAATGCATCGAACCGAAACCGCTGCCCAAGTTGCCGGTTGCCTCTGCTCTCTGGATTCCGATGCCTAACCTCGAAGTGGGTGCAGGTGCATGGATTCTGGCTGGTGGAACTCACCACTCTTGCTTCTCTTACGACCTGACAGCAGAATATTGGGAAGATTATGCTGAAATCGCAGGTATCGAAATGGTACATATCAACAAGGATACTACGATCAGCTGCTTCAAGAAAGAACTGCGTATGAACGAAGTTTATTACATGTTGAATAAAGCGCTTTGCTAAACCTTAAAGATTGATTTCAACATGAAATTAGACGCAAAATCAACCATCGAAGCTGGCAAAGCCATTCTTGGTATAGAACTGGGGTCAACACGGATAAAAGCTGTGTTGATTGACCAGGAAAACAAGCCCATTGCTCAAGGCAGCCACACTTGGGAAAACCAGTTAGTTGACGGACTCTGGACTTATAGCATTGAAGCTATCTGGTCGGGACTGCAAGACTGCTACGCTGACCTTCGCACGAACGTAAAGAACTTATACGGCATAGAGATTGAAACGCTGGCTGCTATCGGTGTCAGCGCCATGATGCATGGTTATATGCCGTTCAACAAAAAAGAAGAAATTCTCGTGCCTTTCCGCACTTGGAGAAATACGAATACAGGTCGGGCAGCTGCTGCTTTATCAGAACTGTTTGTCTACAACATTCCTCTGCGATGGAGCATTTCCCATTTGTACCAGGCTATCCTGGACAATGAAGCGCATGTGAATGACATTGGTTTCCTGACTACTCTGGCAGGTTATGTACATTGGCAGATAACCGGCAAAAAGGTATTGGGTATCGGCGACGCATCGGGTATGCTCCCTATCGATCCGACAACCAACAACTACTCGGCTGAAATGGTGGCTAAATTCGATAAACTGATTGCTCCGAAAGAATACAGCTGGAAACTGGAGGATATTCTGCCTAAAGTATTGTCGGCAGGTGAAAATGCCGGTGTCCTCACTCCGGAAGGAAGTAAAAAGCTCGACGCATCGGGTCATTTGAAGGCAGGAATACCAGTTTGTCCACCGGAAGGAGACGCAGGTACCGGAATGGTTGCAACCAACGCAGTCAAACAACGCACCGGAAATGTATCGGCAGGTACTTCTTCATTCTCTATGATTGTATTGGAGAAAGATTTGTCGAAGCCATACGAAATGATTGACATGGTGACCACTCCTGACGGAAGTTTGGTAGCGATGGTGCATTGCAACAACTGTACTTCTGATCTCAACGCATGGGTTAACCTGTTCAAAGAATATCAGGAACTTCTGGGCATACCTGTAGATATGGATGAAATCTATAGCAAACTCTACAATATTGCGCTCACCGGTGATACCGACTGCGGAGGTTTGCTTTCATACAATTATATTTCAGGCGAGCCTGTAACAGGATTTGCTGACGGAAGACCGTTGTTTGTACGTTCGGCAAATGACAAGTTCAACCTGGCAAACTTTATGAGGTCTCACTTGTATGCTTCAGTAGGAGTGCTCAAGATTGGCAATGACATCCTGTTCAACGAAGAAAAAATCAAAGTGGACAGAATCACAGGTCATGGAGGATTATTCAGAACAAAAGGAGTAGGTCAAAGAATACTTGCTGCAGCTATCAACTCACCTATTTCTGTGATGGAAACAGCCGGTGAAGGTGGTGCCTGGGGTATTGCCCTGTTAGGTTCTTACCTCGTGAACAATGAAAAGAAACAATCTCTTGCCGATTTTCTGGATGAAAGCGTATTTGTCGGTGACGCGGGTATCGAGGTATCACCTACCCCCGAAGATGTAGCCGGTTTCAATACATACATCGAAAACTATAAGGCAGGATTGCCTATCGAAGAAGCAGCAGTCAAATTTAAATAATTGACAATCGGCAATCCATTGTTGTTCATCAAAAATTGCCGATAAATCGCTGTTTATCAATAATCAATCCTAACTAAGTATTAACATTAATGATCTCCACCCCTCTCCTCTTTTGGAGAGGGAGATGGGGAGACTATTATTATGAAAACCACCTCGTTCATACTTGCACTTGTCCTGTCCAGCTCACTGGTCAAAGCTCAAAACACTCCACAGGTATCTTACTTCCCCTTACAGAATGTGAAACTATTGGATAGTCCGTTTCTGCAAGCCCAACAGACTGATTTACATTACATACTTGCATTAGACCCCGACCGTCTGCTCGCTCCTTTTCTCCGCGAAGCCGGGTTACAGCCTAAAGCCCCCAGCTACACCAATTGGGAAAATACCGGATTGGACGGACATATCGGCGGACATTATTTATCCGCGCTTTCCATGATGTATGCCGCCACCGGAGATACCGCAGTCTATAATCGCCTCCACTACATGCTGAATGAGTTGAAACGGGCACAACAAACTGTCGGCACAGGATTCATCGGTGGAACTCCGGGAAGCCTCCAACTTTGGAAAGATATAAAAGTAGGAAAGATCCGTGCCGGAGGTTTCGACCTTAACGGCAAATGGGTGCCTCTATACAATATACATAAGACTTACGCCGGATTGCGGGATGCATATCTCTATGCAGGAAGCGACCTTGCACGCCAAATGCTTATTGCTTTTACAGACTGGATGATTGACATCACTTCCGGTTTGAGCGACGGACAAATGCAGGATATGCTTCGCAGCGAACATGGCGGATTAAACGAGACTTTCGCTGATGTGGCCGAAATCACAGGCGACAAAAAATATCTGGAACTGGCACGCCGTTTCTCTCACAAGCTTATCTTAGACCCGCTTATCAAAGAGGAAGATAAGTTGACGGGGATGCACGCCAACACACAGATTCCGAAAGTGATCGGCTACAAGCGAATTGCCGAACTCTCACAAGATGACAAGAATTGGAATCATGCTGCAGAATGGGATCATGCCGCCCGTTTTTTCTGGAACACGGTAGTCAATCACCGTTCTGTCTGCATCGGAGGAAATAGCGTCCGCGAACATTTTCATCCGTCGGATAACTTCACGTCCATGCTAAACGACGTTCAAGGACCGGAGACCTGTAATACTTACAACATGCTCCGTCTTACTAAAATGCTTTATCAGAATTCTCACAATCCCCATCATACGAACGAACCTGACCCCAACTACGTAAACTATTACGAACGTGCGCTTTACAATCATATCCTAGCGTCACAAGAGCCGGATAAAGGTGGATTTGTCTACTTCACTCCTATGCGTCCGGGACACTATCGTGTGTACTCACAACCGGAAACATCAATGTGGTGCTGTGTAGGTTCAGGCCTGGAGAATCATACCAAATACGGTGAATTTATCTATGCGCATCAGAAAGACACACTTTATGTCAATCTCTTCATCCCTTCACAACTGACCTGGAAAGAGCAAGGCATTACTTTGACACAGGAAACCCGTTTCCCCGATGACGGCAAGGTAACTTTACGAATAGATGAAGCGCCTAAGAAAAAACGTACTTTAATGATACGTATTCCGGAATGGGCGAACCAATCCAAAGGATATAGCGTCAGCATCAATGGAAAAAGAAAAATATTCGTTATGGCAAAAGGTAACCAGTATCTTCCTCTCTCCCGCAAATGGAGAAAAGGAGATGTCATTACTTTCAACTTGCCGATGAAAGTCAGCGTGGAACAAATTCCCGACAAGAAAGATTATTATGCTTTCTTATATGGCCCGATCGTCCTTGCAGCTTCCACGAGCACAGAACATCTTGACGGTCTATATGCCGACGACAGCCGTGGCGGACATATCGCTCATGGCAAACAAATTCCTTTGCAAGAAGTTCCGATGCTGATAGGAAATCCCGATTCAATCTGCAAGTCTCTTCAGAAAGAACAGAATAGCCGGATTACTTTCAGCTATAACGGAGAGGTTTATCCTGCACAAGGCAAAGCATTGGAACTCGTTCCGTTCTTCCGCCTGCATAATTCCCGTTATGCCGTTTATTTCCGGCAGGCAAGTGAAGAGCAATTTAAAGCGATTCAGGAAGAGATGGCAACGGCTGAACGAAAAGCAACAGAATTGGCTAATCAAACCATTGACCTTATCTTCCCCGGCGAACAGCAGCCGGAGTCTGACCATGACATCCAGTATGAGCGGGCAGAAACAGGAACGAATAAAGACCGGCATTTCCGACGTGCCAAAGGTTGGTTCGGCTATCAGCTGAAAGTGAAAGAGGAAGCAAGCCGCCTCCAGATTACAGTACGGAAAGATGACCGTAACAAAGTGGCTATTCTTCTGAATGACGAAAAGTTGGCTGTTCATCCTACTATCAGTGAAGCGGATAAAGACGATTTCATAACCCTTTCTTATGTTCTGCCTCAAAAACTGAATACAGGTAGTTGTCCGATACGTTTTATCCCTGACGGAACGGAATGGACCTCTGCCATTTATGAAGTGCGTTTACTAAAATAAATGCCCCTCAAAGTAATCATCATCAAAATCAAACATCTATATAATCATTAAACAAATACCATTTATGAAAGCAAAACTATTAGTCAGCACGGCTTTTCTGGCAGCATCCGTATCTCTTTCTGCACAAAAGAGTGCTACCATAACCGTACATGCCGATCAAGGCAAAGAAATCATACCGAAGGAAATTTACGGCCAGTTTGCCGAACATCTGGGTTCATGTATCTACGGTGGTCTTTGGGTAGGCGAAAACTCGGATATTCCCAACATCAAGGGATATCGCACAGATGTATTCAATGCACTAAAAGACTTGTCCGTTCCCGTTCTTCGCTGGCCGGGCGGATGCTTTGCCGATGAATACCACTGGATGGACGGCATTGGTCCGAAAGAGAACCGTCCGAAGATGGTGAATAACAACTGGGGCGGAACCATTGAAGATAACAGTTTCGGAACACACGAGTTTTTGAATCTTTGCGAGATGCTGGGTTGCGAACCATACGTGAGCGGAAATGTAGGTAGCGGCACAGTGGAAGAGCTTGCCAAATGGGTAGAATATATAACTTCTGACGGAGACTCCCCTATGGCCAACCTTCGCCGTAAGAATGGTCGAGACAAAGCATGGAAACTGAAATATCTCGGTGTAGGAAATGAAAGCTGGGGATGCGGCGGCAGCATGCGTCCGGAATATTACGCAGACTTATATCGCCGTTATTCTACTTATTGCCGTAATTATGACGGCAACCGTTTGTTCAAGATTGCCAGTGGCGCAAGCGACTATGATTACAAATGGACAGATGTATTGATGAATCGTGTAGGACATCGGATGGACGGTCTTTCTCTGCACTATTATACCGTAACCGGATGGAGTGGCAGCAAAGGATCAGCCACTCAATTCAACAAGGATGATTATTACTGGACGATGGGCAAATGTCTGGAAGTGGAAGATGTACTAAAAAAACATTGTGCCATCATGGACAAATATGACAAGGACAAGAAAATCGCTCTCTTACTGGACGAATGGGGAACCTGGTGGGATGAGGAACCGGGAACCATCAAAGGACATCTGTATCAGCAGAACACATTGCGTGATGCTTTCGTGGCTTCTTTAAGTCTTGATGTATTCCACAAATATACCGACCGTCTGAAGATGGCAAATATCGCACAGATTGTCAATGTACTTCAATCGATGATCCTGACAAAAGACAAAGAAATGGTGTTGACTCCTACTTATTATGTCTTCAAAATGTATAAAGTACACCAGGATGCCACGTATCTTCCTATCGACCTGACCTGCGAAAAGATAAGTGTACGTGATAACCGCACGGTACCAATGGTGAGCGCCACAGCTTCCAAAAACAAAGATGGAGTGATTCACCTTTCTCTTTCCAATGTAGATACTGACGAAGCACAGGAAATCACCATCAATCTGGGTGATACGAAAGCAAAGAAAGCTGTCGGAGAGATTCTGACCTCTGCCAAACTGACCGATTACAATTCTTTTGAAAAACCTGATATTGTAAAACCGGCGCCTTTCAAAGAGGTAAAAATCAATAAAGGTACAATGAAGGTAAAACTTCCTGCTAAATCCATTGTTACTTTAGAGTTACAGTAGTTTTAGGACAATTACTTATTGTATCACAAACAAGAAGGCCGTAAAATTGTCGATAAAAAAGATAGCTCTTTTGGATTGTTAAATCCACATAAAGAGTTATCTTTGCGAACAATCTGACAGAAATCAATTAAATTTTAATGATATGAACGATAACAAACTTATGAATCGTGCAGCGGATAACATCCGTATTCTTGCTGCTTCAATGGTTGAGAAAGCCAATTCCGGTCACCCGGGTGGCGCCATGGGTGGTGCTGATTTTGTAAATGTACTCTTCTCTGAGTTTCTAGTATACGATCCTGAAAATCCCCGTTGGGAAGGACGTGACCGCTTTTTCCTCGACCCGGGCCACATGTCTCCGATGCTTTATTCTACGCTGGCATTGACAGGAAAATTCACTTTGGACGAACTGAAAGAATTCCGTCAATGGGGAAGCCCTACTCCGGGACATCCTGAAGTGGACATCATGCGTGGCATCGAAAATACTTCCGGTCCGCTGGGACAAGGACACACTTTTGCGGTAGGTGCTGCTATCGCTGCCAAATTCTTGAAAGCCCGTTTTGACGAGGTGATGAACCAGACCATTTACGCATACATCTCTGACGGTGGTATTCAGGAAGAAATCTCTCAAGGTTCCGGACGTATTGCCGGTGCACTGGGATTGGACAACCTGATTATGTTCTATGACTCTAACGATATTCAGCTTTCTACAGAAACAAAAGATGTAACCGTCGAAGATACTGCCATGAAATATGAAGCATGGGGATGGAACGTACTTAGTATCAACGGTAATGATCCTGACGAAATCCGTACGGCAATCAAAGAAGCACAAGCTGAAAAAGAACGTCCGACACTGATTATCGGTAAAACCGTAATGGGTAAAGGTGCACGCAAGGCAGACGGCAGCAGCTATGAAGCTAACTGCGCTACACACGGTGCTCCTCTCGGTGGCGACGCTTATGTAAATACAATCAAGAATCTGGGTGGTGATCCTACTAACCCGTTCGTTATATTCCCGGAAGTAGCCGAACTGTATGCAAAAAGAGCAGAAGAACTGAAAAAGATCGTTGCTGAAAAGTATGCAAAGAAAGCTGCATGGGCGAAAGCAAACCCGGAACTGGCTGCAAAACTGGAACTCTTCTTCTCGGGCAAAGCTCCGAAAGTGGACTGGGCTGCTATCGAACAGAAAGCAGGTAGCGCTACTCGTGCTGCATCTGCAACCGTATTGGGCGCACTTGCTACACAGGTAGAAAATATGATCGTTGCTTCGGCCGACCTTTCTAACTCTGACAAGACTGACGGTTTCCTGAAAAAGACTCATTCTTTCAAGAAAGGTGATTTCAGCGGAGCATTCTTCCAGGCAGGTGTATCTGAATTGTCAATGGCTTGTATCTGTATCGGTATGTCTTTACACGGTGGTGTGATCGCAGCTTGCGGTACATTCTTCGTATTCTCCGACTACATGAAACCTGCCGTACGCATGGCTGCTTTGATGGAACAACCGGTGAAATTCATCTGGACACACGACGCATTCCGCGTAGGTGAAGACGGTCCTACTCACGAACCGGTAGAACAGGAAGCTCAAATCCGCCTGATGGAAAAACTGAAAAACCACAAGGGACATAACTCTATGCTGGTACTTCGTCCGGCTGATGCAGAAGAGACAACCATCGCTTGGAAACTTGCTATGGAAAATATGTCTACTCCGACAGGATTGATCTTCTCCCGTCAGAATATTGCCAATTTACCGGCAGGAACAGACTATGAACAGGCAGCCAAGGGTGCTTATATCGTAGCAGGTTCCGACGAAAATCCGGATGTTATCCTGGTGGCTTCAGGTTCTGAAGTGGCTACATTGGTAGCCGGCACAGAGTTACTTCGCAAAGATGGCGTGAAAGTACGCATTGTATCCGCTCCGTCTGAAGGTCTGTTCCGCAACCAACCGAAAGAATATCAGGAAGCTATTCTTCCGGCAGATGCGAAGATTTTCGGTATGACTGCCGGTCTGCCTGTCACTCTTCAAGGTCTGGTAGGTTGCCACGGTAAAGTTTGGGGATTGGAATCTTTCGGTTTCTCCGCTCCTTATAAAGTATTGGACGAGAAACTCGGATTTACTGCCGAGAACGTATATAACCAAGTAAAAGCAATGCTCTAATGAAAACAATCGGATTAGCATGCGACCATGCCGGTTTTGAACTGAAAGAATATGTTCGCGGCTGGCTGGAAGCAAAAGGCTGGGCTTACAAGGATTTCGGAACGAACTCTACCGCAAGCGTAGACTATCCGGATTATGCTCATCCGCTGGCTCTTGCAGTGGAATCGGGAGAATGTTATCCCGGTATCGCTATCTGCGGCAGTGGAAACGGAATCAATATGACGCTGAACAAGCACCAAGGGGTACGTGCTGCTCTCTGCTGGAATGCAGAAATCGCACACCTGGCTCGTCAGCACAATGACGCCAATGTACTGGTTATGCCGGGACGCTTCATCAGCACTGAAGAAGCGGATATGATTTTGACAGAGTTTTTCTCTACCAAATTTGACGGCGGCCGTCATCAGAACCGTATTGATAAGATTCCGGTAAAATAAAGCTTGAAGATAAATCAAATAGGTGTAAAGCTGTTCTTCTTTTTGAAGGGCAGCTTTATTTTTATATTAGTATAAGATTTTATCATATACGAGATTACAAAAGAAGGGCAACTTCGTCTTTATTACAAGACGATATTAAAAACTGAAATTATGGGTAAACTGAATATGAAAGAATGGATCAGCCAAACGATCCAACGTAAGGAAACGATTGCAATTCCGATCATGACACATCCGGGTATCGAAATTATCGGGAAAACGGTGCATGATGCGGTAACAAACGGACAGGTTCATTATGAGGCTATCAAAGCTCTTTGTGACAAGTATCCGGCTGCGGCAGCAACCGTTATCATGGATCTGACGGTAGAAGCGGAAGCTTTCGGGGCAGAGATTATCTTTCCGGGAAATGAGGTGCCCAGTGTTTCCGGCCGTTTGCTGACGGATGAAGCTGCTATTGAAAAGCTGGAAGTTCCGGCATTGAATAAAGGAAGAATCCCAGAATATCTTAAAGCGAATATGCTGACAGCCAGAAATGTAACAGACTGTCCGGTTTTTGCCGGTTGCATCGGTCCTTACTCGCTGGCCGGACGTTTGTATGATATGTCGGAAATCATGATGCTGATTTATATTAATCCCGATGCAGCCAATACGTTATTAAGAAAATGCAGTGACTTCATCACCCGCTATTGCATGGCATTGAAAGCAACCGGTGTGAACGGTGTAATCATGGCTGAACCTGCTGCGGGATTGTTATCCAACGAAGATTGCCTGCAATATTCTTCTTTATTTGT
Organism: Bacteroides sp. 1001136B_160425_E2; assembly: GCF_015559655.1. Lineage (NCBI taxonomy): Bacteria > Pseudomonadati > Bacteroidota > Bacteroidia > Bacteroidales > Bacteroidaceae > Bacteroides > Bacteroides sp. 1001136B_160425_E2. The sequence goes on along the minus strand of NZ_JADMQH010000002.1, from coordinate 366,262 downwards.
GAAAGAAATAATAGAGAAGGTACAGGATGATCACTTTGCCGTAGTGCTTCATAATTGCGGAAACACAGGGAATTGCACACAAGCGATGGTTTATACCGGTGCAGCCGCTTATCATTTCGGGAATAAAATTAAGATGGAGGAAGCGTTGAAAGAGGTTCCGGCCGATGCACTGGCAATGGGAAATCTGGACCCGGTGAACCTTTTCAAGATGGCAGGTCCGGAGACTATGAAGGAAGCGGCTTTGCAACTATTGGAAGCTACCCGTGCATACCCGAATTTCGTATTGTCAAGTGGTTGTGATATTCCGCCACATACACCTTCTATTAATATAGACGCATTTTATACCGCATTGGAAGAGTTCAATAATGGTTGAACAGGAACTTACTTATCAGAAACTGCAAATCCCATCGTCTGAAATTTACGAGACGATGGGATATAAAGATTCTATGCCGGATGGAATGGTCATAGAAGAAATAAATATGTTACTTGACCGTATCACTCCCCTTCTTCGTCCCCGTTTTTTCTTTTTCATCACTGACGGACTGCTTGACACTGAAAAAGCAACACTGGCTGTAAAAGATACGATTCTCTCAATCGGTAAAACTATTGCCCGCCAACTACGGGGTTCGGAAACCTTTGCCTTTTTTACCGCAACTGCCGGAGTCGAATTTGAGGAGTTTCAACATCTGCTTCAGCAAGAGAACGACATGGTGAAAGTATATATAGCAGACTCATTGGGGAGCATCATTGCAGAGAAGGCTGCTGATTGCATGGAAGAGGAGTTGGCTGCATTTATCGAAAAGAGAGGTTGGAAGCACACTAACAGATACAGCCCTGGTTATTGCGGATGGCACGTATCGGAACAACAAAAACTATTCTCCTTATTTCCGGTCGCTTCACCCTGTGGTATTCAGTTGACAGATTCCAGCCTGATGATTCCCATCAAATCTGTAAGTGGTATTATTGGAGTGGGTTCACATGTCCGTAAGCTGGAATATACTTGCGGGCTGTGTACGTACGAAAATTGTTTTCGTAGAAAATAGTTTCACCACAGAGGACACAGAGTCTTTTATTATTAGATAATAATCTCTGTGTCCTCTGCATCCTCTGTAGTGAATAAAAAACTAGTGGCCATTGAAGAAGATGTAAAGCCCGATCATGGTCACAATAAGTAATCCCCATAGGATAAGAACAATTCGCGCAGGTTTGTCCTCTATCTTTTCCATATTCAAGGTTCCCAATTGCGGAGACTTATCCCACAAGCTAACTACTATCATACCTATTCCGATGATAACGAATAAGTAGAAGGAAAGCAGCATAAAATGAGGCCAAGTATCATATTGTTCTGCCGGAAACACCCATAAATACAAGATTCCTACTCCGATACTGAACACTGTTCCCAATGTCAGAGCCATATTAGCTGCCAGAGTAGTAGTGCGTTTCCAGAACACGCCAAAGAGGAATACGGCTGCCATTGGAGGAGCTATAAATCCCAGTACAGACTGGAAAACATTAAATAGATTCAGTCCCTTGATACTGTCGATCGCTATGGTTATTATCACAGAAATCAGTGCACCGACTACCGTAACCACTTGTCCCACTCTGATAATCTCTCTTTGTTTTGCCTGCGGTCGGATTTTCTTCACATAGATATCCATCGTGAATACCGTACTTAATGCATTCAATGCAGAACCGACAGTACTTACCAATGCTGCTGTCAATACAGCCAATACCAAGCCGACCATTCCTGTCGGGAACAGATGAGTCACCATTGTCATGTAAGCCTCATCGGGATTCTCCAATTGTGGGAATAAAGCGAGGCAGATAATGCCGGGAAGAATGTAAAGAGGTACATCCAAGATTTTCAGCCATCCGGTAAAGTTAGTTCCCATCTGTCCCTCTTTCAGATTCCTGGCAGCAAGAACCGGTTGCACCATCGACTGATCCGTACACCAAAACCAAACTCCCATAATAGGATAACCCAGGATAATAGGTAGCCAAGGAAAAGCCGGGTCATCATTTGGATGGAAAAGATTCCAGTAATCCGCCGGAACGGCGTCCACCAGTGCTCCTACACCACCCACTTGATAGATTCCCATGATAGCCAGTGTGGCTGATACTACAATCAACAGTATCATTTGATATACATTCGTGTAGGCCACAGCTTTCAGTCCGCCGAGCATCGTGAAGAAAGCGGAGATGACAAGTAACAGCAATGCCGATTGCCACATAGGAATATCGAAGACCTGACGGATCAGGACTCCACCGGCAAATAAGGTCAATGCAAGCCATGAAATAAGAATGGTAATAATGGTATACCAGGCAAGGATGTTACGGGTAGATTGCCCGAAACGTTTTCCCATAAATTCGGGCAATGTCGTGATGCGACTACCCAAATATCGGGGAGCAAAGACAAAAGCAAGCAGACATATAAAGACAAATGCATACCAAGCATAATTCCCCGAAACAATACCGGTAGTAAATCCGGCACTTGCGGAAGCAATCAACATGGAAGGTCCGACATTCGTCCCCCACATGGAAAAGCCGATATGATACCATCTCAACGAATTCTCCGCAAGGAAAAGACTACTCCCCTTTTTTCGTTTTGAACTTGCCCATATACCAATAGCTATCAAAATCAGGAAGTAGGCAATCAGAATACTCCAATCTAATGTCTCTAAGAATTTCACATGCATAATTCAAGTATTAAATAAGTAACGTAAGTTTAAATCTAATTTCCTTTTAGGCGCGGATTACACGGATCAGTTCTTTGGCAACTGCCACGGCTGTATTCGCATTGTCACTATATCCGTCCGCGCCGATTTCGTCAGCAAAACCCTGACTGACGGGTGCTCCGCCAATCATCACTTTCACCTGATTACGAATACCGGCCTCTTCCAATGCCTGGATAACCTCTTTCATATACATCATGGTAGTAGTCAGCAATGCGCTCATGCACAAGATGTCAGCATGGTTTTCCTTCACAGCTTCCACAAACTTGTCACAAGTCACATCAATACCAATATTAATGACTTCAAAGCCGCAACCCTCCAGCATGGAAGCCACCAGGTTTTTACCAATATCATGGAGATCACCTTTCACTGTACCGATGACAATCTTACCGATTGTAGTGGAAGCACTTCCTGCCAATAAAGGTTTCAGTAGTTCCAAAGCCCCTTTCATGGCACGTCCTGCCATCAACAGTTGAGGAACAAAAGCTTTTCCATCCTGGAAACGTTGTCCCACTTCACCCATTGCTTTAATCATATAATTATTGATAATCATTTGGGGAGCTACTCCTTCTGCAATGGCTTGCCGGGTGATTTCAACCGCAGGTTCCAGTTTCCCGGCAACAATGGCTTCATACAGAGGTTGCAGTTTATCCTCTTCCTCGTGTTGTTCTTCCCGTATACAAATACGTTCCTGTCCGGTAGCTGCCAAGTCTGCATCCTGTTGATGTTCATTGGTATTTACAGAGGTAGAAGAGCCGGTATATTCTTCGACAATCCGCATAGCCTGTTCCACTTCCTTTTCGTTATGGAAATCCATTTCCAAATGTACACCGTCCGCGCCGATATGATCCAATAGAGGTTTTAGTTCGTCTAATGTCACCCAGCAAGCCATCACGCTCTTTCCGCCTGCAAGAATCTTCTTATACAAATCGTACCATTTGGGAGATCCGCCCTGTGGTTCACCCACTCCGGGAGTCCATTGAATCGCATTCAATTCTTCAATTTCAAGCAAGGCAGGCAGGTGATGCATGGCTCCCACTCCATCCAGATGATAAAGGGTATAATCAATCTTCTGACATTGTTCACGAATAAAAGGTTGCACAAACCGACGATAATCATCCTGACTAATCATGGTCGAAATATCACTTTGCAGTTTACTCATCTTTCCGGGAGCCCAGGACGAGAAATAACAGAAAGCCATCTCGTCGCCTTCACGGATGATGTCGTATAGTTCATCAAATACTTTGAAGTAGATGTCATTGATTTGCTGCATCTGTTGTTCCAGGATTTCGGGCTGCATCACTGTGTCCAGTAATACCCTATCCGTTCCTTTCAGTGCGGCCAGAACATCCAGTCCTTCCATCAGGTCGGGCATACCGACAAAGTAGTGTCCGTTGGCTTTCGCTTTGCAGGCTTTCAAGAGTTCTTTATGAAGAATCCAGTTCGGGTGTTCGGGGTTAAAGACTATTTCATCGGTGAAATCCGGGTTGGGATGAATCCAGATGGTATCTTCCCCGCCTTCAAACACTCCGCCTAAGATGGCGGCTAGAGAACCGGGACCCAGTTGGGTATTCGCAACCGGAAGAATATCCGCTTTCAGACTACTGTGCGCTACGTACCAGTCCAGATATTCAGCTCTCCATTGAGGGTCGAACCATTTTTGCGACAAATCTTTTGCCGGCGCGGGAGGTACTATCTCTGCATGTGGTTGCACTCCTTCCTGGAAGTGTTCCCACATATTGAGAATGATTCCTTTATGGTTCCACCAATTTATATAACGTTGTTTTGTTTCTTCTAAATTACTCTTCCATGTTTTCATACTCTGCCATTTTTTATTTATTCTACTCAAGTTTCGGAAGTAATTTATTAGGTTGAAAGCCTCTTGGTATATAGCGTAAGGTATTACCCTACGCTATATTATGTAAGCCTTTCAGGCTACTTACAAAACTTAAGTTATTTCTATTTTATCTATTCCAAAATCCTTTATAATCATTATCTATGCGTAGAGCTATGCTCTTGCTTAAATCCATTTCATCCGTACAGTCCACGTCTTCCGGATAGATGGGTATCACGGCATTTTCACGCACATATACGGGCATTTCTTCCAATGGAACATATACGTCTTTCAACCAGCGTGCTCCTTCCAGACGTTCTCCCGTAAAGAAGTTCACCCATTTTCCTTCGGGAAGATAGATATCCCGACGGTTCTCGCTGTTCATCACCGGAGCTACCAGGAAATCATTGCCGAAATAGTATTCATCATCCACATGCCAACAAAGTTTATCTTCCGGATGATGCAGAATGAGTGCCTGCAAGAGCGGATAGCCGCTTTCTATGGCTAGTTTACTTTGTTCTATGATGTATGGAATGAGCGAATAACGCAATTTCCACCACTTTTTCACCAACGGAGCTATGGCCGGATAGTGCCAGGGTTCACGCTTGTTGGTTCCATGATAACGGATATGCGATGTGAATACGCCGAATTGGGTCCAGCGCATGTACACATCATCTGCTACTACCGAGTTCATAAAATTGGGCAATGTATGGAAGCCGGGAACATCATGGCTCCAAAAAGCAAATCCCGACAGGCCGAAATGCAGACCGCCTTTCAGAGAACCTGCCATTCCATCCCAAGAACTGCATGAATCGCCTCCCCAATGCAAAGGATAACGCTGGCATCCCGCCCATGCGGAACGTGCCCAGACAATGCCGTCACCTGTCACTTCTTTCGTAATTTCGTAAGCGGCCTTTTGATAAAGCAAGGCATACAGGTTATTCAACAATTCCGGTTTCATGCCTTTATAGAGGGCATCCATGTGGATGTTTTCACCGAAATCGGTTTTGATACAGGTTACTCCCATATCCAGGAGTTGTTTCAATAGTCCTTTGTACCATTCGGTTGCTTTCGGATAAGTAAAGTCGATTGTTCCGGCATAATCCAGGGCGGAGAAGTTGGAACCATCGGTCGCTTGTTGTTTGGTCAATGGGGCTATATAATCATTGGCTCTGGCTTCATTAATCTGCTCTGCATTTTCTGCAACGTATGGAAGTTGCCATAAAGAAACACGATAGCCGTTCTTTTTCAACCGCCCGATGAATCCTTTCGGATCGGGGAACCGCTCTTCATTGAATTTCCATTCGCAGAGCCAATCGGTACGGAACCAGCCCGTATCCAGATGAATTACATCACAGGGATAGTGTTCGGCACGCATGCGGTCGCATATTTCGTCTACTTCATCGGCACTGAAATAAGTCATACGGCTCATCCAAACGCCAAAACTCCAAAGAGGCGGCATAGACGGATAGCCGGTCAGGTCACGATAGCCACGAAGAATATCTCCCATCGTATCACCGCCTATCACAAATACATCCAACAATGCCTGGTCGCTTAGAAACTGGACGGAACGGGTGGAATGTCCGGCCAGCGAAAGCTTGCTATGAGCACATGTATGGTAGAATGTTCCATACATTCGGCTGGATAGATAGAAGGGGATATTTTTGTAGGTACGCCGGTTATTGACTCCTTGTCCGTCCTGGTTTTTCAGGAAGAAAGTCTGTCCGCTTAAGTCCATTTTAAAGAAACGCTCTCCGGTTCCGGCAAAACATTCATCGGGCTTACATTCAAAAGAAAGTGTTGCACGTTCTTTCCGACCGTCGCGTTTGCAAAAGGCAACAGGTAGCGCATCGTAACGGGGAGGCGAAAAATGGTCGTAGGCTGACAAGCGGATTTCACGTTTTCCGTCAGGGTATAAAGTGATGTCAAGCGTTTCTTGAGGGTCGGGAAGCAATTCGCTCCATCGGTCTAATAGAGGCTCTTCCATATTGATAACGGCACGCTTCGTTCCGTCTTCTGTCGAAAGAATCCATTTCCCTTTTTGTTCTTTTATAAACAGGGGCACTTTCTGAATCCGGTCACTGAATTGCAGCATTTCCGACTCATCTGTCAGTACATAATTGCCGAAGCCAAGAAACAGGCGGGTGATGCCGATGTTATACTGACGGATGATTAACGTATATTCCTCCTGGGGAACATCGGTATCCGCCATCATATCGTTAGCCAGCTTTTGCTTCTGAAAGGGAACTGTTACGTAAATATCTCCTTCCTTTTCATAAACAGCCGTTGGCTTGTATGCTTTCCAAAGCGACTCATTCCTTGATAACTCGGTATCGAAATCAAGGAAATCAAATAAGTGGTAGTTCGTTGGTTTCATCTATTTTATTGATTAAATATCGTTTATTGATTACTATAATTATCATATTAGTCGGCATGATTACCATACTAGTTTAGTTCTAATGATTATTACACTAGTTTATTGACTGCTATGCCAGTTCACTGTGTTTTGTTTCAATCTTGCTTTATTCTTCCGGCTTTGTACTTAATACTGTCCGCCACTTGAGGCCCGTTATTCTTCCACACGTTCTTTTTCCCGGGGCGGTTCGAATCAAAACGTTCAGAGGGACACCAGTTGTTCTCCATTGTATATCCGTCCGTAGCTTCATCCAGATAGATATAAAAAGCCCGGTCATTCGTAGCGTAGGGGGCTTCGATTAAATGTTCGATCCGGTTATTTCGCATGACGGAACCCGGTTGGTTGGAAAGAGTATACAGACCGCCTGCATCGTATAGCCGACGGGCAAAGTGATGTACATAGTTTGCTTCTATCCGGTTGTTGCACATTCCGCTCTCCAGCGAGGTCCATCCCCAGCCTACACAAATCCCTGAATAGTTCAGATGGCAGACTTCATTATGAGAAATATCCATGTTTCTGACATATCCGGCGCCGATACCTACACATCCCCAGTCTTCATTAGTCACATTACTTATGAAATTGTTTCTGATAATAATATGAGAACATAATTCCCGTACGTCAGCAGGAATAAAAGGAATGTGCGTCTCAAATCCTCCGTCCGGAAATGCGCCGACCAGTAAAGCCGTTCCTCCAATATCCGTAAATTGACAATCTTCGACGCTCGATGCAGTAACGGCCCATTCATAATCCAGTCCGGTGGACGATAAATGACGGAACGTGCAATGTTTGAAATCAATATGTTCGGCACCTCTTACACGTATCGCCGTTTCGGGACGGGTGATCCAGGCTTGATTCTCCAGTTCCGCTTTTTCCGGAAGCCCCGGTTCTTGTAGTTTATAGGCATCCAATAAAGGAAATCCCCCTTGCAAGGTGACGTGTCCCTGATAAGAAGGACGCATCCAGGAGGTATGCTCAAAAGTAATTCCGTCAAATTGTATATGCTCTACCGGACGGGACAATGTACCGTCTATGGTCACTAAAGTTTCCAAGGCAGGGATAATCACTTCAGCTGTTTCCATATTTTCGTCTGCCTGCGGATAGTAGTAAATCGTGCCGGAAGGATATTCCTGAAACCATTCACCGGGTTGGTCCAGCAATTCCAGTGCATTGGTCAGGCAGAAGGAAGAATTGCCTTTCTCTCCTCCGATGACGGGTTGCGGCCAGGGATGCGCAAACTCCAGGTGACTTTCGGGTTCATGGAAGCGAACTACAGCTTGTCCATCTTTCGCGTCTATACTTTTCACACGCAAAATAGCAATCGCCCAACGTTGATGAACAATCATTTCTAGTTGACCGGCACTTTGAAGTCTTTTCGGATTTACACTTTGAGAAACGGGAATTGTAATTGTTTGCTCTTCCGGATTGAAGTCAATCATTCGTTCCCATCCTCCGTCAGGAAATTGAGCAGCTCTTTGAACTTTATGACCATTCACCCACATTTGTCGGGTTTCGACTCTTCTATTTCCTATTAGGGGAGCCTCTGCCGACCATATCTTCTGCCTTAGCTTTTCAGGAATTGCCGGATGATTACATCCACGCTTCCATCCCGTAACAGCAACTCCACCACTAATCACAGGATGAGCACCATCTACTGCACAAATCACCGTTGGAGAATCGGGCGTCCCACTATCTTCCGGACGAAGAAACAGAGAATTACGCTGAGCATAAACACCCTCTTCCAAACGAATATAAATTCCTCCGGCTACTTCCGGCCGATTCAGTCTACGCCATTCACGAGCCTGTTTGATTGCCCGGTTTAATGTATTAAACGGGGCTTCCTTTGTCCCGGGATTCTTATCATTCCCCTGCAGGGATACATAAATTTCTCCCGCAAAAAGCAAGGGAAACCACCCCAAGAAGATGATAAAAGAAAGATAAGTAAAAGTCTTTTTCATGGTACTACCTCAATGTGCTACTTCAATAAAGACGAACACACATCGATTTAGTACTCTATGTAAAGGCAATAGATAGGTTATTCTTACGAATGTTTTACAACATCAAATAGGTTACCGAATAAGACCTATGATAAATTGATAGCAAAAATAACCGCAGACAACGAACTTCAGTAAAGTTCCGAATATAAATCCGAGTAAAGAGCCCACACCTGATTTGAGTGCCTGCGAGAACTCTTTATTTCCTAATAGTTCACCAATCACCGCCCCTAGAAACGGACCAAGAATAATACCCCAAGGCAAGAAAAGAAGACCGACAAGAGTTCCTACAATACATCCCCAATTCCCCCATTTACTACCGCCACTATATTTACTTCCCAGCATCGGAGTGAAATAATCCAATACCTGCAAAACAGCTACAATCAATAGCCATACGATTAATTGTATCGTAGAATATTGTACCTTATCCGTGAAGTGCAGAATGACCAACCCCACATAAGCAATAGGCGGACCGGGAAGAAACGGCAGAATACAACCTGCTAACCCGGCTATCATACAAAGGGCACTAATTACGATCAAAATAATGTCCAACATAATCTGTTTTTTTAGTTCTGCACAAAAATACAGTATCTTCCAGTAAATACAAGCTAACCCCGAGAATTATTTCCGCCCCTTCACTGCTGTTTCAGAATAGCTTTGTCAGGGCTGCAGTTCTTTGTGTGAATGAGTTTTTCCAATACTTTTTTGAGGATGCCTCGTACCCAAAAGAACTTTTACTATCTTTGTGTCGTTAACGCTAAAGAAGCAAGTTGTTAAATAAGAAATCAGCAGGAGGACATGAAATGGATCCAATGGAATATATAGTACCCAACAGAAAGCGTTTGCCTTACGGTATGATGAACTTCGCAGTCATCCGCCGCGAAGATTATTATTATGTAGACAAAACCCGCTTCATTCCTATGATAGAGCAGGCAGACCGGTTCTTCTTCTTCATCCGTCCCCGCCGCTTCGGCAAAAGCCTCACGCTGAACGTACTGCAACACTACTACGATGTGCGTACCCGCGATAAGTTCGACGACTTATTCGGCGACCTCTACATCGGGAAGCATCCCACAGCAAACCGCAACAGCTACCTGGTGCTTTACCTCAACTTTTCAGGCATCACCAGCGAACTGAACGATTATCGAAAAGGACTGGATGCACATTGCCAAATCCGTTTCGACTTCTTCTGTGAAGTCTATTCCGACCTCCTGCCACAAGGTATCAGAGAACGATTGGACGAAAAGGACGGGGCTGTCAACCAACTGGACTATTTGGTTTCGGAGTGCGAACGTGCCGGACAGAAAATGTATCTCTTCATCGACGAATACGACCACTTCACCAACGCCATCCTTTCCGATGCGGAAAGCTTGCACCGCTACACTGATGAAACGCATGGCGAAGGTTATCTGCGTGCTTTCTTCAATAAGGTGAAGGCAGGAACTTATTCCAGCATAGAGCGTTGTTTCATCACCGGCGTAAGCCCCGTAACGATGGATGACCTGACGAGTGGCTTCAACATCGGCACGAACTACTCACTTACCCCCCAATTTAACCAAATGATGGGGTTCACCGAAGAAGAAGTGCGCGAAATGCTGACTTATTATTCAACAAACAGCCCTTTCCGCCATACTGTTGACGAACTGATGGAAATAATGAAACCGTGGTACGACAATTATTGCTTCGCGCAGGATTGTTACGGTGAAACTACCATGTACAACTCCAACATGGTGCTCTACTTCGTGAAGAATTACATAGATAACGGCAAAGCACCACAAGAAATGATAGAAGATAATATACGTATCGACTATGAAAAGCTGCGTATGCTCATTCGAAAGGATAAGGAGTTTGCACACGATGCTTCCGTCATTCAGACTTTAGTGAGTCAAGGCTATATCACCGGTGAACTGAAGAAAGGTTTCCCTGCCGTCAACATCACCAGTCCGGACAATTTTATAAGCCTGCTCTACTATTTCGGAATGTTGACCATTAGCGGAATATATAAAGGAAAGACCAAACTGACCATTCCGAACCTGGTGGTTCAAGAGCAGCTCTACACTTATTTGCTGAATACCTACAACGACGCAGACTTGAATTTCAGCAGCTACGAAAAGAGCGAACTTTCAAGTCAGCTCGCCTATGATGGCAATTGGCAAGCCTATTTCGGCTACATTGCCGACTGCCTGAAACGTTATGCATCCCAGCGTGACAAGCAAAAGGGCGAATTCTTCGTTCACGGCTTCACCTTGGCCATGACCGCGCAAAACCGCTTCTACCGTCCTATCTCCGAGCAAGATACACAAGCGGGTTACGTCGATATTTTCCTTTGTCCCATGTTGGACATATATTCTGACATGAAGCACAGCTACATCGTTGAGTTGAAATACGCCAAATATCGCGATTCTGAAAACCGTGTGGAGGAATTGCGTCAGGAAGCCATCGCCCAAGCCAACCGCTATGCCGATACGGACACAGTGAAACAAGCTATTGGCTCCACGCAACTACACAAGATTGTAGTGGTATATAAAGGTATGGAAATGCGGGTATGCGAAGAGTTATAATGGACATTCTCTTCACCCTTCACTTTCCTTATATTATCCTATCTATAAGCAGTTTATAGGTGAAGGGGGGTTCCCTTCACCCATCCTTTCACGTTTTTTCTTTTTCAAATTGTACCTTTCCACAATAAAAGCACTACCTTTGTCAATCATGTATGTAATATACAATATAAAATGAACGACAATAAATTAAAAAACAAAACAGTCCCTTTCAACTACGCCCGCTGCTACAACGAGCAATGTCCGAAAAATAGCAATTGCCTGCGTCGGGTGGCTGCGCTTCTCACTACCACTGACACGTCCTACATCAGTATCGTAAACCCAATGTGTATTCCGGCCACCGGCATTGACTGTCCCCACTTCCAAAACGCAGAAAAGATACATGTGGCATGGGGTATCAGCCACCTGCTGGACAACGTACCTTATAAGGACGGAACAAACATCAAGCAACAACTGATCGGACATTTCGGAAAAACGCTTTACTATCGCTTTTATCGCGAAGAACGCTTCCTAAGCCCCGCAGATCAAAACTATATCCGCCAACTTTTTCGCCGGAAAGGTATCACCGAAGAACCGGTCTTTGACAGTTACACGGATGAGTATAATTGGTAAAGCTACGTTCTAACTAGTTTCCAGCCTACTGAAACTTTTTGTTTCAAGCGCTAGAAACCAAAAGTTTCATACGGTGAAACGATTCGTTTCACACCGAGAAACAAACAGTTTCACTACGGGAAACTATTCGTTTCAAGGTATGAAACAAAAAATGGAACTAGTTGAAAACAAAAGAAGCCCTGATGAAGAGGCAGGTGAAGCTTAGGCCTTCACCCGCTATCACCGATGAACAAAGCGATGCAGAAGATGTTAAAGAGGTGAAGGATATGTCTCATAAAGATATTTAGCTGCTAATTTCAATAAATAAACTATATTTGTAAAACGATGAGTATGTTCTATTGTACACATGAATATCATATACTCCCCATCATACATACGACCGATATATGTGCATGAGAGTTAATCAAAAACACTCAATATTTATCGGTCATCACAAAAACCAACTCCCCTCCCTTTATGATTTCCGAATGATGTATCCTGAAATTCTCAACGGGTTTGCCATTCCACGTTACCGACTTCACATACTTATTCTCATTCGACAATCCTTTTGCTTGCATCGTGAACGTTTTATCATTCGGTAATGAAATAGTAACTTCTTCCACCTGTGGTGCTCCCAATATATATTCTCCCCCAATCGGATTCACCGGATAGAACCCCATTGCAGAGAAGATATACCATGCTGACATTTGTCCGCAATCATCATTTCCGCACAATCCATCCGGTTTGGGGAGGTAAAAACGGTCAAAGATCTCACGAATGAGTTGCTGGGTTTTATAAGGTTGTCCGGCATAGTTATACAAATAAGCTACATGATGGCTGGGTTCATTGCCATGTGCATATTGTCCGATAAGTCCGGTCACGTCTTGTGTGAACCCTGTATTTTCTACGGATGATTCTAAAAAGAATAAAGAATCCAGTTTGTTAACGAACTTCTCTTTGCCTCCGAGTAAATCGATCAATCCTTCCACGTCATGTTGCACGTGCCAAGTATATTGCCAGGCGTTGCCTTCAGTATAGTCACCGCCAGAGGTCGCCGCATGAGATAATAGAAATGTATTAAAAGGTGTACGCCACTTTCCTTTCGAATCCTTTCCCCGCATCATAGTCGTAGAGGGATCCAGCAGATTCTTGTAGTAGGAAGCTCGGCGGGAGAAATAAGCATAATCTTTCTCTTTTCCTAAAGATTTCGCCATGCGGGCTACACAATAATCATCATAGGCGGACTCTAATGTACGAGAAACCGACTCTTTGGGGATGATGTCGAAAGGATAATATCCATAACGATCATAAACCTCCCAGTCCGAATGTTGATGGCTGACCGTAGAACTTCCACGGATAGCGGCATACGCCTCTTCCACATCAAATCCCCGGAAGCCTTTCAGATAGGCGTCCACGATGACAGGGATAGCATGATTGCCTATCATGCAATGTGCCTCTTTTCCCCACAATACCCAGATAGGAAGATAGCCCATCATGCGATAGTGTTCGAGCATACTCTGTATCATTCCGTCCACCCGCTCCGGGGAGAGAATGGTGTACAAGGGATGAGCTGCACGATAGGTGTCCCAAAGGGAAAGCGTGGAATAATAAGAGCCCGTCTTCGAGGTATACACTTTACCGTCAGCACCCCGATAACGTCCGTCTGTGTCCGCCATGTCGTTGGGCTGGATAAACAGGTGATAGAGCGAAGTATAGAAATTCTTTTTCTGTTCATCGCCACCTGTCACCTTTACCCGATCAAACAAGTTGTTCCATTGTTGACGGGCCTCCATACGAATCTTGTCGAAGTCCCATCCCGGATTCTCTTTCGCTAATGCCGCTTTTGCGCCTTCCGGGCAAACGGAAGAGAGCGCTATTTTCACTTGCAGCGTATCACCTTCAGCAAGGTCGAAATCAAGAATAAGCCGTTTCGCCTTCTCCTCTACTGCCGATGAAAGCACTTCACGTACAACATACGGCTTGTCAAAAGAGATCACATAATAGTATTGTCGCTTTACCCAATTTTCTACCACTTGATGACCTGTGATGGTATGATTGTCGGGCATATCCATTTCAGCGGACAAGATATGCGTCTTCAGCCGTTCTTTATCCCAAACGATCCCGCTTTGGAGGTCTACCAGTAAGCGGGCAGGAGCAGCGGAATGATAAACGTAACGATGAAAAGAGGTACGCTGTGTGGAGGTCAATTCCACATCCACAGAAGAATCCGTCAATCGGACGGCATAGTATCCGGGAGACGCCTTTTCAGATTTTTTATCAAACTTGCTTCTATAGACTCCGTCCTTCACTTCTCCACTGAAAGGCAATAGAAGAACGTCTCCTAGATCGGGACACCCCGTCCCACTCAAATGCGTCTGGGCGAAACCGATAAGTGAATCATCCGCAAAGTTATATCCGCTACAATATTTCCATTCGTCATTGCCCGTTTCAGGGCTTGCTTGAATGAAACCGAAAGGTATGCAAGCTCCGGGAAAGGTATGTCCGTTGTCGGAGGTACCAACGAATGGATCAGCATATCGAATATAATCATCATCCATGTCCGTCCGGAAGAACAATGTTCCATAGCCGGGACCATCACACCATTTGGAAGCTCCCTCTACTGACATCTTGGAGAGAACCCGGCGAGTATACGGCATATCCAATCCCTTGCGAGTGACGTAATGATTATATACGATCTCATAGATAGGCCGAAACACTCCCCGTAATTTGTCCGAGATAGTTTGCCAGTTACAATATCGGCCCGAAATATCAGTCCACGTAGTAAAGGGAACCGATTCTCCCAAGTTATATTTCGCTGTATATTCGTAACCGATTAACAGACGGTTGTCAAGAGCGGCGTACATCTTCTCATTCCCCTGGTTATAAGCGGTTTCGCAGACTTCCGCCAAATTACCCAAGCCGAACATCACGTGGTCTTGGTCGCGACCGCTCTCCTGACACTGTCCGTTCTCGCCAATATAATTCTTAATCGTTCCGTTGTCGTGCCCATTGTAATAGAAGTGAACAGCCTGATTGTAGAGAGCTTCATCTTCGAGAAAAATGCCGAAGGCCATGTATGCTTTGGTAGCAGCAGCCCCCCAGTTGCCGTTTGTATATGGTTTTGCCTTGAAGAAAGTGTCCAATACAGGAATGAATACCGTTCGCAACATCTTCTCCCAACCGGCAATCTCCGCCGGAGTGACTTTGGAATAAGTATGTTTAATTAGTTCTGCCGCGTTCGCCAACATACTGCCTTGTAGAGAAGCGCATAGTGGGTCGTCATTGTCATTCGGACCTATCAGTTTCAGCATGGCGCTATAAGCATTCAATATCTCTATCGACTTGCGGGCGTGGGCTTCATCTCCGGTGAGAGTCCACATCAAGGCATTGAGATAAGCTGCCTTATGATCGTCTTCGCTAGGGCGTTTGGTATGTTTGTTCACTCCCAAGCGAGCTATTACTTCAAAAGGGCCTTGCATCTGATAAGTGGACGAAGCACAAGAATCAGCTTCGAGCAATCGGTAAGAACTGTAAGCCGGCTCTATCCGATGATCTACGTAATATTTCATCCTCTCCAGACTCTCTTTCGTATGGAGAATACCCGGATGCATGAACTTGTTCGCTTCGGACAAAGATTGCCCGACACGTATCTTCTTCCATCTCATGAGCGCTTCAATGTAATAATAATCAGCATAGATAATAGAGGCATTTATCTCATCGTCGGCTGGATAGTGTCCGGTAGAGTGCAGCAAGAGAGCAGGATTCTTATCACGGCTCTGATACTTCTTCGTAGAAAGGTTGCGGAGTATCTTCTCCGCCAATTTATAATACTTGTCTGCCCGCTCCTTATCGTCTTCCAACGTCGACAGTTCCAACAAAGCTGAAGCGACAACAGCCGCTGCCGAAGCATCTCTGGGAGCAGTTGGGATATCGGGAGCATCGAAATCCCAATAAGGAATCAAGTCGGCAGGCAGGCGACGGATGTAAAGGTCTACCACTTTTTCGGCAAAGCGAAGATATTCTTTGTCACGTGTTTCACGATAGACCATCGTATATCCGTAGACAGCCCATGCCTGTCCGCGCGCCCACATCGAAGCATCACTATATCCTTGATGAGTGATTCTTTTGATGAGTTTTCCGGAAATGGTATCATAGATAGCTACATGGTAACAAGAACCGTCTGCACGGAAATGGTTAGCTTTCGTCACACGAGCATGAGACAAAGCGATATCATAGAGTCTCTTCCCTCCTCCATTCTTGGCAGCCCAGAAAAGAAGTTCCAGATTCATCATGTTGTCGATAATCGTGTTATGAGGCCAATTGCTTTCTTTCACTTTCCAAGGCCACGATAAGAGGGTACCTACACGGGGATTGTAAAGTTTCGCCAGTTCGTCCGCACTTTTCAGCAGGATATCTTTGTAGTAGTTATCTTTCGTAAGACGATAAGCATGACCGTAGCTACAAAACATTTGAAATCCCATATCGTGACTGGTAACTTTGCTCGACAGAGACTCCAGCAATTTCGTAAAATGAACAGCTTTTTCCTTTATTTCCGGCTCATGGCTGTATTCGTAATCATACCACAGAACTCCCGGAAAGAATCCGCTTGTCCAGTCGTGGGGAGTCACCATATCCCACGATGACTTACCGGCTTCAATGGCTCTCGGAAGTTTCGAAGAAGTTCCTACCGCTTTCAATGTTTTATATATCTGCCGATTACAATAAGCCAGTTCTTTTTCTTGAGCACCGGCTATACAGATAACGCATAAACTTATCCATAAAGAGAGTATTCTTTTCTTTATCATTTACCTATATTTTAATGGTGTGTATATAACAAGAGGGTGTATCGAAAGCCTACAGTAACTCAAGACACACCCTCCCTTTATCCTCTTTTTACCTTATAATTGGAAGGTGATTAGTTTTCTTCCAGATATTTAATCAGTTCCGCTTCGTTCCTAAAGGATTTCATCCATTTAACGGTATAAGGCGATACGCCGTCCGGATATTCTAGATCAGCAATCTTCAACTTGAGAGACATATTGAATGATTGATCCGTAGGTATCGGCTTACCTAACGTGTAACTTGCTCCCGTCACCAAATCCCAGTAATAAACGGTACCATACTCCTTCTCAACGGTAGAATAAGTGCCATGTCCGTGCTGGTTACCTTTATCATTTATTAAAGATCCATATTCGGGAGAGTCAAACGTTATCGCTTTCTTCGCCGGAAGACCTTCTATAACTACCGCTACAATAGGGTAATTACCTACGTGGAAGGTTGACTTTCTCTCTATATCACCTCGGTATTTCCCATTACCTTGTAAAGAAGGCGTCACAACCAAATTATCTCCGTCTACTGCAGTTGTTGCGTTAGCCGTAGCGATCTTCCATTCGTTTCCTTTCGCATCAATAGCTCCTTCGCTCGGTGGCATACCCGATTCCGTACGGAATAGTAGTGTGCCATATCCCGGATGGTCACACCACATAGCATCCCCTTCCGGAGAGATTCTCGAGATAACCTGCTGCGTATATGGCATTTCCAGCCCTTTGCGAGTTACGTAATGATTGTAAGCAATCTCAAATACCGGTCGGAATTTTCCTCTATCGTCATCAGAGATATTATTCCATCTCACTCCCGTCACATCCGTGAAAGGTTCAAAAGGCACATCATGTCCGAGATTATACTTAGCTGTATACTCATACCCTTTCATAAGTCTGTTTTCCGATGCGCTCCAAAGCGTCTCGTTGCCCTGATTATAAGCGATTTCGCAGGCTTCTGCCAGATGTCCTATCCCCAGCATCGTGTGGTTCTGATCACGTCCGCTTTCCTGACACTGTCCACTCTCCATAATATAGTTCGTCAAACTTCCGTTGTCGTGCCCCTCATAGAAAAACGTCACCGCTTCGTTATAGAAACTTTCGTCATCCAAAAAGATACCGAACGCCATAAAAGCCTTGATAGCAGCGGTTCCCCAGTTGCCGTTCGCATAAGGAGATTTGGCAAAGAAGTTTCTCAATACCGGAATAAATACGTTGCGGAACATATTCTCCCAAGATTTGACATCCGTATCCGATACCGAAGGATAAGTATGTCTCATCAGTTCAGCGGCATTAGCAAGAAGAAATCCCTGCAAAGCAGCACACAGGGGAGCGTCATTATCACTCATATCTATCTCACGCAATGTGCCGGCATAAGCGTTCAATATCTCAATCGACTTTTGGGCGTGCGCCGGATTCTGGGTAATACACCACATGATAGCGTTCAGATAAGCAGCTTCGTGATCTTCTTCGCTCGGAGTCTTGGTCGACGAAGTGTTCTGTCCGAAACGTGAAATAACCGTAAAAGGACCTTGAATCTTATAAGAAGATAAAGACAAAGGACTCTGCTGCAACAGTCTGTAACAATCTATAGCAGGAGAAACATTACCATTCACAAAGTTCTGCATTCGGGTAATGGAAGCTGTCGTGTGTAGAATACCGGGATGAACGAACTCCATAGAAGGCCCCACTTCAGTATAGTTGGGATTCGGATTGGGCGGCGGAGGCGTATTATCTTCCTGACACGAAACAAACGTAAACAACAAGCATAATATCGGTAGTATATATTTCATTTTCATATGAATATCATTTTAAAGGTTCAACATTCGATTACCAACCCGGATTGTTACCCAATTCGTGACCATTGGACAAAGAGTTCAGCCACTGCAAAGGAATCGGACGCAATTTAAACTTACTCTCAAATGACTCTTGTGTCAAAGTAGTCTTAATTGTCCCACCATAAATATTGGATACATCCCAGTTATACTTCAATACACGTTCAGCCAATTTGCCGGTGCGTTGCAAGTCATTCCAACGTGATCCTTCACCAAGGAGTTCTTTGGCCCTTTCATCCAAAATATTATCTATCGTGACATTGGAATAACGAGAAAGCCCACTCTGCGGAGAATGTTTTTCAGCACGGGAAACAACGTAGTTAATATATTTTTCGGCGTTGGGCTGGTCGTTATTCATCACTGCCGCTTCCGCCGCAATCAGACAAGTTTCCGCCAAACGGAAGAGATAGATATCACGCGTTCCCGAACCGGATTCGTCTTCTCTATACTCCGCATTTCCATCTTTGAACTTCCAGATAGGAAGACAGGTACGAGAAGTTGCGTTCGTTGTCTGATAAGCGTGTTTGTAGTAATCATCATTCGCCCAATTTGTATCATCCCCCATCGGGTAGTTGAATACTTTGTATCTCACTGCATTCTTGTCCGTTTCAGCCCAATACTTATATTCAGGATCGGTAGGTACGGGGAAATAGATAATCTTATCGCCTTTGGCGAACACTCCATCTACAGGAGTAGTACACTGAAACCAGTTCTTGCCTGCATCCTTTCCATCTGTGGAACTGCTCGCATTACCATTCAAAGGACTCATAAAGGTCACAGAAGGACGTCTGTCTTTCTGCCAGTCATACATCATATAAGCAAATTTAGTAGGAATCGCCTCCACGTGCATACTCGCATTACCATAATAACTGTCTTTGCCCAATCCCAGCCATCCGCCAATAGCATAAGGCATCATATACCATTGATTCCAAATATTGGTGTTGTAGTTAGCTCCGTCAGCAAAACCAATAGGGAAAATAATTTCATCGTTTATCTCATTCGACTGACGATGTACCATCGCATAGTCGTCCAGCAACTTATGTCCGGAATTAAGATACACATCTTCAGCATCCTTGAATGCGTTTTCAAAATCTTTCGGATCGGCATACTCTTCATAACCACGTGTCAGATAAGCCAACGCACGGATATGCTTCGCAGCGGCTTTGGACATGCGTCCGTAATTGGAACCCATTTGACGCCAAGGAAGAACACTAATAGCTTCTTCCAAATCTGTAAAAATCTGCTGGTAGAAAGCGGAGCCATTCGAATACTCGACAGTATAGCTCGGCTCTTTAGACTCGTTAATTTTCAACGGTCCCTGTCCCCAGTTCCTCACAATCTCAAACAAATACCAGGCTCTCAACGCTTTGGCTTCAGCCACAAGCTGCGCCAACGCACTGGGTTCTATTCCATCAGGGTCGTCTGTCTTCAAAATGACACTTTTCGAACGATCGATAGCAGCATTTACATTATTCAACGCATTGAAATAAGAGCTCCACATCGCATAAATCGTACCGTTATTTGACTGATAGGTAGTGGTATACTGATTCATTGCCGCTACTTCCGTCGGATAATTCTGTGTGAAGATATCCGTACCTTGTTGTGTAAATATCTGATAAGTAGTAGTATTATAGATATTTTTCAAGTTTGAATAGCAACCTACAATCAGACTCTCATATCCACCCTTTGTCTGATAGTATTTGTCCGCTGACTGACTGGAATGGTTCACTTCGTCCAGAAAATCAGAACAAGCAGTCATTCCAAAAGTGAATAACAGAAGCGTATACTTCAAATATCTTTTGTTTATCATAGATCTGTTTTTTTAAAATGAAATATTAACACCAAGTAAAGCATTCATAGTCATACCGTCCGTATCTCCGATGTTGGTAAGATCGGGCTGTTCGGGGTCGAGACCTCTGAACTTCGTAAGAATGAAAGGATTCTGTACAGTCACATAAATGCGGGCGTTATCCAATCCCCATTTTGACATCAGTCTCTTGTTCAAAGTATATCCCAGCGTGATATAGGAAACTTTCAGAAAGTCTGTTCTTTCATAAGCGATATTACCTCTGGACCCCATCTGTGAGGGGCGTCCCATAGTATTCGAAGGATTCTCCGGCGTCCAGTAATTAGTTCGCAGATTGTTGAAGTTCTGGCTGTTCCATTCTAATGCGAAGTTCTCAAAGAATCGGTCGTACTGTGTAGCTCCCGCTTGGAAATACATGTGGAATGAAAAGTCGAAATCATAGATTTTGAACATATTTGTCATACCTCCTGTCCAGTCCGGTGTTCTCTTACCGTCGATGATATAGTCATCGTCCGTCAGCTTGCCGTCATTGTTATAGTCTTTAATCTTGAAGTTACCTGGTACACAACCGTATTTTGCAGCCTCTTCTTCTTCTCCCAACTGCCATACGCCAATTGTATTCTGAGTCCAGTTCGTATCTACCGGCTTACCTATGAAACGCTTGTCAGAATAGCGTCCTCTCATGCCTTTCAGATGAATGGAATAATTGCTAAGATCTTCTTCGTCAGCCAGACTTACGATTTCATTTTTGTTATAAGCCAGGTTGATGGTCGTATTCCAGGCAAAGTTCTTGGTTACGATATTCGCGGTATTCAATTGCAACTCAAATCCACTGTTTCTTACGGAACCTACATTCGAAGTAACCGATGAATAACCCAAATGAACAGGAATATTGCGTTTCATCAACAGGTCATTGGTAGTACGATTGTAGTACTCAATGTTACCCGAAATTCGTTGGTCTAAGAAACCGAAATCAAGACCTACGTTATATTCCGAGGTACGCTCCCAAGTCAGCATCGGATTGGCAATGTTGGCAGGAAGATTTCCTACGGAAGTAGATGTTCCGAACGGATAATATACAGACCCCGAAATGTTACCTTCGGATGCATAAGGAGACACGGAGTTGGTATTGCCCGCCTGACCATAACTGAAACGCAGTTTCAGGTTGGACAACCAATCCAGATTCTTGGCAAAGTCTTCTTCAGTGATTCTCCACGCAATAGCCGCGGAAGGGAAAAGCGCCCATTTATTTCCTTCGGACAAACGTGAAGAACCATCGTAACGCAAGCTGGCTGTAAGCAAGTATCTATCCATCAGCCCATAGTTAATTCTACCTACATAAGACATCATCGTCCACTGGCTGAAATTGGAGGTCAAGCTCTCGATAGCCCCTCCATTCAGGTTATACCAAAGTGAATTGAAAGACAAGTCCTTGCTTGCACCATACAATCTGTCGTACTGATACTTCTGAGCGGAGAACACTCCGGTCGCAGTAATAGAATGAACGGACTTCTTCCAAGTATAGTTCACAATGTTATCCCAAATCCAACTCAATGAATTATCTTTCGTCGCATTCGCCTTAGCACCTTTGGCAGTTCCCTGCTGTGCCTTTGTCCACACTCCTATATAATCCCCCATGGAAGTCTGTGTAAAATAGGGAGAAAATGAAGAAGTAAGCTCTAAATTTTCAATAGGTGTTATTTTAAGATAAATATTACTTTGCAGATTGAGGCTCTTCACTTGAGAACGCTGATTTTGAGAAGTAACCAACGGATTGAAAAGATTATTGCCGGAATATTTCCATATTTCTTCACCTGTCACCAAGCTATTCGGATGTTGAGTAGGACGCATACGGAACACATCACGCAACAAGTCCCAGTTACCTTTTTCACGAATACTGTGAACCGCATACATACTTCCTCCAAAAGAAACATGCTTATTAATAGTGATATCTATTACCGAACGCAAGTTGTAGCGTGTATATTCTTGCGGCTGAATCATACCATCTTCGAAATAATAGCCGCCAGAGAAACCGTATTTCACAGCTTCCGTACCACCAATTGCCGATAAGCTATGGTTTGTCATAAAAGCGGGACTGGACACAGCATCCAACCAATCGAAATATTTACCTTCTTTCACCGCCTGCAATTCGGACGGGTCGGTAAAAATTTGTTCGTCTCTCTTATAAATATAATTGGGAGCTCCGCCACGGGTAGCCTCTCTCGCCAACTGCACATATTCGTCACCGGACATCATGTCGGGCAAGTTTGTATAAGATCTCACACCAACATAACCGTTATAGGAAATTTTCGGCTTACCAGTCTGTCCTCTTTTGGTTGTTACGATGATTACACCGTTTGCACCACTGGAACCATAGATAGCTGTTGCCGAAGCATCCTTCAGAACATCAATCTTTTCAATATCGTCCGGATTGACGAAATCCAGATTACCGCCGGGAACTCCGTCAATGACAATCAAAGGAGACGAAGAGGCAGTGATAGAGTTGATACCACGAATCTTTATATCATACCCTCCACCCGGTTTGTTATTCGAACGTGTGATAGTCACACCGGACAACTCTCCTTGTAACGCACCTGCGGAGTTCGTTTTTCCACCTCTAAGCAGAGTTGTATTGGAGACAGAAGCGACAGAACCAGTCAGGTCGGACTTCTTCACAGAGCCGTAACCGACTACCACTACTTCGTTCAATGATTTCGCATCTTCACGCAATACAACATTCAGAAAGTTTTGAGCAGATATTTTTATTTTTTGTGTCGTATAACCAAGATATGAGATTTCAACCTCATCCCCAGCTACTACTTCCAATGAGAAATTACCGTTCATGTCCGTTATCACTCCGTTTTTTGTTCGGGGAACGATCACATTAGCCCCCACCACAGGAAGGTCTGCTTCATCTTTTACGATACCTGTTATCTTCTTTTCCGAACCGTTTGCGCGTCCGTCTTTGTTTGTAGAAGAGACGTTGGGCTTTTTAGCTAGAATAATATGACGTCCTTTAATGGTATATGACAAGTTGGTTTTACTTGCAACCGCATCCAGGACATCTTTCAAGGAACTGTTAGTTTGATTAATTGTGATTCGTTGTTGCTTGTTGATTTCGTCCGAATCATAGAAAAACAAATAGTTGGTCTGCTTTTCTACCATTCGTAACACAGTCTCAAGTTTTTCATTTTTTACTGATATCGATATTTTCTTTTCCTGCGCATACACGTTACCAACTATGCCCTGCAGAATAAATAACAACAAAACAGCAAAGGTTATTTTTGTATTTTTTATGCTTCTTTTTAGGGCAAACCCATAGACAATAGGCTGTTTATTCATACATTTGTAAGTTTTAAGATTAAATACTATTCCGTTCGAAGGAAGTTTAATTTAGGAGATGCGTGCATCTCTCGGAGAGAAGAGGATTCGCCAAAATCTTCTTCTCTTTTTTTAAGGCTAACTACTGTTCATAATAATGTTTTATTAGATTATACGGCTCAATTAATTGTCACTTGCCGATTATTAATACTGTATCGAATAGGGATTGAAATATTAATTATGTCCAAAATGTCTTTGATGCTTTGCCCCCGATAGAAAGTTCCGGTAAACCGGCGTTCTTTCAACTTATCAGACTGTATCCGGAAACTGACACCGTAAATATTTCCCAATCGGGCTAATATACCTTCCAAATTCTCTTCATGGAAATAGTAATAACCAGAAATCCATGAGGTGTAAAGAGCAGCATCTACCTGAGCCACTTTATAAGTACCTTTGTTTTTGTGATATATATATTGTTGATTCGGAGTTAAAACCGTCGAAGTGTTTGCCTTCTCACTAACCAAGCGAATGGAGCCCTCCAATAATGTGGTAGTTACCACGGAATCAGACGGATAAGCATCGACATTAAATTTCGTCCCTAAAGCTTCTATTTCCTGCCCGTTCACAACCACGATAAAAGGCTTGTCTTTCTGCTTAGCTACATTAAAGAAGGCTTCTCCTTCCAGATAAACAACACGCTTTTCCTTTCCATATTGCGGATCATAGCGGAAATTAGTCTGACTTCCCATACTGATTTCGGTGCCATCGGGCAAAACAACTTTATCGGCTACAATTCCATCGCCACCAACATATCGGGCAACAGATGCGGAAGAAGTATCACCCAATAACCAAAAGAGGACGGAAGTAAAAGCAACAGCTATCACCGCCACCGCTGCATAGGCCTGAACCTTCCGAAAGAGCGTGTATATTTTCCTGGAAGCCTGTTTCTTTTCCAGTAAACGCTGCCAACTCTTATCCATATCGATATCACTTCCTTTAGACAAGCAAGCGTCATAGACCATCTTTGCCTCAAAAAAGATATTTTTATTTTCAGGCGTTTCATTCACCCAATCATAAAACTGATTGATTTCTTTCTCATTCAATGAGCCTTTCAAAAATCCTATTATTAAATCTGAAGTCATGCTTTCCATATATAAATAGATACTATTTTCCTGTTTTTATATATGTAACGAGCAATCAGCTGGAATTACTCACCGGCTTCTTTATTTTTTTTATTTTATTTTCCGAGACTGCGAAGAGTAGAAATAAATCAGCACTAAACGAACATGAATAAATAGACGAAAGCAGTCTGAAGCTCTTTCCGTAAGAAAAGTAATGTTCTGTATAATTGGTTTTCCACTGTCCGGGTGGATAAGTTTAATCTCTCGGCAATTTCCGCTGCTTTAAGTCCTTCCATATAAGATAACAGGAAAATTTCACGTCTCTTTTCGGACAGTTCATTTATTTTTGCCATCACATGTGCCATTAAGTCTTTCCTCATAAACAATTCATCAGCACCGTCATAAAAACTCAACTCATCTAATTTGAGCTGGATAGCACGTTTGTCGGCAAACTCCTGTTCCAAACTAATACGACGCAAATGATCTATACAAGCATTTCGAACGGCAACAAACAATATATTTTTAACCTCTGAATCTGATAACAGGAATACTTGTTTATCCCATATTCTAAGAAATACATCATGAACAATATCTTCCGCAAAGAAAGGAGAAATAAACTTCCCGGCAAAACGCAACAACATAGGTGCATATTGCATATATAGTTTCTGATAATTGCTTATATCATTCACATGTTCATCTTTCATTTTAGTATTCTACAAGGCCAAAGTCTATTAATAATCCATTATCAGAGAAAACAGAATTCATCTTATTGTTGGCGACAAAAATAGATATATTCTCGTTATAAACAAAAAGATGGGAATCGTTTTTCCTTCACCTTGACTATATATTCATAGAATATGCAATAAACTCAAAACGTTGCAAATTTCCGTCCTCATTTGCCCTGTTTACATAAATAAAAACTATCTTTGCGTTTCAGAATCCCGAAAGACGAAAGAAATGGAGCAAATAGACAACCTAAAAGAGCTTATCAATCAGGGGGATGTGGACACAGCGATTAAGCAATTGGACCAGCTTCTCCAGGACAGTTCTGTCGAAAAAGAGAAAGATACTCTTTACTATTTACGGGGAAATGCCTACCGAAAAAAAGGAGATTGGAAGCGGGCACTGGACAACTACCAGTATGCCATCGAGCTCAATCCGGACAGCCCTGCCGTTCAGGCCAGGAAAATGGCAATTGATATCCTCAATTTCTACCACAAAGATATGTTCAATCAATAAAAGAGATGTATAATCAATAACCGTACTCAAAGATAACGTAATAAAATAAAGATTATGGCAAAAATCAAAGGAGCAATCGTAGTCGACACGGAGCGTTGCAAAGGATGCAACCTGTGTGTAGTGGCATGTCCGCTCGATGTAATCGCCCTCAATAAAGAGGTAAATATGAAAGGCTATAACTATGCCTGGCAAGTGAAGGAAGATACCTGTAACGGATGTAGCTCGTGTGCAACGGTTTGTCCGGACGGATGTATTTCAGTGTATAAAGTAAAAGTAGAATAAAAGAAAAGAATATGGCAGAAGAAGTTGTATTAATGAAAGGAAACGAAGCCATCGCCCACGCAGCTATCCGTTGCGGTGCCGACGGATACTTCGGTTATCCTATTACTCCCCAATCGGAAGTGTTGGAAACGCTTGCTGAACTGAAACCGTGGGAAACAACCGGCATGGTAGTACTCCAGGCGGAAAGTGAAGTGGCAGCTATCAATATGGTATATGGAGGTGCAGGTAGCGGAAAGAAGGTAATGACCTCATCTTCAAGTCCCGGTGTGAGCTTGAAACAGGAAGGTATCTCATACATCGCCGGTGCCGAACTTCCTTGTCTGATTGTGAATGTAATGCGTGGAGGTCCCGGACTGGGAACTATCCAACCTAGCCAGGCCGACTACTTCCAGACGGTAAAAGGCGGCGGTCATGGCGACTACAAA
This sequence comes from Bacteroides sp. 1001136B_160425_E2, assembly GCF_015559655.1. Lineage (NCBI taxonomy): Bacteria > Pseudomonadati > Bacteroidota > Bacteroidia > Bacteroidales > Bacteroidaceae > Bacteroides > Bacteroides sp. 1001136B_160425_E2. The sequence continues at coordinate 339,293 of NZ_JADMQH010000002.1, read as the reverse complement.
CTGATTGCCCTTGCTCCGGCATCCGTACAGGAAATGGCAGATTTCGTAGCGTTAGGATTCGAACTGGCTTTCAAATACCGTAATCCGGCTATTATCCTTGCCGATGGTGTGATTGGACAGATGATGGAAAAGGTTGTTCTTCCTGCACAGAAGCCACGCCGCACGGAAGCAGAAGTGATCGAACAATGCCCATGGGCTGCTACCGGAAAGGCAAAAGACCGTAAACCGAATATTATCACTTCTCTCGAATTGAAACCGGAAGCAATGGAAATAAACAACCTCCGCTTCCAGAAGAAATACCGTGAAATTGAAGAAAACGAAGTACGTTTTGAGGAGATCAATTGCGAAGATGCAGAATATCTGATTATCGCATTCGGCTCAATGGCACGTATCGGTCAGAAAGCAATGGAGCTGGCTCGTGAAAAAGGTATCAAGGTAGGAATCCTTCGCCCGATTACATTATGGCCGTTCCCGACAAAAGCGATTGCTGCTTATGCCGATAAAGTAAAGGGTATGCTTGTTACCGAACTGAATGCCGGACAGATGATTGAAGATGTGCGCCTGGCTGTGAACGGTAAAATAAAGGTAGAACATTTCGGACGTCTCGGTGGCATTGTTCCCGATCCGGATGAGATTGTAACTGCTCTGGAAGAAAAAATAATGTAATTAGACGATTAGACAATTTACGATTTACGATTCAAGTAACGATGGTAAGTCGCAAAGCAATCTCAATCACAAATCGTAAATTTTAATAATAGTAAATAGAACGATGAATCCCGATAAAATAAGAAACATACTGAATATCCTCTTTATGATTCTGGCTGTTGCAGCCATCATCACCTATTTTGTGGCAAAAGAAGATTTCAAAGTATTTATCTACGTATGCGGCGCGGCAATCTTTGTCAAGCTGATGGAGTTTTTTATACGGTTCACCAACAGATAAGGAGATGAAGTTATGACTAAAGAAGAAATAATCAAACCCGAGAATCTGGTTTACAAAAAACCGACTCTGATGAACGATAACGCCATGCACTACTGCCCGGGTTGCAGTCACGGTGTGGTACACAAACTCATTGCCGAAGTCATTGAGGAAATGGGTATGGAAGATAAAACTGTAGGAATCTCTCCGGTGGGATGTGCAGTGTTTGCCTACAACTATCTCGATATTGACTGGCAGGAAGCAGCACACGGACGTGCGCCTGCTGTGGCAACTGCTGTTAAACGCCTGTGGCCGGACCGCCTCGTTTTCACTTATCAGGGCGACGGTGACTTGGCTTGTATCGGTACAGCCGAAACAATCCACGCTTTGAACCGTGGTGAGAATATCACGATTATCTTTATCAATAATGCGATCTACGGTATGACAGGTGGCCAGATGGCTCCAACTACACTGGTAGGCATGAAGAGCTCGACTTGTCCTTACGGACGTGATGTTGAACTTCACGGCTATCCATTGAAGATTACTGAAATCGCCGCTCAACTGGAAGGAACAGCTTACGTAACCCGTCAGTCCGTACAATCCGTACCGGCTATCCGTAAGGCTAAGAAGGCAATCCGCAAAGCTTTTGAGAACTCCATGAACGGTAAAGGTTCCAACCTGGTAGAAATCGTTTCCACTTGTAGTTCAGGCTGGAAGATGACTCCGGAGAAGGCTAACAAATGGATGGAAGAACACATGTTCCCATTCTATCCGCTGGGTGATTTAAAAGATAAAGAATAACGCTAAAAGTCAACAGAACAATGAAAGAAGAAATAATTATAGCAGGATTCGGTGGACAAGGCGTATTGTCTATGGGTAAGATTCTGGCATATTCCGGTTTGATGGAAGGCAAAGAAGTGACCTGGATGCCCGCTTATGGTCCCGAACAACGAGGTGGAACAGCCAACGTTACAGTTATTGTAAGCGATGAGAAAATATCCTCACCGATTCTTAGTAAATACGACGCTGCCATCATTCTGAATCAGCCTTCACTCGAAAAGTTTGAAAGCAAAGTGAAACCCGGCGGTATCCTGATTTATGACGGTTATGGAATTATCAATCCTCCTACCCGCAAGGATATCAAAGTGTATCGTATTGACGCAATGGATGCAGCCAACGAGATGAACAATGCCAAAGCATTCAACATGATCGTACTTGGCGGATTATTGAAGCTTCGTTCCATCGTAACGTTGGAGAATGTTATCAAAGGACTTAAGAAAACCCTACCGGAACGCCACCATCACTTGATTCCTATGAACGAGGAAGCTATCAAGAAAGGTATGGAGTTAATCCGTGAGGTTTAATTAACAGATAATGGACAATGGATAATTGATAATTATTAGCTACGTATAATACGTATGCAACATAATTTTCAATTATCCATTATCATTAAATCAATTAAAGTAAGTATCTTTGCCTCCAATTATGAGACGAATCTTACTATTATATATATTACTTTCCGTTATAGGTTTGACAACTGTTCATGCACAGTTCGATAATGGTCGCCAGAGAGTGGACGAAAACGGATACGACCAATATGGTAACCAGGTAGACCCTGCCATGATTCCGGACAGACTGGATAGTACAAATGTCGAAGTACAGGGATTACCTCCGAAGTTATATATGTGGCGTATTAAAAATCAGTTGGGCGACCGGACTATCATCCCGGCGGATACTGCTTATCACCACTTCCAAAACACCAATCTTACCGAAGGACTTACCGGACATTATAATTATCTGGCCAATATGGGTTCTCCCCGTATGTCACGCATCTTCTTTGAACGTCGTGATCCGGAACCTACTATCTTTATGGAGCCTTTCTCCAGTTTCTTTATTCGTCCCACGGAGTTCAATTTCACCAATAGTAACGTACCTTATACCAATCTGACGTATCATAAAGCTGGTAATAAAGTAAACGGAGAAGAACGCTTTAAGTCTTATTTCTCTGTCAATGTAAACAAGAAATTGGCTTTCGGTTTTAACATAGATTACTTGTACGGACGAGGATATTATAACAACCAAAATACGGCTTATTTCAACGCAGCAGCTTTTGCCAGCTATATCGGTGACCGCTATCAGATGCAGGCCATATACAGCAATAATTACCTCAAGACAAATGAAAACGGAGGTATTGAGGACGACCGGTACATCACTGCGCCTGAAGAGATGGCACAAGGCCAAAGGGAATATGAATCAACCAATATCCCGACCATACTAAGTGCCACAACCAACCGTAATCATGACTTTTATGTATTCCTGACCCAACGTTATAATTTGGGATTCAGTCGCGACATACCGCAAGCCGAAAATGACACGACGCCTAGCAAGCAGGAATTTGTGCCGGTCACTAGTTTCATACATACCATTCAGGTAGAGCGCGCGCGTCACAGCTTCAATTCTAATGACGACATGCGTGAGAAGAATTATTATCAGAATACTTATTTTGATACGGATAATCCCAATGTCAGAGACAGTACTACCTACGTCGGCATCAAGAATACCATAGGTATTGCGTTACTCGAAGGATTCAATAAATATGCCAAAGCCGGACTGACAGCATTCGCTTCCTATAAAATCAGCAAATACACACTAATGAATATGCTAGGAAATCCGCTGCCCGACAAATACAATGAAAATGAAATATTTGTTGGAGGCGAATTATCCAAACGTGAAGGAAATGTACTTCATTACCATGCCATTGGTGAAGTGGGACTTGCCGGAAAAGCAATCGGACAATTCAATGTGAAAGGAGACATTGACCTGAACTTCCCGTTGTGGAAAGATACTGTCAGCCTTATAGCTCGCGGTGAAGTCAGCAATACACTTGCGCCTTTCTATATGCGTCATTATCACTCCAAACATTTCATGTGGGACGATGATATGGACAAGGAATTCCGTACCCGCATTGAAGGAGAGTTAAGCATTGCACGTTGGAGAACACGTTTGAAAGCAGGAGTTGAAAACATAAAGAATTACACTTATTTCAATCAACAAGCAGTGCCGGAACAGAAAAGTGGAAGCATACAGGTTTTATCAGCAAGTCTTAATCAGGACTTCAAGCTGGGAATCTTCCATTTAGATAATGAAGTAACCTGGCAAAAGTCCAGCGACCAGACCGTATTGCCTTTGCCTGATCTCTCGCTGTATCACAATTTCTACATGCAGTTCAAGCTGGCAAAGAAAGTGCTTAGTGTACAATTGGGTGCCGACGTGCGTTATTTCAGTAAATACAATGCACCCGCTTATATGCCGGCTATCCAAAACTTCTATTTGCAACCGGAAAATGACCAGGTAGAGATAGGAGGTTATCCGATAGTGAATGTATACGCAAACTTACATCTAAAGCGTACACGTTTCTATGTAATGATGTATCACGTGAATCAAGGTATGAGCAGCCCGAATTACTTCCTGGCTCCTCACTATCCCATCAATCCGCGTGTACTGAAATTCGGTCTTTCATGGAATTTCTATGATTAACAAAATCTATACGGCTTATGGTAACACGCCCCAAATTGAGATTGTCCCGATATTTAGTGCCCGTAATCATTGTATTGGCAATCATCTTTTCTATCCGCCAATGCGGTAATCAGAAAAAGCCGTCAGGACACCCGCGTGATTATACAGCTATTGCCAAAGAAGGCATATTGCGTGTAGCGACTGAATATAACTCGATCAGTTTCTACGTAGACGGTGATACCGTTTCCGGTTTCCACTACGAACTGATACAGGCTTTTGCCCGCGACAAGGGATTGAAAACCGAAATAACACCCCTGATGAGTTTCGAAAAACGGCTGGAAGGATTAAGTGAAGGACGTTACGATGTAATTGCCTGCGGCATATTAGCTACCAGCGAGCTGAAAGACTCTCTGCTCCTCACCTCTCCCATCACGCTCAACAAACAAGTGCTCGTGCAACGGAAAGAAAACGGAGAAAACGACTCCCTCTACATCCGTAACCAACTGGACTTAGCCGGACGGACGCTTCACGTAGTAAAAGGCTCTCCCTCCATCCTGCGCATCCAAAACCTGGGAAATGAAATCGGAGATACCATTTATATCAAAGAAATAGATAAATACGGTTCCGAACAATTAATTTCAATGGTAGCTCATGGAGACATCGACTATGCCGTTTGTGACGAAAGCATCGCACGCGCGGCTGCCGATTCCATCCCGCAAATAGATATAAATACAGCGATCAGCTTTACACAATTCTACTCATGGGCAGTCAGCAAACAATCACCCGCTTTACTCGATAGTTTGAATACATGGCTGAATAAATTTCAAAAGGAAGAGAGATACCAAAAGATTTATAAAAAATACTATGATAAAGAATAACCTTATTACTTTACACATTAAAAGAAAACAACTACCTATTTTTTACCTATTTTTTTTCATCTTTCTATTGTCTTCCGGTAACTCCCGTTTATATGCAGAAGAAAACCGGGCATTCAACTTTTCAACTCTTAATCTGAACAACGGATTATCCCAGTTGTCCGTGCTCGACATTTGCCAGGATGACAAAGGATATATATGGTTTGCCACCCGTAACGGCCTCAACAAATATGACGGTGCACATTTCACCATCTACAAACACAGCAACCGGGATAACAATTCCTTGTCAGACAATCATATCACCAAATTACTTCCGGACAACGTACGCGGAGGGCTTTGGGTGGGTACCAATAACGGACTGAACTATCTTGATCCGAAAACAAACCTCATCACCAACTACCAACTGGCAGATTATCCGGAGCTTCCCAGCAATAGCATACTTTCTCTCTGTCTGGACAAATCCGGTAAGCTGTGGGTAGGAACACGCCTCGGACTCTGCTTTTGGCAACCGGAAAGCAAGACATTCAAGCCGGTAACATTGGACGGTCAACTGGACAAAGAATCTATTACTTCTTTATATATTGATAAACAGGAACGAATCTATATAGGTACACACGATAAAGGTCTATTGATTTGTGACAAGAACCTGAATGTCACCCAAAAGCTAACTAAAGAAAGCACTCCGGCTCTTTCCGATAACGCCATCAGTTGCATATTCGAAGACTCTCATCAGCAAATATGGATAGGCACGGATATGAAGGGGCTGAATAAATGGAACCCGGATAAACAGACAGTCTCTACCTTCTTCGAACACAACAGCGGATTGACAGATAATTATATCCGTTGTCTTCAGGAACAAAACCAACAACTGATTATCGGAACATTCGACGGTTTGAGTATTCTCAATCTGACGGATGACTCTATTACCAAATACAACAAGTTCGAAGCAAACCGGAATAATTTAAGCCATTTCTCGGTCCGCAGTTTATGCGTAGACCGTGCCGGAACATTATGGGTAGGCACCTACTCCGGTGGAGTCAATTACTACAATCCGCTCAACAACCGTTTCGTATTCTATCACCCTCTGGGGAACAGCGAACAGAAGCTATATAACATTTTCGGACCGATGGTATATAGTACAGGCTCTCTTTGGATCGCAACAGAAGGAGGAGGATTGCTACAATTCAACCCGGCTACCAAAGAATACACCAATTACCTACTGGAAGAACGTCCTGTTGGTATGCACAACAAGAATATCATCAAGTCATTGATGATAGAAGGAGAATCCATCTGGTGCGGCACGAACAATGGAGGGTTATACCGTTTCCATATTCCGACTAAACGCTTCTCGCTTATTCATCAGTTTAATGAAAAGAATCTGGGTATTTATACCATCTATCGAGACTCGAATGAAGACATTTGGCTAGGGAGTACTTCCCGTCAGGGACTAGTCAGAATTACCAAAGATAAAAAAATAACGCGCAAGTTCCCCATCGGAGAGAAAGGGGAAACAATCAGTTTCTCCAGCATCCGGGCATTTTTGCCTCTGCGCAAGAATGTATATCTGATCGGAACACGTTCATTCGGGCTCTATGAGTACGACGTAGAAAAAAAGACTCTCATACAATATTCGACAGAGGAGAAAGATCCATCCCGTCAACTGGAAAATAACTACATAACCAGTATTCTAAGAAAGAAGAACGGAGAAATATGGATCGGCACTTTTGGAGCAGGTATGTACCAATATCAGGAAGGTAAAGGGATCGTGCGTCATATCGGTACGGAGGAAGGACTGACTAACGAAGAGGTCTATACTTTAATAGAATACAACCAGAATATATGGGCTAGCATTGATAATGGCATTGCCGAAATCAACACTAAAACGGGACAAGTGCACGTTTATGACTGCTTCGCCGGCCTTGAAACGTTAGAATTTACTCCGCAAGGAGGCATTTGCCTCCCTAATGGAGAAGTTTATTTCAGTGGAAGTAATGGATTCCTGTCTTTTGCTCCCCGCTCGCTGATAAAAAACAATATGATGCCGCCGGTAGTACTCACCCAGTTGACCGTTAACAACAAAGTGATCCAACCGGGCGATCAGAGTCATTTGCTGGATGCCAATCCCGACGACACAGAAACCATCACTCTGGCATACAATCAAAATAATTTCTCCATTGCATACTGTGCGCTCAATTACATTCTGCATGAACAAAATCAGTATGCTTATAAATTAGTGGGACACGATGAAGACTGGAATCATGTGGGAACCCGTAAAGAAGCCTATTATACCAATATCGCTCCCGGCAAATACATCTTTCATGTCATTGCCTCCAACAACGACGATGTATGGAACACCCAAGGAAAAACGCTGGAAATCATCATTCTTTCTCCCTGTTGGAAAACCTCATGGGCTTATATGATCTATGCATTATTATTTATAGGAATCACCTACACCATCGGTTATTACATGTACAGCAAACATAAGCTGGAACTCAACCTGCGGATGCGCCAAATGGAAAAGCAACGGATGGAAGAGTTTCACCAAACCAAAATCCGGCTTTTTACCAACTTCTCACATGAATTGCGTACTCCGTTGACTCTAATCATCAGTCCTATTGACGAACTGGTGCGCCAGGCAGAAGTCCCGCATTTTATCAAAACTAAACTAGACTTAGTTTTGAAGAATGCCCGTCGTTTGCTCTTACTGGTCAATCAATTGATGGATTTACAAAAGAACCAAAGCGGCAGCCTCACACTAAGTTTAACCCATACGGATTTGAATGCATTCCTGCTTGAAATCTATTATACTTTCAAGCAAATAGCGGAAAGCAAGCAAATCACGTTCTTGTATGAAGCTCCGGAAGGAGAAATCCCGGCATGTTTTGACCAGAGTTTATTGGAAAAAGCAGTATTCAACCTACTTTCGAATGCGTTTAAATTCACGCCTCCGGGAGAAACAGTTACCCTGCGATTCATTGCAGCACTCAATAAAGAGAGCCTTCAACAACGGTTCGGGAAAAATATATCCACCGATCCGACTTTCGTCCTCTCCGACGATAGCAATAACTACTTCGTTATTCAGGTAGCCGACACGGGAAAAGGAATTCCGGAAACTGCCCGTACACATATTTTCGATCCGTTCTATCAAGTCAGCGCTCCTCAAACAGCCAATGATAATGTAAACGGAACAGGTATCGGGCTAAGTCTGACCCAATCCGTCGTACATTTGCATCAAGGTGCAATCAGCGTCGATTCCAACCAGCCGAAAGGAAGTATATTCACCATTATACTTCCAAATAACGAGCAACCAGAATCAATGGAAGAAAACGTGATAAACAATCTATCCGAAAACGAACGGGAAGAGCAAGAGGTTGTCAGCCAGTCAGAGGAATCTGCCGAAGAACTTCCTTACCTGGCAGGCAAAACAATCCTGCTTGTAGAAGACAATGAGGATATACGCAGTTATGTGAAAGAACATCTGCAGCGTCATTATCGGGTACTCGAGGCCGGAAACGGCGAAGAAGCCTTCCAGATTATATTGAAAGAATTTCCCGATTTAGTGGTTACGGATATAATGATGCCGGGAGTAGACGGACTGGAACTCTGCGCAATGATTAAAAATGATTTGCAGACAGGCCATATTCCGGTCATCCTGCTCACAGCCCGCACGATGGTGATGCACGTCAAAGAAGGGTTCCTTTCAGGAGCAGACGATTATGTAGTGAAACCTTTCAATATAGATGTGTTGCTGGTACGAATCTATAATCTGTTGTTACAGCGGGAAAAATTAAAATCCATGTACGGGAAAAACTTCTCACTGCAATCAATGGGCATCGAAACGACCTCTGCCGATGATAAATTCATGCAGAAGTTATTCGAGATCATCCAAGATCATTTGGATAACCCGGACTTAAAAGTGGATATGATATGTGATGAAATGGGATTCAGCCGGAGTAATTTCTACCGCAAGCTCAAGGCGGTAACAGATTTATCCCTGAACGACCTGATTCGCCATAAACGTCTGGAGGTAGCTGCGCAACTACTTAAAAAGGCGGACATGAATGTGACGGAAGTTTCAATCGCTACCGGTTTCAGTACCCTTGCTTATTTTACCAAATGTTTCAAATCAGCCTATGGAGTTTCGCCTACCGAATACGTAAAAGGACAACCGGAAGAATAGTTCTAAATTGGTTTTATAAATGAAAATTTTCAGGTACGGATTACACGGTTTTCTGAAATATGATTGCACAAAGCAACAGCGTAATCCGTGTAATCCGTGCCTAAATTAAAATGATCCTTTTAATTATGATGCAGTACTTATCACATAGTTTGCAAAATCATCCCAGATTATAAAAAACGTCCCAAGAGCGATATAGAAGCGATTGTTCCAATGAAATTGGGATGATTTTGCAAATTTACGGCACAGCTGGACAAGCCCTTTTTATTCCGTTTCCATACATTTGCAACATCGACTTAGAAATAATAATATGGAAACAAATATGAAACATTATCTTTTAGCACTTAGCATCGGGACAGCATTTTTAGTTGGCTGTCAGTCTCCCCAAAAGCAAAACCTGATTGATTCTAATTTTGCATTTGCCGAGCAACAACTCAAATATGCTTTTCCTAAAATAGATGAAGCACGCGCCAACGAATCACAGGAAAGCAAAGAAAAAAGAATCGCCAAACAATGGGGTGAACTGACTAATCCCCGTAATACAGAACCGGACGGTTCTCTGCGTCTCGTCCCTTCCAAAGACTGGACCAGCGGATTCTTTCCCGGTGAACTCTGGTATGTATATGAATATACGCACGATCCTTTCTGGAAAGAGAAAGCAGAGAAACATACAGAAATGCTGGAACGAGAAAAGAAGAACGGCACTACCCACGACATGGGATTCAAGATGTATTGTAGCTACGGCAATGGCTATCGTCTGACCGGTAATCCCACCTATAAAGATATACTGATCGAATCAGCACGTACGCTCATTACCCGCTACAAGCCGAACGTAGGTTGCATCCGTTCCTGGGATCACCATGCCGACCAATGGGAATGTCCCGTTATCATCGACAACATGCTGAATTTGGAATTACTATTCTGGGCTTCCCGCGAAACGAATGACTCCACCTTTTATAATATAGCAGTCAACCACGCACGTACAACCATGAAAAATCACTTCCGTGACGATTACAGTACGTACCACGTCGTAAACTATGATACAATCACCGGCAACCCCATCTGCAAGGTGACCCACCAGGGATACGCCGACTCATCGGCATGGGCACGCGGACAGGCATGGGCGCTGTATGGCTACACGATGTGTTACCGCGAAACCGGACTCCCTGAATTCCTGGAACAAGCGAAGCATATCGAAAGATATATCTTCACCCACCCCAATCTGCCGGAAGACCTGATACCTTACTGGGATTTCAACGCTCCGGAAATTCCGAATGAACCGCGGGATGCGTCCGCAGCCACCTGCATCGCTTCCGCACTCTATGAACTAAGTACCTACGTACCGGAACATAAAGACCTTTACAAAGAAGAAGCCGACCGGATTTTAGAGAACCTCACTGCCCACTACCGTGCGAAACCAAACGGCGACAACGGTTTTCTACTTCTCCACAGCACCGGCTCCAAACCTCATAACAGCGAAATTGATGTGCCCATCGTATATGCCGACTATTATTTCCTCGAAGCATTGATACGGAAAAACAAACTGGAAAAAGAACAGAAACTATAACGATCATCATCTATAAGAACCATGAAAAAGCTACTTATCTATATACTGACAGCCTTTACCGTACTAGCCCTTCCGGCAAGTGCCAAGATTCCCGCCAGCCAACGAATCCGGCTGACCGGCCAATGGGAATATCTAAAAGGTGACCTCGGAAGCATTTGGGAAGCCGTACGTGCAGCCGCCCCCGGTTCTTCGGAAGCTGTACCCATTTGGCAGCCAGTTACCCTGCCCCACTGTTTCAACGCGGAAGATGCCGTAGACCCGGACGTAAACTATTACCAGGGTCCCGGATGGTATCGCACCCTGCTCGATATTCAGAACCCGGCAACCAACGGCCGCACGATCCTCGAATTTGAAGGAGCCGGACAGAAAACAGAAGTATATATCTACACCCGCAAAGTCGGCAGCCACGTAGGAGGTTACGATGAATGGAGCGTAGACATCACAGAAGCAATCCGTGAAGCATTAGCCAATCCCGATTGCCGCAAGCGGTTCAACGGCAAAGTACCTTTGTCCATCCGTTGCGACAATTCAAGAGATACAGAAATGATTCCTTCGGATTTATCAGACTTCAACGTATACGGAGGACTTTACCGCTACGTAAACCTAATTTATCAGCCCGCCCTTTCTTTTGTAGGTTTTAAACTGGAAACCCCAGTGCAGAAGGACTTGAAGAGCGCAACACTGAAAGTGCAAGCCAACTTCTACAATCCGAATGACACCCGCCAAGCTACGGTTCGCTTCACTCTGAAAGACCCGAACGGAAAGAAAGTGGCCGAACAAACCACCACGGACATTCTACCATTGGGAGAAGTACATCTGTTTGACATCGCTATCAAGAATCCGATGCTTTGGAGCCCTGACCAGCCACAGCTATATACTTGTGAGTTTACCCTCCAAACAGCCGAAGGCGAACAAACAGTAACAGAACCCATCGGTTTCCGCCACTTCGAATTTGTAGACTACGGTCCTTTCAAGCTAAACGGAAAACGCCTGTTATTAAAAGGTACTCACCGCCACGAAGACCATGCAGGTGTAGGAGCCGCCATGACAGAAGAGCAAATGGTGACGGAAATGAAACTCATGAAAGAAATGGGGGTCAACTTCATCCGCCTGGGACATTACCAGCAATCAAACATCATCCTTCGCCTGTGTGACGAATTAGGTATCCTCGTGTGGGAAGAAATCCCCTGGTGCCGTGGCGGATTGGGTGGAGAAACTTATAAAATACAAGCCCGCCGGATGCTAACCAACATGATTACCCAACATCACAACCACCCTTCCGTTATTCTGTGGGGATTGGGTAATGAAAACGACTGGCCGAATGATTTCCCTACTTTCGAACAATCGCAGATACGTGCCTTTATGAAAGAGCTGAACGACCTGGCACACCGCCTGGACCCGTCACGCGTCACTTCCATCCGTCGCTGTGACTTCTGCAAAGATATTGTCGATGTATACTCTCCTTCCATCTGGGCAGGCTGGTATCGTGGCAAGTTTACCGACTACAAAAGCGTATCGGAAAAAGAGATGAAACAAGTGAAACACTTCCTACATGTAGAATGGGGAGGTGACTCTCACGCCAGACGCCACGCAGAAGATCCTTTCAAATCATTAGGTGGAATCCCTGCCGGAGTTGGTGCCGACGAACGGGCGGGAGATTTCTCTCTTGTGGGAGGAGATGCCCGTGCTTCCAGAGACGGAGACTGGTCGGAATCATACATCGTGAAACTGGTGGACTGGCATTTGAAAGAACAAGAAACCATGACTTGGCTTACGGGAACTGCCTACTGGCCTTTCAAAGATTTCTCCACTCCCCTACGACCGGAGAATCCTGTTCCCTACGTCAATCAAAAAGGAGTTATCGAACGGGATTTTGCCAAGAAAGAAGTGTTCTATGTGTTCCAGTCTTATTGGACGCAGAAGCCAATGATACACATTTACGGTCATACCTGGCCGACACGTTGGGGAGCAGCAAACGAACCGAAAGAAATATTGGTTTACTCCAACTGTCCGGCAGTAGAACTGTTTGTGAACGGAGTCAGTCAGGGTGTCAAGCAACGCAACAGTCAAGACTTTCCCGCAGCCGGACTGCATTGGAAATGTGTGTTGCGCGAAGGAGAGAACCAACTGAAAGCTGTTGCGGTAAAAAGCAAAGAAGCGATTTCCGACGAGATCACAGTTGCCTACCAAACCGCCCAATGGGGAGAACCGAAGCAACTGAAATTGACAAGTTATCCCGAAGGAGAAAACATCATCCGCGTAGAAGCCCAGCTGACAGACGACAAAGGAATTCCCTGCCTGGACGCAGCCAACCTGATTTCGTTTGAAGCTGCCGGAGACGGAGAACTTATCCAAAACCTGGGAACTTCAACCGGCTCACGCAAGGTACAGGCTTACAATGGAAAAGCCATGATACGGGTCAAAGTGACTGATACCTGTTACCTATCCGTTCAATCGGATGGAATCAAAACCGCTTATACTCAATTGAAAGCACAATGAGAAAACAGAACGTTTCAATAGGATTATTTATACTGCTCTTCAGCTTCACCACGGTGATGGCCGGGGAAAATGTGAAAGGTCAAGTACGCCAACTCCTGCAGACTGAAACCCTGAAACGGGCGGACGCTGCACTGGAGTCCGTACCGGTGACCGTCACAGCCACCCGTGCCGAAAGAAGCGCAGGAGGTATTCACGACTTCTATTCCGAAGGTGACTACTGGTGGGAGAATCCGCAAGACCCGGACGGTCCGTTTATCCGCCGTGACGGAGAAACCAATCCGGATAATTTCACCGCCCACCGTCATGCCATGATACGCTTCAGCCAGTTAGTCGGAGATCTGACTTCCGCTTGGATACTGACAGGAGACAAGAAATACACCGATGCTGCCATGCGCCATATCCGTGCCTGGTTTATCGATCAGAAAACGATGATGAATCCGAACTTGCTGTATGCACAAGCCATCAAAGGCATTGCAACCGGACGTGGGATAGGCATTATCGATACCATCCATCTGATTGAAGTGGCACAGTCACTCCGCCTGATGGAAGCGCAGGGAATCATCGAAGACAAAGAGCTGCAAACCATCCGCTTGTGGTTCTCCGATTACCTGACCTGGTTATCTACGCATCGTTACGGTATCAACGAGATGGAAGCCAAGAACAACCACGGCACTTGCTGGACTATGCAAGTGGCAGCATTTGCCTCGTTCACGCAAAATGAAGAAATGCTCCGTTTCTGCCGCGAGCGTTACCGGAGCGTGTTACTACCCAACCAAATGGCTGCCGACGGCAGTTTCCCTTTGGAGTTGGAACGCACCAAACCGTATGGTTATTCTCTTTTCAACCTTGACGCAATGACTACCCTCTGCCATTTGCTGACAACTCCCGAAGAGAATTTATGGGACTATACCACCACAGACGGACGGAACATTGAAAAAGGAATCTCCTGGCTGTTTCCCTTCGTCAAAGACAAAGGTTCGTGGCAACGTCAACCGGACATTATGTTTTGGGAAGAATGGCCGGTGGCACACCCGTTCTTACTATTCGGTAGTCTTCATCATTACCGGAAAGAGTATTTTCAGACATGGAAACAATTGGAACATTTCCCCACCAACGAGGAAGTGATACGCAACCTTCCCATCCGTCATCCTTTATTATGGTTAAACTAATTTGCTAAAAATAGAATCATTATGAGAAACCTGTTATTGAGTGCTTTTGCACTGGTTTGCCTGCTTCCAATGAACGCACAAACCGTCAACACCCGCATCTATCCTGCTGAAAAGCTGGCTAAAGTGAAGGCTAAAGCCGATACTCCTACATACGCCCCGGCTATCAAAACGTTAATGAAAGAGGCCGACAAAGCCATGAACCTGACTCCTCCTTCGGTGATGGATAAAAGTATGACAGCCTCCAGCGGAGACAAACACGATTACATGAGTATGGGACCTTACTGGTGGCCCGATCCTTCCAAACCGGACGGCTTGCCTTATATCCGCAAAGACGGGCAACGCAATCCCGAACTGTCCAAGTTAGACCGTGACCGGTTGGGAAACATGGCAAAAGCCGTTACCACACTGGGAATTGCTTACTATTTCTCGGGCAACGAGCAATATGCAAAGAAAGCAACCGACTTTCTGAAAGTATGGTTCCTGGACGCCAAAACAAAAATGAATCCGAACCTGAATTACGGTCAGACCATTCCCGGCCGCAGAGATGGCCTGGGACGCGGAACAGGTATGATTGATACTTACTGCTTCGTAGAAATGCTGGATGCGCTTACCCTGCTGGATAGCTCGAAAGCCATGACACCCGCCATCAAAAAAGGAATGAAAGAATGGTTCACGCAGTTTGTAGAGTGGATACAGACAAGCCCTGTCGCCGCCGAAGAAAATGCCGCCAAGAACAATCATGGCCTGGCTTATGACGTGCAACTGACAGCGTACGCCCTGTATATCGGCAACAAAGAATTGGCAATCCAGATTCTAAAAGAATTCCCGGCAAAGCGTCTGTTTTCTCAAATTGAACCGGACGGCAAACAACCGCTGGAATTGGAACGCACAACTGCTTTCGGTTATACCCTCTTCAACCTGACGCACATGCTGGATATGTCTTTCATTGGCGCAACGGAAGGTATAGATATCTATAACGCCGCCAGCGAAGACGGACGTTCCATCACTGCCGCACTGAAATTTACCATTCCCTATATCGGCAAGCCGCAGAGCGAATGGCCTTACCAGCAAATCAAAGAATGGGACAAGAAACAGGATGAAGCCTGCTGGGTGCTCCGCAAAGCCTCTTTCTTCGACCCGAAAGCCGGATATGAAGCGATCGGTGCCAAATATCGCACCACTTCTGCTTCCAGCCGTCTGAATTTAATGTATAGTTTAGAATAATCCTTTATTTAAATCCTAATATCATGAGGAACAAATCGTTTTATTACCCTTTAATGATAGCAATGTTGTTATTGTTATGTACCCCGTTCGTAACGGTTGTCTACGCGCAATCATTTACTGTCACCGGTACAGTCGCCGATAGTCAAGGCGGTGTTCCCGGAGTAAATGTGAAGGTGAAAGGAAGTACCACCGGTACTATCACCGATATGGACGGCAAATTTACATTGAATGTCCCCTCTTCCAAATCTGTCCTTGTCATCTCCTACATCGGATATACGACGCAGGAAATACCCGTCAATAATCAGAAGATGCTGAATATCAACTTAAAAGAAGATACGAAAGTGTTGGATGAAGTAGTGGTGGTAGGTTATGGCGTGCAGAAGAAATCCCACCTGACCGGGTCTGTATCCAAGATGGACGTCAACAACCTGACAGATATTCCCGTGACACAAGTAGACCAACTGCTGCAAGGAAAGATTGCCGGTGTTAATATTCAGAACTCCACTTCCGAGGCCGGAGCTGCTCCGCAAATCCGTGTACGTGGTATGGGTTCTATCAGTGCCGACAGTTCTCCTCTGATTGTCATCGACGGTTACCCTGTTCCCGAAGGACTCTCTACACTCGATATGGCGGATATTGCTTCTATCGAAGTATTGAAAGATGCCGCTTCCGCCGCTATCTACGGTTCACGTGCAGCGAATGGCGTCATTTTGGTAACGACCAAAGAAGGAAACGCCAGCAAAGCGAAATACAGTGTGAAAGCCTCTACCGGATTAAAGTGGGCGTATAAACTGCATCCGATCATGAGTTCGAAAGACTATTATAACATGATGGGCTATGAAGCCGCCTTGCAAAACAAATCCATAGCAGCCAACGACGAAGCCTTCGGACTTATCAATAATTATACCGACTGGCAACGGGAAGGATTGCAGGACACTCCGCAGATTCATCAGGTACAACTCTCCGTATCGGGCGGCAAAAAAGACATTACGTATTACATCTCCGGCAACTATGCACAGGAAGACGGTATTATGATTAACAGCAACTACAAACGTTTGAACCTTCGTTCGCGCATCAATGCGAAGTTGTCCAAACGGGTAGATCTTAGCCTGAACATAGCTCCGTCCTACACCAAAACGGAAACACCGTCAACCAACTTCATCGATTTCTACCGTACACCGTCTTTCATGCCGGTACGTCATACGGAAGAAACGGCAGCCCTCACAGGAAAAGCCATCGGTTCGTGGGCACGCGGTAGCGACTTCAGTAACATCATGTACACACGTGAAGACGGTACGCAAGTGAAAGCCAGTCCGTTCAATACCAGCAACAACAATCCGAAGTCATTGATGGATACCGAAGAACGCTTCAAGGAAGACTATAACCTGCAAGCCAATTCCTCTATCAATGTACAAATCATGAAAGGGTTGACTTTCACCACTTCCAACGGTTTCTACATTAAATATCGTCAGAACAACGAATACCGTAACTACGAATCCCGCAAAGACGAAGAGTCGGCTATGGGTACTTACAAAAACCGTCTCTATGTCGACTTGTTGAGTGAAAACACACTGAACTACATCGGCAAGAAAGGTAAGCATGATTATGCAGCCTTATTGGGTT
This sequence comes from Bacteroides sp. 1001136B_160425_E2, assembly GCF_015559655.1. Taxonomy (NCBI): domain Bacteria; kingdom Pseudomonadati; phylum Bacteroidota; class Bacteroidia; order Bacteroidales; family Bacteroidaceae; genus Bacteroides; species Bacteroides sp. 1001136B_160425_E2. The sequence continues at coordinate 321,724 of NZ_JADMQH010000002.1, read as the reverse complement.
ACACCGCACAGACTACCTCGGAAACGACAGCCAGCATCGTAGGTCTGGGCTTCCCTACCGATTATGTGCATACGCTCAATGCGGCCACTTCTTTCGACGTCAGCCAAACGAACACCATTAAGTTCCGTACCGCTATGATGTCTGCCCTTGCACGTGTCAATTACAGCTATGCTGACAAATATCTTGTTTCCGCCAGTCTGCGTACGGACGGTAGTTCTCTTTTTGCCGACGGTAAACAGTGGGGTTGGTTCCCTTCCGTATCACTCGGATGGCGTGCTTCGGAAGAAGCCTTCCTGAAAGGCGTAAGCTGGCTGAATATGCTGAAGCTGCGTGCCAGCTTTGGTGTGACGGGTAACAATAATATTCCTGCCAACTCTTATTACAATCTGCTTTACGCCAGCAACTATGCGTTGGGTAGCGGAACAGGCGCACTGATCCCCGGACTGGGTAAGACTACCTCTACCAAAGGTAACCATGACATCACTTGGGAACAGACGTACGAATACAACGCCGGTATCGACTTCAGCGCACTGGACAACCGTATCAGCCTGACTCTGGAAGGTTACTATTCCATCACCAAACAATTGCTGTTCAAACAACCGGTCGTTTCTTTCATGGGTTACAGTGATTACTGGAACAATATCGGACGTATCCGCAACAGTGGTATTGAAATCGAGTTGAACACGCACAACATTCGCACCAAGAACTTCGAATGGACTACTTCGTTCAATCTCTCGTCCAACTTCAACAAGCTGCTCGAACTGTCCGGCGAAGAGAGACTGATCTCTACCGGCGAACGTAATGAAACATACTTGGCACAAGTAGGACACCGCGCCATCTCATTCTTCGGTTACAAAACCGACGGTGTTTATCTCAACCAGGCGGATCTCGACGCTTCCCCACACTTGGCAAGTGCCACACCGGGCAGTCTCAAGATTGTAGACATCAATGATGACGGCGTTATCAACGACAAAGACCGTACCGTCATCGGTAATCCGTTCCCGAAAGCAACCTGGGGTATTTCAAATACTTTCAGATGGAAAGGATTCGATCTTTACTTCCTCATTCAAGGGGTAAGCGGACTGGATGTATTCAATGGTGACGGCTACTACACCGAATCCAAGAAGTTCAACCGCAATTATGTGAAAGACCGTTGGATCAGCGCCGAATATCCGGGTGACGGACGTACTCCTACTGTCGGTTCGGCAGGTATTTCATGGGAGTTCACCGACTATATGATTGAAGACGGTTCATTCGTGGCCCTGCGTGATGTAGTTCTCGGTTATACCTTCGACAAGAAGAAGTTGAAAAAGGCAGGACTCAATTCACTCCGCCTTTATGCTTCCGGTCAGAACCTGCTCTACTTCTGGGGAAAAAGCTACCGGGGAATCAATCCCGAAGCCCGTGTAACTACAGGCTCCTACTCTTCCCCATTGGTCAACGGATACCAGCGTGGAGGATTCCCGATACAGTCTACCGTCAATATCGGATTCGAACTTAACTTCTAATCACCTTAAAACGTACAGTAATGAAACTAAAACATATATTTACCGCCAGTCTGTCCGCTTGTGTATTGGGTCTTTCTTCCTGCGACCTCAACATTACACCGGACTCCTATATCCCCGACGGTTCATTCTACAAGAATGAAGCCGAAATGAATACTGCCGTCATCGGTTGCTACGGAGGAATGCAGGCTCCATTGAATATCGAATGGACACTGACCGAACTGCGTGCCGACAATACGCGTATGAACAGCAACAGTTCGACCAACGATGCGTTCCTGCAACAACAGGCGCTGGACCTCGGTACCATGGATGCCAGCAATGCCAACATACGTACTTACTGGGAAGCCACTTACAGCAATATCAACAGTTGCAATAACGTATTGGCTCCCGAGAATCTGGCTGTCGTAACCAACGAGAAGAAACGGGCACAATTTGAAGGAGAAGTACGTTTCATCCGTGCATACCATTACTTCAACCTCGTACGTCTTTTCGGCCCTACCTTCATTGTTACGGAGGAATTGAGTGTGGCCGAAGCCATGAAAAAAGATCGTAGCAGCGTGGAAGCGACTTACAAGCAGATTATCGACGACCTTCAAAGATCCGTTGACAACTTGGAAGGAATTACATACAACATAGCAGACTTGGGACGGGTGACGCAGGCAGCGGCTCAATCCCTGCTGGCCAAAGTTTACCTGACTCTTGGGAAATATACGGAAGCCAAGAGCTTGCTCAAAGCTGTGGTGGATGTAAAAGGAGATCAGTTGACGGTTAGTTATTCCGATGTATTCGATATTTCCAAAGAAATGAACGATGAGATTATCTTTGCCATCCGCTATAAATCCGGTAGTCTGGGTATCGGCTCGCCTTTTGCCAATACTTTTGCTCCTACCAAGAGCGGCGCCAATGTAGTGACGGGTGACGGTGACGGACGTAACTATCCGACAACAGAAGTTCTCGGAATTTATCCGGAAGGTGATTTGCGTAAGGAGGCCAGCGTGACCGACCATTATATCGATCCGAGCAAGAAAGACCCGGTGGTCATTTCAGATCAATCGGCTTATATCAAGAAGTTCGTTTCTCCCGTGAGCGTACGTTATGATGGAGAAAACGACTGGCCTGTCATTCGTCATGCCGATGTGCTGCTTATGTATGCCGAAGTGTTGAACGAAACAGATGGCCCCGCCACCGGACTTCCTTATCTCAACGAAGTGCGCCGCCGTGCCGGACTGGCTGCCATAGCTGCTTCTGAAGTGCCTGTGAGATATGCTTTCCGCGAAAAACTGGAAAAAGAACGCCGTCTGGAACTGGCATTCGAGAACCAACGTTGGTTCGACCTCCTGCGTTGGGGCAAAGCAGTGGAAGTAGTCAACAAGCAAATCACCGAAACGGAAGGTTTCTATGACAAATATGCTTTCACTGTGAATAAGATTGCCGACTGGCAACTACTGCTTCCTATCCCGCAAAGCGTGATAGACAATAATCCGAGCGTAGTTACCCAGAATCCCAATTACTAATCTTTAAAACGAAAACAGCATGAAAAATAAACTTCATTACTTCATCCTCCTTTTCGTACTTGCGGCACTGACGGGCTGCAACGAAAAGTTGAGTATTGAAACTGAAATACAAGGTGCACCGGAAATCAGTGAGTTTACCCCAACCAGCGGAAAAGCCGGTACGGAGATTACGGTGAAAGGTAGTAATCTGCGCGATATCGTTTCTGCAACCATCGGTGGTGTAGAAAGCCAGATACTTTATAAACTGTCACAACAGGAAATCGTGATTGTTGTGCCACGTGAAGGAACAAAAAGCGGAAAAATCGTGCTTGCCACTTCCCGCAAGGACGATGCCGGCGAAAGCACCCGCACAGAAAGTGCGCAATCATTCTCCGTCACCTATCCTACTCCACATGTGACTGACTTCCCGAAAGGTGGAAGAGTAGGAAACAACGTCGAGATTTTGGGAGCTGACCTTGACATTATCTCAAAGGTCTTTATGGGCGACGAAGAGGGAGAGATCATTTATCAGAGTGAAAAAGAGATCGCGGTAAAAGTGCCGTTTATTATTGATGACGAGGCAACTGTATCATTAAAGTATACCAACCAGACAGGAGGCGAATCTGAAATTAAAGGAGAGTCCGGTGACTTTATTGTAGAAAAGGATGAACCGGAAATAGAGAAGATAGATCAGGAAAGTCTAATGGAAAGAAGCCTGCTCACATTGGGCGGCAAAAACCTCAACCTGATTGAGTATATCTATTTCGGAGAAGAAAAGTATGCACCGGTCAGCCAGGATGGAAGTACCATTGTTTTCAGAGTACCCACTTTGCCGGAGACACGCACCGTGAAGATTAAAGTGACCTATTATAGAGAAACGAAGGAAATTATCTTATCCGACGCTTGCGAGGTGATTCGCATGAAGAACTTGTTCAGTGCCAATCAGGCAATAGGAACGCGTAACAGCAAGTATGGTTATGGCAGTATGCTCAACGGTAATTCTGCGGACGGCAATCCGATATGCACTCCTTGTGTACTGAAAGAGGAAGAGAATTTTGATAAGATAGACTTCGCCGGATATGTGAACAGCGGACTCGACTTTGCACTCAATTCACCGGATGCGATACTTAATCCTGATCCGGCCAACACCAAAAACAACTTGAAGAATTACTGGTGCGGAACAGCGGCTGTGCCTAATGCGGAGAACTTCACGATATTTGCTCCTTTCACGGCAGTGCAAACAAGGTTCTATGTTCTGAATCCTACCACTCATGCCGCGCTTATCGAACAAATCAGAGCAGGCAGAGATCAACTGGAAATCACTCCGTCACTCTTTACCAGTCTGAATATAACCAAGAGTTCTGCACGTACGCGCAAGCCGAATGACAAAGACTCGTCGGGTAAGCCCAAAGAACCGGAAGGTTTCGTAAGCGAACAGGTATTTGATAAAGGCAGTGTAGTCGTATTCTACAATAACCACAAGGATAAATATGGTATTCTTGATATTCTGGATGTATTCGTAGATTACAGTCAGACCAACAACATCAATAACGGCGACAAGAATAATCAAGGTATCGCCTACATTACATTCGATGTTTACTATCAACGCTAAAAAAGAAAGAACATGAAAAAAAGAAATTATACATTAACCATCGCATTGACGGCAGCCTTGTGCTGCCTGATATGCCTGCTGAACGGATGCACCCGCGATAATGATATTAATATTCCGCAAACGTCTGTCAACACCATGGAGGCAACAACCGTGCAACCGGGAGAAACCATCACTCTGACGGGTGACAATATGCATCTCATATCTAAAGTTTACTTTGGTGATGTTACTACGTTAGATATCAAAACGCCGCAGGCAGATCGTGACCATCAATCGCTCACGGTTTACGTACCTACGGAAGTGTTCGAAGAGACAAATGTTATTTCTCTCGCTGTGCTTTACAACTCCGTTCATCGTCTCGTTGTATGTGAGGAACTGACTGTTTATATTGCTCCTGTCATCCCTACCACTTCCACGACCTTATCAGGTGAGGTAAAACCAGGAGATGTAATCACTATCACAGGAACGAACCTGAATATCATCAAGGCTATTCAAGCCAATGGAGAGTCTGTTACGATTGACAATAAGAAGGCTACCAAAATCACTTTCAAAGCACCGGAAGTAGATGCCGATACCGAATTTACGATCACGCTTGTGTATGATAATTCGCTTGGAAACGATCAGACATTGATAGTGCCGGGCAAATTTACGGTGAAAGAAGTTGTTCCCGGTGGTAGTGTGGCAAGTGACAGCCGGGAAGTGGAAACGGGAAAAGATGTCACGATTGAAGGGACTAACCTGAATGTAGTCAGCACGGTTCGCCTGACAAAAGCAGGAGGTGTCTCGTCCGACATAGTCATAACCAATCCCGGAGCGACAGGTTTTACCTTCAAAGCACCGGAAGTGGATGCCGACACCGAATTTACAGTGACTCTGATTTATGGTAAAAGCGATAAGGAGACAGCCTCTATTGGTACGGTGAAAGTGAAGAAAGCCACGGTAGTACTTACTTATCTTTATTGGGAGAATATAACATTAGGAGCTCCGGCCACTGAATGTGCTCTTTTCGACGCTTCTGCAGGACGCACAATCACACCTTGCGACTTGTTTGATAATCAAGCAAATGTAGACTTTGCCATGGATGCTACTAGCAGCGCAGCAGCACGCCTGCTCAATCCGGCCAACATCAACGATAATTTCATGAAGGCACAAATATGTGGTGATTCACCCCTATCCAGTGATGGCAAGGATTATTCCACTGTACGCACTTCGCTGAAAACTCAATTCAAGTTACTGGATTCAAAAAAGGAAACTGAAAACACGTTGATTCAGAAAGTATTGAATGGCGAAATTACAGATATAAAGAAAGATATTGGCAGCCTCAATCCTTCAACGAGCACTCCTACTGTAACCGAAAATGATGTTCTTGTCTTTAAAAACACGAACAAAAATAAAATGGGTATTATAAGGATAAAGAGTATTACTCTTGGAGAAAAGAAGGAGCTCAATACTATCACAATGGATGTGTATTACGAGAAATAAACTCCCAAAGACTTGACTTTCGCTTTCGAATGTCGTATCTTTACAGAGTTAATGATAAAGTAGTTTCAATTAAACTGCACACAAAGGAGGGAGTCGCAATTCCCTCCTTTCTTTTTATCCATCCGGAGAAAACCTCTCCCCGCCCCGGCTTTCTTTTCGCTTTGCCTGGTGGTTACGGCTCTTCAGCCGGAGGATCAGCAGTGTTCACCTTGCTTCTTACCGAAATGAAGTATATATCCGCCTCAAACAGACGTTATGTTTGCCTGAAACAGAGCCTCTGTTCCGGTAAAACGGAGCTTCTATTGAAACAAAGCATAATGTCTGTTTTCCCACTGTCCCTGCTAAGTTAATAATCAATAAAGTTGCTCTTGACAAAAAATAGCTTTATCTTTGGGGGTTGTTAGAACAGACACAATAGGTATATTATATTATGAATGAAAAGATTATCAAATGGGGTTTCATTGGCTGCGGAGAAGTAACTAAAACGAAAAGCGGTCCCGCTTTCCAGAAAGTAGAACATTCGGAAGTCGTAGCCGTGATGAGTCGTGACGGCGCGAAAGCGAAAGCGTATGCCAAAGAGAGAGGAATCAAAAAATGGTATGACGATGCACAGGAGTTGATAGATGATCCGGAAGTAAACGCTGTCTATATCGCCACTCCTCCTTCTTCACACGCTACGTATGCCATTATGTCCATGAAAGCGGGCAAACCGGCCTATATTGAGAAGCCAATGGCGGTGACGTATGAAGAATGTACCCGAATCAACCGCATATCCAATGAAACGGGAGTTCCCTGTTTCGTAGCATACTATCGCCGTTATCTTCCCTATTTCCAGAAAGTAAAAGAATTAGTAGAGAACGGGACGATCGGCAACGTTATCAATGTACAGATTCGTTTTGCCCAGCCACCACGCGATCTGGATTACAATCGCGATAATCTTCCCTGGCGTGTGCAGGCTGACATTGCCGGAGGTGGCTACTTCTACGACCTTGCTCCGCATCAGATTGATTTGTTGCAGGATATGTTCGGTTGCATCCTCGAAGCAAGCGGTTACAAGAGTAATCGCGGCGGACTTTATCCTGCCGAAGATACATTAAGCGCCTGTTTCCAATTTGACAACGGATTGGTGGGTAGTGGTTCCTGGTGCTTCGTAGCCCACGATTCTGCCCGCGAAGACCGCATAGAGATTATCGGTGACAAAGGAATGATTTGCTTCTCTGTCTTTACTTACGAACCTATCGGACTGCATACCGAAAAAGGACGGGAAGAAATCTGCATCGGTAACCCGGAACATGTACAACAGCCTCTTATCCAAGCAGTAGTAGATCACTTATTGGGTAAATCGGTTTGCTCTTGCGACGGTGAAAGCGCAACGTTGACTAACTGGGTAATGGACAAGATCTTGGGTAAGCTATAACCCTAAATAAAGCAAAAATAAGTTCCTCCTTTTTCCGGATTCTACCGGTATTGTAAAAAAATTAATAGGGACATTCCATTGTATATTGTTAGTTTTTTCTATCTTTGTAGAAAGAAGCAAAGAGAAAATGAAACTAACAATATATTTTTTGTGCCATGACTAAAGAAGCTTTAATGAGAAAAGCGATTGAGCTTTCTAAAGAGAATGTTGAAAATGGTGGAGGTCCTTTCGGTGCTGTGATTGCCACGAAAGACGGAGAAATAGTTGCAACAGGAGTTAACCGTGTCACTGCATCTTGTGATCCTACGGCTCACGCCGAGGTAAGCGCCATACGTGCCGCAGCTGCCAAACTCGGAACATTTGATCTTAGCGGATACGAAATCTATACTTCCTGCGAACCTTGCCCCATGTGCTTGGGTGCTATTTATTGGGCACGCCTGGATAAGATGTACTATGGAAACAACAAGACCGATGCCAAGAACATCGGCTTCGACGACTCTTTTATCTATGACGAACTGCAACTGAAACCTGAAGACAGAAAGCTGCCTTCCGAAATCCTACTACATAATGAAGCCCTTACTGCCTTCAAAGCCTGGGTGGCCAAAGAAGACAGAATAGAATATTAGAAAACCTCTCACTATTATTAACCTATTAATTACTCTCAAATGAAAAGAAAAAGCCTTTTATTTGTTATGGCATCAGTATGCCTGTTCAGTTGTCAACAGCAAGAAGAACTGCAAGATCCCAGTAAAGGAGTGATCGACTTTTCCACTTCTATTGACCAAAGTATCAACAATGCTCTTACCCGCAACAGCAGTAGTCTGACACTTCCGTTAAAGAGCAATTTCACTGCCGGAGATGTCATCTCCATGTCCGTTGCCGAGCAGGATTATCATCCGTTTGCCATAGGCATGGATAGCCAGACCTGGAACGAAGCAGGCACCGATTCGGAAACGGTTACTTTCTATGCTCATTACCCTGAATTGACCGGCGAAGCTGCTACTACCAGATCATTGAGCAGCCGCTATCGTGAAATCAAGGGTGGCTTAGAATATTTGTTCGGTACAGCCCAAGCCAACAAAGGTTCTAAGAATGTTGCTCTTACATTCAAGAGAATGACAACGCCCGTCGTTCTGCTTGACGAGAACAACCAGCCGTACGAAGGTAAAGCAATCGTTAAACTTTTCTTGAAGAACAAAGGTGTGCAAGACCTGTTCAGCGGCAAAATCGAAGCTGACCCCAATGCAAAACCGGAATACATTGATATCCGGAAAGTATCTGAAGGTATCTTGACTAACTTGATTCCGCAGATCATCAAAGCCGGCGAGAAAATAGGAACGGTTATCCTTGAAGACGGTAAAGAAGAACCTATCATTGCAGAGGAGGACATTACCATAGAAGCCGGAACTCCTGTAGCAGTAAAAATGTACGCAAGACGCGGAATCATTGACGAACGAACTCCACTATTCAGATAAGACTAAAGAATAAAAAGTGATACTAATAAAAATCCCCGGAACCGCTGTAGACACTCAGCATTCCAGGGATTTTTTACACACAAAAGTTATTATTGAAATTGAAAACTGTCTCTTTATTAGATTAGAAGCGCATACCTAAAGTAAGAACCACTTTATGGTTGTTGTTCGTCACTTTCGTTCCAGGTAAATCTAAACTATCAAAAGCATAGAATGTTTCTTTATAAGTATTATACATATATGCCATGTCTACATAGAAACTTTCACCACGATAGCCACAACCCAATGTATAATTATTAGTAGCACCCGGATTAGAGAACTCCGTATCAGTACGCATTGAATTTACAGGAAGATACTTAAAAGCATCTGATTTCAAAGGAGCAGTAATATGATTATATCCTAAACGGAATGCAAATTCCGGTGCTAACTTAAATTCAGCTCCAACACGAAGTGTATGAACTGCCTTCATCATTGCTTTAATGTCTGCAGTCTGTCCCAATTCATATCCGTCCGGATCTTTCATTTTAGCTGAAGTGCGATCTGAATATTCATACTCAACTCCCAATGCAACAGAAGAACCAATGGTATATCCCATACTTGCATTAAACTTCCACGGAGTAATTAATTTATATTCATATTCTCCTTCAGTATCATTTCCACGAACATCATAAGGTTTAGTAATGCCACGAGTATCCTCATTCAAATCAAAATTAATATAAGCAGTATTCCGCTCCTTTAAACTAAAAAAAGTCGGAGTATGTACAGCAGCACCAATACGGAATGAAGATGACTCAAAAGGACGAAGAATAAAACCAAGTTTAAAATCAACTCCACTACCATCTACCCAAAAGTCATTTCCTAATGTATATCCTCCATGACCATTTCCGTTCTTATCAGTAAAGTCTTCATTATATTCACTAGTCCTGTCATAGTTTACACTATAAAGTCCTAATGTTGCTCCAACATAAAAACGATCATAAAAATTCAGCGCACCATTCAAATCAAAAGAATGGATACCTCCACTTTCTTTCGAACGATAAGACTGACTCACAGCATCTCCTGCCTGAAAATAGGGTTCATATCCCTCAAAAGGAGGATCTGCATCCGGATTCTCCGGATCTACTTTCCCATAAACAGGATTCACTAAATGTGCATTATATCCCATAATACCCAACCAAGGCAATTCAGGATTCTGAAAAGCATCATCGCTCCTCAAAGATGCTACCGTGAATGGATCAAAGTCTCCGTATGAATCAAAGTTTACCATATTAGCCATCTGAACTGTTTGAGAGGTATTGAACACTCCGCTCATCAGCATACTTCTATTGAATGATTTCATTTTGCGATAATTGAAACCAAAGTTGGCAAATCTCAAAGCAGTTGTATTTCCTATTTTTGTAGAAAATACAAATCCGGCATTATCGAATGATCCATGGAACTTGTCAAGACTCGCTCCATTAGCTTTTGTTCCTGTATTATCAAAGCCAAATGACACCATAACATCATTGCTACGATAAATCCCGATACCGGCAGGATTAGTTCCCATAGTGGTTATATCTCCACCTAAAGCTCCCATGGCACCACCCATACCTACAAAGCGGGCAGTTCCATTCAAATCACTTCCCATCCATCGATTTGCATCATAGATAGTTGTTTGGGCATTTAGAAATCCTACACTTATCAAAAGAATACAAATCGCTAATATTCTATTACTTTTCATAATCAATCTCTTTTGAAATTATAAACTATCTTCTATAGCTACCACCAGAACTACGTGAAGATCCACCACTGCTACTACGTGAAGAACCGCCACTGCTGCCAGAACTACGAGAATAACTACCGCTACTACCTGATGAATAGCTACTTCCACTACTTCTTGAATAACTACCTGAATTAGAAGAGCGGGATGATGATCTGTCAGGCGTATAACTTCTTGATGGAGAAGTGGAACTTCCACGTGAATAGCTACTACTGCTACGGCTACTATTTGTTCCGGAACTTCGCGTCGAACTATTACTTCTATTGTAAGAGGAACCAGAATTGCGTGTACTAGTACCAGAAGTACGTGTACTGCTTGGACGTGTATACGTTTCTGTATTTCTACGAGAGTATGAACTTCCTGAACGAACAGAGCTATTGCTACCGCTACGAGTATAATCGCGAGTACCTACAACTCTGCTATTTGTACCTGTACTACCTGAACGGCGAACACTTTGTCCAACAGAAGAATTAGCAGGTCTGGTAGTTGATGAACCGACACCTCTTCTGTAAGAAGTAGAATTATAATTTCTCGAACCAGAATAATAGGAACGATTATTACCATTAATCACACTACGTCCGGCATAATAAGGTCTTCCACCTCCGCCCCAGCCCCAGCTAGGACCACCATGCCAGTGGTGATGATGTCCCCAATATCCGCCGCCATACCAGCCACCCCAGTAGCCGCCGCCCCAATAACCGGGGTAATATCCCCAAGAGTAATAAGGACGATTCCATCCCCAGCCATAGTTCCATCCCCAGCCGTAAGAGCCATAACGCCAATCCCACCAGAGTGGATTACTGAACGTCGGGAATGCGTAAGCATACATACCATCGGTATATACGTTCCAATCCCATGAATTCGGACCGTAAACTACATCCCAGTACAACGGACTGCTGATACTGATAGCAAAACGCGGATTACGGAAACGGATGATACGTTCAGCATATTCATAGTCGTCTTCCGTACCATTGAATTCGCCCGTCACCCATTCTCCGTCCAAATCCGGATTAGATTTTTCTTTTATATATAAGGTATCATTATCCATTACGAATTCATTTTCACGTGCATCGTAACGGCGGTTATATTCATCCACATCCCGTGTTCTTCCCTTACGGTCCTGAACCACTACTGTAGTACCCGGTGAAGTATAGATGTTAGTCGTCACCTGTTTCTTCGGTTCCTTCTTAACCGGAGTTTCTTTCTTCTCCTGTTTGTCTTTGGAAGGCACGAAGTAAAGGTCGTCATCAACGCTTTGCGCAAAGATACCTATCGGAAGGCACAAGGCAAATAGCAAGAAATAAACAATCTTTTTCATATCATCTCGGTTTATGTAATTACTTAAACTTATTCACGTTACAAAGATAAGGAAGAGATTTTTCGTCCGGGGGAGATTTTCCCCAAAGGATAATAGGGAAATCCCTATTTCTAACTATCTTTGCACATTATTCACCAGAATTAAAAACAACTATGAAGTATTTTGAGTTCACATTCCGCACCCAGCCTTGTACCGAAACCGTCAATGATGTACTGGCTGCCATACTGGGTGAAGTCGGATTTGAAAGTTTTGTTGAATGTGAAGGCGGACTGGCCGCATATATCCAACAGACATTGTGTGATGAAAACGCCATCAAGATTGCCATCGCCGAGTTCCCCCTACCCGATACGGATATTACTTATACATACACCGAAGCGGAAGATAAGGACTGGAATGAAGAATGGGAAAAGAATTTCTTCCAACCCATCATTATCGGAAACCGATGTGTGATCCACAGCACTTTCCACCAAGATGTCCCCAAAGCGGAATATGATATCGTCATCAATCCTCAAATGGCCTTCGGAACAGGACACCACGAGACTACCAGCCTCATCATTGAAGAATTGTTAGACAGCGAACTGAAAGATAAATCCCTGCTCGATATGGGCTGCGGAACTTCGATTCTTGCCATCCTCGCACGTATGCGGGGCGCACGTCCCTGTACAGCCATCGACATTGATGAATGGTGCGTACGAAACTCCATCGAAAACATCGAATTGAACCACGTAGACGATATTACCGTTTCAGAAGGAGATGCTTCGTCCCTTATTGGGAAAGGACCGTTCGACGTTATTATTGCCAATATCAACCGGAATATATTACTAAATGACATGAAGCAATATGTTGCCTGCATGCATACAGATTCCGAACTCTATATGAGTGGATTTTATGTAGACGATATTGCTGCCATCCGCGAAGAAGCGGAGAAGAACGGACTGACTTTCGTTCATTATAAAGAGAAGAATCGCTGGGCAGAGGTGAAGTTTATTTATAAAGGATAAGAGTCGGCAGAAGCCTTCTGATTGATGTGGAAAATAGTGACGGTATACGCGTGGGATAGTGACGCTATCCATAGCATATACCGTCACTATTTGTATCGGATAGCGTCACTATCTTATAAAGAGAAACAAAGCTGTTACGCAAACTCTTTTTTGACCTGTTGGCACCATGCTTTGATTTTCTTTTCCGCCTGTTCGGACTGATTATCCAAATCGACAACCAACCCGCACCACTGCTCGCCACGTAAAGCCTTGGAACGTTCGAAAGTGTAACCCTCGGAAGAAGTAAAACCGACCAAGGTAGCCTCATCCCCTTCAAAGACTTCTGCCAGCAAACCGATTCCATCTGCAAAATTTTCCGGATAGCGTATCTGATCTCCCAAACCAAAGATAGCAACCTTCTTACCTTTCAATTTCATTGTCCGGAGTTCCGGCAACAGTTCGTCCCAATAAGTAGGAAGTTCTCCGTCAAACCAAGTGGAAGCACCCACAATGAAGCAGTCATAAGCAGCAAAATCATTTTGCCAAGCCTGCTCGATAGGCACTACTTCTATCTTGTCTTCACCAAACTCTTTCTGTATTTTCTCTGCCACCCAACTCGTTCTTTCGGCTTTGGTAGCATAAAACAAACCTATCTTTTTCATAATTCTTCTCTTTTAATATTCCAATAATTTCCGTGCAGCTTCGTATATCTTAGCTTCGTCCGGCAAAATTTCTTTTTCCAGTATCGGATTGAAACCCACGGGAGTAAACGTAGAACCGACACGCTGTACCGGTCCGTCGAGATAACGGAACATTTCCTCACCAATCATTGCTGCAAGCTCTGCACCGAAACCGGAGAATACTTTATCTTCATGTACAACCAATGCTTTGCTGGTCTTCTTGACCGATTCAAAGATTGCCTCTTTATCCAGCGGAATCAGAGAACGAATATCGATCACTTCTACTTTCCAACCACCCTCTTTCTCCAATCGTTCGGCAGCATGCAGACAGAAATGGGTCGTATTTCCATAGGTGATAATACTCAAATCCGTACCCTCACGACGGATACGTGCTTTTCCGAAAGGTACTTCAAAGTCTTCCGGCACCACAGTGGCGGCTTCTACCGAATTATACAGTGCTTTCGGTTCAAGAAACAAAGTAAATCCCTTAGAGCGCATACTAGTCCGCAACAATCCGGCTGCATCATCAGCAAAAGAAGGGCAGACAATTCGTGCTCCCGGCAATGTAGTCAAAGCTCCTTCTATATTTTGAGAGTGATACAACCCTCCACCGATATAACCTCCGGAAGCCAACCGTAGCGTTATATTCGGGGCAAACTTACCATTGCTTCGCCAATACTCATGCGTACATTCTACATATTGTTCTACGGCAGGCCAGAAATAATCGGCAAACTCCGCTCCCTCTATCACGACATGGATTTTAGGATCAAAGCGGCTCATTCCATTGGCAGTGCCTACAATATAATCTTCGGCAATCGGCGCACTGAACACACGGGCTTCTCCGAATTCCTGCTGCATCCCTTTGGTGACATTAAACACACCGCCTTTCTCTCTATTTGCTACGTCCTGTCCCCAGATGAACGTATCGGGATTGTAGCGGAATTCGGCTTTCAATGTCTCGTTAATGGCATTTACCAGGAAAGTCTTTTCGCCCTCTGCTTCATGAGTACCTTCTTTGTATTTCTGTGGTTGATAAGGTTCGGGCATCACAAAATCGTAGATGCTCTTAGGATCAGGATCTGGAGCAGCCAACGCTTTTCGGTTGGCGGCCGACAGTTCTTTCTTTGCGTCAGCTTCGATCTGTTGCAATTCCTCTTCCGTCAGGCGTTTGTAGCGTAACAACATCCGGCGGAATTTCATCAGCGGATCGGCATCTTTTACGTATTCCAGTTCGTTCTCATCCCGATACAGGGTATGTTTATCCGAGTTGGAATGAGAACCGATACGAACACAGTTGGCCTGCACAATCACCGGATTACGGGTTTCCCTTGCATATTCGTGAGCTTCAGTCATGGCATTCATCGAATCGAATACATCTTTTCCATTACAATAAATGATCTTCAGGTTCTTGAAACCAGAGAAGTTCTCAGCTACTTTGCGGTTGGCTGTCTGTTCCGATTTAGGAACAGAGATACCATATCCATTATCCTGTATCACAAAAATGACAGGAAGACGTTCAAGGCTGGCGCCATTGATAGCTTCATATACAAATCCTTCGGAAGTGGCAGATTCTCCGTGAGAAGTGATAGCGACTCCTTTGTGTCCATAATATACCATCGCTCTGGCTACACCGGCCGCATGAAGGTCATGCGTTCCCGTAGCAGAAGAAATGTTCTCGATATGCCATTCAGGTTTGGCGAAATGGTTTGACATGTGACGTCCGCCGCTGCCCGGATCTGTCGCTTTCGAGATACCATTCAAGATGATTTCTTCCGGGGTCATTCCGGCAGAAAGTACAGTCAGCATATCGCGGTAGTAAGGGAACAGGAAGTCTTCGCCCAAAGTGAACACCTGACCGATGGCCAGCTGAATACCATCATGCCCCGCGTAAGGAGCATGATAAGACCAACCCAAGGATTGCAGCAGGTAAGACGGTGCTTTTTCATCCAAAGCACGCCCCAATGTCATCAGATGATACCACTTTTTCAGGGTTTCTACATCCGTCGTTTTTATATCATATTTCTTTTTCATAATGAATGAAGTTCTTAATGAGTGAAACAATCAGTTATCAGCCTTGCCAGTTTTCGAGGTAGTCGGCTATAAAGTGGAGGAAGTTACCTCCTAACATTCCGTCTACTACCCGATGGTCGTAAGACAAAGACAGATACATCTTATGGCGGATGGCAATCGTATCGCCTTCCGGTGTTTCTATCACAGCAGGTTTCTTCTCGATATACCCTACTCCCAAAATAGCAACCTGCGGCTGATTAATTATCGGTGTACCAAACAGGCTCTTGAACGTTCCGAAATTGGTAATGGTAAATGTACCGCCGTCAATATCTTCCGGCATTAATTTATTATCCCTCGCTTTCAGGGCTAAAGAGTCAATGGCAACTGCCAGACCATTCAGATTCAAATGGTCGGCGTCATGCACCACAGGCACAATCAGATTTCCATCATTCAGAGAGACAGCAATACCTACATTGATATGTTTCTTAAAGAGGATATTATATCCATCTACTGACACATTCACTTGAGGATAAGCTGCCAATGCTTTCGCTACGGCCTCGGTTATCACAGGCATATAAGTCAACTTCACTCCTTCGCGACGGAAGAAAGCGTCTTTGTTCTTTTCGCGCCAACGCACCAGTTTGGTGACGTCCACTTCTACCACATTGGTTACATGAGGAGATACCTTCTTAGACATAACCATGTGATCGGCAATAATCCGGCGGACACGATCCATCTCTTTCACTTCAACTCCAGGCATGGCAACAGGAGCAGATGGTTTGGATGAAGTGACAGCCGACTGTGCAGCAGGGGCAGAGGTAGCCGGAGACGTTTTCGGAGTTACCGGTTCGGGAGCAACAGCAACCGATGGTTTGCTTGCAGCCGGAGCAGCAATGGCAGAGACCGGCTTCGGTTCAGCAATATCACCTCTTTTCTTCTTTTCAATATAGTCTTTTATATCTTTCTTACTCAATCGCCCTTCATAGCCCGTACCTTGTATAGCATCCAACTCTTCTTTCGGAATCTTAGCTTCCCGCGCCAACTGAATCACAACAGGAGAATACCAACGTTCTTCCTCAACAGCAACGGGGTTCGATGTATCAACAGGGGTTGATGCAGTATTCACTGATTGATTCTTAGCAGCAACCTGACCGGCATCGGCTCCTTCGCTTGCAACACCTCCACTTGCCGGCTCTGTACCGGATGCTTCTTCGCCATCCAAATCAATAATGGCGACTACTGTTCCTACAGCTACCGTGTCACCTTCCTTATATAAAATCTCCACCACCTTTCCTGCTACAGGAGAAGGGATTTCCGCACTTACTTTAGCAGTATTCACTTCAAAAAGCACATCGTCTTCCTGAATCATGTCACCCACCTTTACAGACCAAGAGACAATAGTCCCTTCGGTTATACTCTCGCCCAACTTGGGCATTTTTATTTCGAATTTTGACATAGACAGTAAATTTATTATTCAACCTTAGATATATAACAACAATGGGCTGAAATAGAAAGTTTTAAGTTAAGTAAATTTTAACCGGATGGCAATCGGTACAGTCCAAGCATCAACGACTATATATCCACTCTTTCTGAATATATTTCTCTTCCCGGAGCTGATTGACGGCCTCTATCTCTTCCCTGGTGAAAGCACTGACGGATTGCGACTTACTGAAATACTGAAAAGCCTTTTCTTTGAAATCAGTGACAGTCCCCGCCAACAAATGCCTGCGGATATTAGTTACCTCACTCCGAACGGAAGGGACAGCGTATACAGACGACAACATTTCATCATCGACCATCGGTTCCGGATTTAATGCTTGACGCAACGCTGTAAGGTCCGTATCGTACAATAACGTACAATGATACAATACTCGGTCTTTATGTACGCATTGCGCGCTTCCCGATATTTTCAATCCATTCAGATAAATCCCCAATCGTTCGCCTTCTTTTGCCATCAGCCCCATAGAATTCAAGAAACCCAACGTCCGCTGCAAATACGTGACGAACTCCGGCAAGCGGGGAGCCGTTTCTATAAAAGTCAGATTGACATTGCCCAAATCATGGTACACTGCTCCCCCACCGGAAAAACGACGGGCAATATATACCCGCTCCCGTTCCGCCCATTCCTGATCGACTTCCGCCTGTAACCGCTGATGCTTCCCTATTACCACACAAGGAGTGTCCTGCCAAAGCATGAAAATATCTTCATTTCCCTGCTTCAACAGATATTCTTCCGCAGCCAAGTGAAAGTAAATATCAGTAAACGGACTATAGATGCATCGAATCATAGGTCAGGCAGAATAAGAGTTAAAACATTATCTCATGATAAATCTCTCCAACCGTAGGATGCGGGAATACAGTCTTTTGGAATTCTTCCACTGTGTAGCCTCTCTGAATAGCAATACCTGCGATCACTATGAGTTCCGACGCCGGATTTCCCAATATGTGGCAACCAATGATCTTCCCTTCTTCATCCTGAATCAGCTTACAAAGTCCGTTTCCCTGCTCATTCTCGGCTACGAACCGGCCGGAATAAGCCATCGGTAATTTGGATACACGGTAAGAAAGTCCTGATTTTATCAGTTCTTCTTCTGTCTTTCCCACTCCTGCCACCTCGGGATTGGTATAAACAACTCCCGGAACACAATCATAATTCATCCGGTCTTCCAGTCCCAAGATATGATTGACAGCGACTTCCGCTTCACGAATAGCGGTATGTGCCAATAAAGAATAACCTGTAATATCCCCACAAGCATATACGCGGGGGTGCGAAGTCAACAAGTGTTCGTCTACTTTGACCCCATTCCGATGCAATTCTATATTCAGCTTGTCCAGCCCCACTTTGGATAGATTTGCCTTACGCCCCACACTAAGCAAGATCTTTTCCGCTTCAATAGTGGAAGTCTTGCCTTCTTTTTCTATCACGACTCCATAAGCGTTCACTTCCACTACTTTCGTATTCAAATAGAAAATGACTCCCCGTTTGGCATATTCGGCACGAAGCATACCGCTCGTTTCCTTATCCATCGCTCCCAAAATTTCCGGCATCATTTCTACCACATGCACCTTTACTCCCATGCTGTTGAAGAAAGAAGCAAATTCCATCCCGATCACTCCACCGCCAATAATGACCAGCGTCTTGGGAAGTTCCTTTATCTCCAACGCCTCCTTGGAAGTCCAATAACTGACTCCAGACAACCCCGGTATGGGAGGAATCACTGTATCAGAACCGGTACATACCAACAAATATTTTACGGAATAGGTTTCTCCGTCACAAGTGATGCGGATCATCCCCTCTTTCTCTCCCTCTATAAAAGCTTCTTTCTCCACGATCGTCACTCCGTAAGAATTCACAGTCATCTTCACGCCACCCGTCAACATTTTCACTGTTTTGTCTTTACGGCTCATGATTTTGGATAAATCGAACGAAGGAGATTCGGCAGAAACGCCATATTTGGAAGCACTTTTGATGCTATCCAGTATTTTAGCAGAATATAACAAAGTTTTAGTAGGAATACACCCCTCATTGAGACACACTCCACCCATTGCCTTTTTCTCAAAAAGAACGGCTTTTAATCCGTTGGCCCCTGCCCTTTCGGCAGCTGTGTACCCGGCAGGACCACCACCAATAATAGCTATATCAAAGTTCATAATCGTATCTTTTTTAGTAATAATACGATTATAACAAATGAGAGAAGAGATAAGTTGTTGGGAAAAGAAATACCTGCTACTTAATTGTCAGCTTTTTAAGTTCCTCTAACGAGCCATTGAACACGTTCAGGTCAACGTCTTCTTTAATGCCGGGAACACTCCCAACATCAGTGTGTTGCCAAAAGTCCCATTTCCCCTGATACCTTACAGAGTCAACATAATAATGGGCAATCCAGTAAGGATATGCATTGAAGATGGAATCGTCCAGATAACGGGTTTTAAATTTATAAGAAGTATAAAGAATAGGTTTCACTCCATAATGAGATTCCACCCGGTCCAGCCAGCGTTTAATGCCTTGCTGCAATTCTTTTTTTTCCTTTCGTCCGGTCACTTCCACATCAAGTACGGGAGGTAAATCACCGGAAGCCAGTTTCACCGTACGAATAAAGAAATCCGCCTGTTTCAAAGCATCCGTACCAGGGATATAAAAATGATAAGCGCCACGGATAAATCCATGGTTACGGGCATTGGCGAAATTCGCCTCAAAGGTAGTATCGTTATGGTCTCCTCCTTCTGTTGCCTTCATAAAGACAAAATGCAAAGGAGTAGCCGTCTCTTTATTCTGCAACAGTTTTTTCCAATCAATCTTTCCCTGGTAGTGAGAAATATCAATACCATGAATATCATATCCGTCAGGGATACAAACTCCGTATTCCTTTAAACCATGACAAGGTTTCCATCGATAAGCATAAGGACGGATAAAGAAATAGTAGAATACAACGGAAAAACAACCGATAATCACCACTGCCAAAATGTTACGAATCCAGACAGGCATCACAGTTCGATGCTTCATCTGATCCTTTTTTGAGGTACGGGAAGTTTTGGAAGAAGAAGTCGTTCCCTTTTTCTTTGTAGTGGAAACTATTCTTTTCTTCTGTACGGCAGACATCGGGTTGTTATTGCGTGGCGGCATTTACTTCAAACGATCAATGTTTTAGAGATAGGCACGAATTACACGGAATACATGGTTAAAAGAAATAGAATACTAAAAACCGTGTTCATCCGCATAATCCGTGCCTGAAAGAACGCTTCATGGCAACTGTTGCATCAACAACTGCTCTGAAGTGTATTTATTTAGCTTGTTCCAGCTGCAAAGTCTTAGTTGCCTGGTCGCAAACTTCTGTAGGACCGAAGTACTGGATCGGACCCGGATATACATAATCCGTTTCGATAGCCCAACGATCACGTTGCGCAGCAAATGCCTTGAAAGGAGCCCCATCCAGTTTCACCAATGCTTTCTGGATAACCGGTTTCATTTCACCGTGACGACGTTCCATGTTCATCATCATAGTGATAGGCACACCACCTGCGATCCATTCGGCGGCAGGAGCAGTTGTGTTGCGTACAGAAGACATATAACCAGTCTTGCCGTTAGCAATCAACATAGAAGCTGTGTAACCCAGAGAGTAGCAATAGTCAGCGTCAAAATTTGACGGAGCAGCACAACGTCCTTCGTAACCGAAGAAGTGGTGTTGAGCAGCAAACTTGCCAACGTATTTGCCTGCTTCTTTCCATGCAGCCAACTTAGTAGCTACCATTTCAGACAACAGTTTTTCAGTTTCGATCAATGATACCTGAACGTTTCCGTGCGGGTCACGATCCAAAGTCAACTGACGGGCAACACCTTCCGGCAGACTTGCGTAAATAGCTGAGTTTTCCGGAGAAAGTTTGCGGATGATATAATCACGTTGGTGAGATTTCTTAATCTGACCGAATTCTTCAGCATTAGCTGCCAGGAAGTCGTTCAATTCTGCAATCAGACGTTTCATGGCAGGAATAAATTCTACCAATCCTTCCGGAATCAATACAGTACCGAAGTTGTTTCCCTGTGCGGCACGGTCAGCTACCACTTTAGCAATCGATGTTACTACATCGTCCAAAGACATATCTTTAGCTTCTACTTCTTCAGAAACGATACATACGTTAGGCTGTACCTGCAAAGCACATTCCAGTGCGATGTGAGAAGCCGAACGTCCCATCAACTTGATGAAGTGCCAGTATTTACGTGCAGAATTACAGTCACGTTGGATGTTACCGATTACTTCCGCATAAGTCTTACATGCTGTATCGAAACCGAAAGAAGTTTCAATCATATCATTCTTCAAGTCACCGTCGATTGTTTTCGGGCAACCGATCACCTGTACACCATACTTCTTAGCAGCATAGTATTCAGCCAATACACAAGCGTTTGTGTTAGAGTCGTCACCACCAATGATAACCAATGCTTTGATACCAAGTTCTTTGATGATTTCATATCCCTTTTCGAACTGGCTTTCTGCTTCCAGCTTTGTACGTCCGGAACCGATGATATCGAAACCACCCGTGTTGCGGTATTCGTCGATAATATCAGCAGTCAGTTCCATATAGTTGTGATCTACCAGACCACCAGGACCCAGGATAAAACCATATAATTTGTTTTCCGGGTTCAATTTCTTGATACCGTCAAACAAACCGGAGATTACATTGTGTCCGCCCGGAGCCTGACCACCGGAAAGAATTACACCTACGTTCATAGCGGGAAGAGCAACAGCTTCACCAGCTTCGAATGTAATCAACGGCATTCCATACGTGTTCGGGAATAATGCTTTGATAGCTTCCTGATCGGCAACAGATTGAGTAGCAGCACCTGCTACAGCCTTAACAGCTCCTGATGCCAATGCTTTCGGAAGTTTGGGCTGGTAAGCAGCCCTTGCGATTTGCAATGCACTTTTAGTCATTTTCTTTAATTTTTTATTTAAAGGTGTTAGTAAGTTTCTTGTCAAACTTGAAAAGCGTTGCAAATTTCGCACTTTTTTCCGAATTATGAAAATTCTTCTGTTGTTGTTTTTAAGACAAAAAGAAGAAGAAAGAAAAATTAAGGCTACCTCCCGGTATGGGAGATAGCCTTTACGTTTTCTTCAATGAGTGAATCGATATGATAATTCTAGGGATTTTGTTCCCAGCCTCCACCAAGAGCCTTATAGAGTTGAACTACCGCAATCAACTCGTCACGGATAGCATTACTCAACCCAATCTGTGCATCAAAATATCCACGTTGGGCATCCAATACGTCCAGATAATTAATAACTCCATTGATGTATTGCAGTTGTGCCAGGTCCATGTAGCTCTTGGCCGAACGTTCCAGATTGGCACGAAGTTCGTACACTTCCTTGATCTTGTTGAAGTTGACAATCGCATTACGTGTTTCCTTGAAAGCTTCCAATACGGCTTTTTCATAACTATGTACTTCAGCCTCATAAGCTGCCTTTTTTGCTTTCAATGCCGCACGGTTCTTTCCCCAGCCAAAGATCGGAGTCAGCAAAGCTCCTTCCATCACTGCATAAGGAGATTTCAGGAGTTCCGACAAAGAGGTGCTTTCACTACCGAAACCACCTGTCAGGGCAAGACGCGGGAACATATTTGTATAAGCCACTCCCACTTTTGCATTGGCAGCAATCAATTTCTGCTCTGCCTGACGGATGTCGGGACGGCGTTCCAACAATGTAGACGGCAATCCAACAGGAAGCGTTTCCGGAGAGTTGAATTCCTGAAGCAAACGGGAACGGGCTATCTTATTAGGATATTCACCGGCAAGATAGGCAATATCGTTTTCTTTCAGGGAAATTTTACGCTCCAGGTCAGGAACCAGAGTTGCCGTACGCGCCAACTCCACTTGTGCCTGTCGATAAGAAGTCTCGGAGGTCAATCCGCCGGCAAACCGGATACGTGCCAGCCGTACTCCTTCTTCACGGGCTTTCAACGTCTGTTTTACAATGTCAAGCTCTGTATCCAGAGCTACCAGTTCATAGTAAGCCTGTGCTACTTCAGCAATAATCGTCATCCGCAATGCACGTTGCGCCTCGATAGATTGCAGATATTCGGCAATACTGGCCGAACGTGCCCAACGCAGATTTCCCCAAAGATCAAGTTCCCATGAAACAAGGAATTGTGCTTCAAAAGTGTCTGATCTCTTGAAAGCGTCGCCTCCATGATTCTCGAGTTCACGTTCTGCTGTTACTTTTCCTTTGATATCCGGAAGTAACGCAGCTGTGGAAATACGTTTCTGTGCAGCCATTTCTTTCACACGGGCAGCAGCAATCAGCATATCCTTGTTGTGATCCAGTGCACGTTCTATCAAGCTTCTCAATGTGGCATCCGTATAAATATCCCTCCAGTCCTGGTCGCCGAAGCTGATCGAGTCCTGCGCTCTTTCCAAGCTGTCGGGCAAATGAAGATCAGGACGGACATAGCTTTTCCCTACTTTGCAGGAAGTTAAGATTCCGGCAAGTAACAGGATAGCAATATATAGTTTCTTTCGTTTCATTATTTCTTATGTTTTAAAATTTTCGACTTTGTTTTATACACCATCACAAAGAAGAACGGCACAAGAATGATACCGAATACAATGGCAAATATCATTCCGAAAAATACACCTGTACCGATTGCCTGCCGGCTTGCCGACCCCGGACCGCTTGCCAATACCATCGGAAGCATACCGAGTACGAATGCGAGAGAGGTCATCAGAATCGGACGGAAACGCAATTTGGCTGCGTAGATAGCCGACTGCACCAGGTCTTCACCTTTATCTACCTGTACTTTTGCGAACTCTACAATCAAAATCGCGTTCTTGGCGGCAAGTCCCACCAGCATTACCAGACCAATCTGGAAATAGACGTCGTTCTCCAATCCGCAAACCCAGACTCCTAAATAGGCTCCCAAAGCGGCAACAGGTAAAGAGAGCAATACGGCAATAGGCACTGTCCAACTTTCGTATTGCGCAGCAAGAAAGAGGAATACGAACAGAAATACCAATGCCATCACCATACCTGTCTGACCTCCCGCCTGTTTCTCCTGATAAGAAAGACCACTCCATTCAAGACCGATATTATCGGGAAGATGGTCACGGGCTATCTGTTCCATGATTTCCATCGCCTGCCCGGAACTATATCCCTGTGCAGCTGCTCCACGAATAACGGCTGTAGTAAACATATTGAAACGTTTAATACTTCCCGGTCCTGTGGTATATGAAGCATTTCCTAAAGAAGTCAACGGTACCATCGCTCCATTGGAGGCTTTCACGAAAAACAGATTGATATTGTCTTTGTGTTCCCGGTAAGGAGCTTCTGCCTGAATGTAAACCTTATATATACGGTTGAACATATTAAAGTCGTTCACATACACCGAACCGGTATAAGCCTTCATGGTAGAGAACACATCAGCCAGTGGCACACCCAGCATCTTCACTTTGTCACGGTCTACATCGAAATAGAGTTGTGGTATTTCCGACTGCAAGGAAGATGACAGTCCAGCCAACTCTTTGCGTTTGGATGCGTAGTACATTAATGTATCTGCCGCGTCTACCAAATTATCGAAAGTGGCTTCTCCACGAGCTTCCAATTGCATTTCAAAACCTCCCGAGCTACCCAGTCCCGGAATAACCGGAGGAGTGGACAGATAGACTTTACATTCGGGATATTCCCTCAAATGTTTTTCCACCGTATCCATAATCTTCTCAATAGTGGTGTTCTTCCGCTCTTCCCAAGGTTTCAGGATCACCGTCAGTTCAGCACGTCCCTGATTACTTCCGACACGCGGACTACTTCCCGTTACGTTCTGTATATATTCAATATATGGATTCTTTTCCAAATAAGCAATGGCACGTTCTGTTACGATACGGGTACGTTCCAAAGTAGCTCCTTCCGGCAGTTCCAATTCAATCTTGAAATATCCCTGGTCTTCCACAGGCAAGAAACTGGTCGGAATAATACGATGAATCAGCATAATAGCAATCAATACCATACCAAAAGCACTCATAACCCGGCGAGGATGTTTAATCGTACGAGTCACGGCAGCTACATATTTATTGCTACCGATGCCCAGCCATTCATTAATCTTTCGGAAAACAATATTCTTTTTCTTTCCGTTATCCGGCTTCAGAATCAATGAACACATCACCGGGCTCAATGTCAGAGCCACTACCGTAGAAATAAGTACGGACACCACAATCGTCACCGTAAACTGGCGATACAATTGCCCCGTAATACCACTTAAAAAACTAACCGGAACGAACACCGCCGCCAATACCAATGATGTGGCAATCAAAGCACTAGCAAGTCCGTTCATCGCTTTCTTCGTTGCTTCGTATGGGCTTAGATGCTCCGTTTCCATGATATGCTCTACGCCTTCCACTACCACAATCGCATCATCCACAACGATACCGATGGCAAGAATCAATCCTAGTAATGTCAGTATATTGAGCGAGAAACCGAAAATCAACATGAATCCGAAAGTACCGATCAATGAAATAGGCACCGCTACTACTGGTATCAACGTTGCGCGCCAGCTTTGCAAGGATAGATAAACCACCAATACAACCAATACCAACGCTTCAAACAACGTCTTATATACTTCATGAATAGATTCGGAAATATAGGTCGTCATATCGAACGGAATCTCATAGCTCAATCCTTCCGGAAAATTCTTGCTAATCTCATCCATAGCCTCTTTTACCCTCTCGGCTACTTCCATCGCATTTGCTCCCGGCAACATATAAATGCCAAGAACAGCGGCATTCTCACCGTTGATACCACTTTCCGTATTATAGGAAGAGGCCTCCAACGATACACGTGCCACGTCTTTCAACCGGATAATAGACCCGTTGGCATTGGCACGTACCACAATATCTTCAAACTGCCCTACGGTAGACAAACGTCCTTGAGTCGTAATAGGAATGGTAATATCCAGTCCCTGCACCGGTTGTTGCCCCAATACACCGGCTGCCGATTCACGGTTCTGATCCTTCAACGCATTCTGTAAATCCTGTACGGTCAGTCCAAAGTTTGCCAACTTATCGGGTTGCGCCCATATCTGCATCGCATAATAGCGGCTACCGATATTAGATACACGTCCAACTCCAGGAATACGGCGAATCACATCAAGCACATTGATAGTAGCAAAGTTGCTCAAGTAAATTTCGTCGAACTTCGGATCAGTAGAAGTCAAACAAAGCGTCATCAACTGACTGGGGGCCTGTTTTTCTACCGAAATACCATTCTGAATGACTTCCGCCGGCAGACGGGATTCCGCTAATTTCACACGGTTCTGAATCTCAACGGCTGCCAAATCCGGATCGGCAGATACGTCAAAAGTGACCGTTGCCGAAAAGCCTCCGGAGTTAGAACTGTTTGATTCCATATAAAGCATACCCGGCGTACCATTGATTTCCTGTTCAATCGGAGTGGCTACCGCCTGTGACACGGTAAGTGCGCTCGCACCCGGGTAGGATGCGCTGATCTTCACTACCGGAGGGGTAATCTGCGGATATTGATCCACCGGAAGCATTGTCAGGCCAATAATGCCGACAATCACAATTACGATGGAGATTACAGCCGAAAAGACCGGCCTATCTATAAAAAAAGTAACTTTCATCGTTTATTCTCCTTTTGCGTTATCACCAAAACGAACTTTCATGCCCGGAGTCAACTTATGGAATCCTTCTACAACCACCATTTCTCCTTCTGCCAGTCCTCTTTCTACCACCACATTATTCCCGACTTCCGGCCCTAACTCGATAAAACGTTTCTCTACCGTATTATCTTTGCGCATGGTATAAATATAAGCTCCCCCCTTTTCGATGGTTACGGCTTTCATCGGAACAACAAGTGCACCTTCGCGAACATCCAGTAATAATTTTACCTTTGTAAATTGTCCCGGCAACAATACTTGTTTCGGATTCGGCATTTCTGCACGTACAGAGAAAGTTCCGGTTTGAGGATCAACCTGCGGTTCGGCAAAATCCACATATCCTTTGAATGGATAGACGGTATTATCTGCCAATGTAATGGTAATATTCGGCTGCCAGGAACGGGTGGAATCCTGCTGTCCCAAATTAATGTTTCTTTCTTTACTCTTCAGATAATCGAGTGCTGTCATACTGAAATCCACCAACACTGTATCACTCTTCACAATAGTAGCAAGCAATGATTTTCCTCCGGGTCCTACTAACGTACCCAAGTCCACATTTCTTTCACTAATATGTCCCGATAAGGGCGACCGGACAATGGTATACCCCAATTCCAGTTCAGCCTGTGCCAAGTCCGCCTCACTCATGGCTACTGTTGCCTCGGCACTTTCATAAGCAGCTTCCGCATTATCCAAGTCCAACTGGCTTGCAGCGTTCTGTTCAAACAACGGACGGATACGCTTTAAATCACGTTCTGTTTTCAAAGCCTGCGCTTGGTCTTTTTTCAATTGCGCTCTGGCTTTATCTGCTTTGGCACGATACTGGTCCTGATTGATTACAAACAAAACCTGATTCTTATTGACATATGTACCTTCGGCAAAAAGCATATTTTCCAGATAGCCTTCCACACGGGCACGTACTTCGACAAACTGTTGAGCACGAATACGTCCCACATATTCCCCGTATATCTCTACGTCGTCTTTCACTACCGGTTCAACAATAACTGTCGGCATTTCCGGCGCAGCCTTCTGAGGGCGGGTCAACATCCAATACGCACCCAATACAACTACCACACATATAATAGCAGCAATGTTTCTCTTTCTCCTCAGTCTCAACTCATGTTTCGAAAAGAATAATCTCATATCGAATCTTAATTATTTAATTTAACTTATGTTTGTTCTATACTCTATTATGCAACTCATATACCAAAAATGCGCCACACACATTATTCTCTTACAATCAAAGCATTACATTTTTCCTCTTTTTGTGGAAAGTGTGGAAATCCACTGTATTGTGTAGAAATTATCCACATTTCCGACTTTTGGAACATTTTTTTTAGTTTCCATTTCAACAACTAAACAAATTATGCTCTACATTTGTATTATATTAAACATCAACACTAGACCATATCCTAATGAAAAAACAAATCTTTTCAACATTAGTTTTATCAATTGGCTTATTATTGCCTTTTTCCCTGCATTCTCAAGAGCAAAGGAAAAAGGTGGGTATCGTTCTAAGCGGCGGCGGCGCCAAAGGAATGGCACACATCAAAGCACTGAAAGTAATTGAGGAAGCCGGTATTCCTATCGACTATATAGCCG
The DNA here is from genome assembly GCF_015559655.1 of Bacteroides sp. 1001136B_160425_E2. NCBI lineage: Bacteria > Pseudomonadati > Bacteroidota > Bacteroidia > Bacteroidales > Bacteroidaceae > Bacteroides > Bacteroides sp. 1001136B_160425_E2. The sequence goes on along the minus strand of NZ_JADMQH010000002.1, from coordinate 293,246 downwards.
GTACCAGTATGGGAGCTATCGTAGGTGGTCTTTATGCCATCGGGTATACTACGGAACAATTGGACAGCATGGTACGGAAACAAGATTGGACATTCCTGTTGAGCGACCGTATCAAACGAAGTGCCATGTCATTGACTGATCGTGAGCGGTCTGAAAAATACACAGTCTCTATCCCTTTCACCAAAACTCCCAAAGATGCTGCTACCGGAGGACTCATGAAAGGGCAAAATCTGGCTAACCTATTTTCAGACCTCACTGTAGGGTATCATGACTCTATCAATTTCAATAAACTTCCCATTCCTTTTGCCTGTGTAGCGGCCAATATTGTCAATGGAGAGCAAATTGTATTCCATGACGGAATACTCTCTACCGCTATGCGTGCCAGTATGGCTATTCCGGGTGTATTTACTCCGGTACGGCAAGACAGCATGGTATTAGTGGACGGTGGCATTGTAAACAACTATCCGGCAGATGTCGTGAAAGCCATGGGAGCCGATATTATTATCGGAGTAGACGTGCAGAATGCTCTGAAGAAGGCTGACAAGCTCAACAGCGTCCCCGATATTCTGGGACAGATTGTAGACATCACCTGTCAGTCTAACCATGAAAAGAATGTAGACCTTACAGACACTTATATCCGTGTCAATGTGGAGGGATATTCATCCGCCAGTTTTACCCCGGCAGCCATCGACACTCTGATGCGAAGGGGCGAAGAAGCAGCTAAAGAACAATGGAGTTCGCTGCTTGCCCTGAAAAAAAAGATAGGAATAGCCGAAGATTATACGCCGAAGCAACATGGCCCTTATTCTTCTCTTTCCAATGCACGTACGGTTTATGTGACGGACATCTCATTTTCCGGTGTAGAGGTGGATGATAAAAAATGGCTGATGAAGAAATGTAATCTGCAAGAAAACAGCGATATTACCACTCAACAAATAGAACAGGCCTTGTATCAATTACGCGGCAGCCAATCTTATTCCAGTGCCAGCTATACGTTGAAAGAGACTCCTGAAGGTTATCACCTCAACTTCCTGTTGCAGGAAAAATATGAAAGAAGAATCAATCTGGGCATCCGTTTCGATTCGGAAGAAATCGCGTCTTTGCTAGTGAATGCAACGGCGGATCTCAAAACTCATATTCCTTCCCGCCTGGCTCTTACCGGTCGATTGGGTAAACGATATGCTGCCCGCATAGATTATACGCTGGAACCCATGCAGCAACGTAATTTCAACTTTTCGTATATGTTCCAATACAACGATATCAACATTTACGAGGAAGGTGACCGTGCTTATAATACAACGTATAAATATCATCTGGCAGAATTCGGTTTTTCCGATGTATGGTACAAGAATTTCCGCTTCGGACTCGGTCTGCGTTTCGAATATTACAAGTACAAGGATTTCCTGTTCAAGAAACCTGAAATCTCCGACCTGAAAGTGGAATCGGAACATTTTCTAAGTTATTTTGCCCAGGTGCAATATAATACCTATGATAAAGGACGCTTCCCTTCTAAAGGAAGTGACTTCAGAGCCACCTATTCGCTCTATACGGATAACATGGCACAATACAATGACCATGCTCCATTTTCAGCATTGAATGCTTCATGGGCAAGTGTCATCCCTGTGACCCGCCGTTTCTCCGTCATTCCTTCCATTTATGGACGTATCCTGATCGGAAGAGATTTTCCTTATCCGCTGCAAAATGCCATTGGCGGTGACGTACCCGGTTTCTATATTCCACAGCAATTACCGTTTGCCGGGGTTACCAATCTGGAACTGATGGATAACACCATAATGATTGCGTCTATTAAGTTCAGGCAACGCATGGGAGCCATTCATTATCTCACGCTGACGGGTAATTACGGGCTGACGGATAGTAATTTCTTCGATATATTGAAAGGCAAACAATTATTCGGTATCAGTGCAGGCTATGGAATGGACAGTATCTTCGGACCATTGGAAATATCGTTGGGGTATTCCAATCAGACGGACAAAGGAAGTTGCTTTGTGAATTTAGGTTATTATTTCTAGTCAAATCGGTGCGAAATAAACTGATCCGCACGGAAAGAAATTAAATAATATAGTTTAGATTTTTCTCCACTGTATAAACAATCTATCTGAGACCCGGGTCTCAGCATCTATGACACCCGGGTCTCAGGTATGCCAACACCCGGGTGTCAGTACCATTGAGACCCGGGTGTCAGATAGAACTCTATTACTAAGCGTTTTTTCTTTGTTACTAGAGTAAATAAAATTCCGATGCATCTAATATTTATTCAAAACGGTGCAGAAATGAACTATTTCACCACATTATTCTATATATTTTAAAATATCAGATGTAACAAGTAAATCACATAAATAGTATTCAGGATGATGACAATCGAACCTGTTATTCCATCAATAATAGCCTGCAAAATTATTTAAATGAAGGAATAGAGTTAAGAAGATGAAGGCCTGAATAATGTTTTTCCCTGTATTATTCGCTAGAATCAAAGAAAGTACCTATCTTTACCGCAAGTATTTTTTATTATTCACCATTAAATGTAAAGATTATGGCAAGTAGAAGAGAACTCAAAAAGAACGTAAACTATATCGCAGGAGAATTATTCACCGAGTGTTTAATCAACAGTATGTTCATCCCTGGCACAGACAAGGTGAAAGCAGATGAACTGATGGCAGAGGTACTGAAGATGCAGGATGAGTTTGTTACTCGCATCAGCCACACAGAACCGGGCAACGTGAAAGTTTTTTATAAGAAATTCCGTGCTGATTTTAATGCAAAGGTTAACGAGATTATTGAAGCTATAGGGAAATTGAACTAACAACAGAATGAAAAAAGCAATTTATAGCTTTATCTATTACCGCCTGTTAGGGTGGAAGACAAACGTTACGGTGCCTAATTATGATAAATGCGTGATATGTGCCGCTCCACACACAACAAACCTTGATTTATTTATTGGAAAACTATTTTATGGTGCTATAGGCCGTAAGACAAGTTTCATGATGAAAAAAGAATGGTTTTTCTTTCCACTTGGAGTTTTTTTCAAAGCAGTTGGCGGAATTCCCGTTGACCGCAGTCGAAAAACTTCGCTAGTAGATCAGATGGTTCATAAATTTGCCGAATATAAAAAGTTTAATTTGGCTATCACTCCCGAAGGAACCCGTAAAGCGAATCCAAACTGGAAAAAAGGCTTTTATTTTATAGCCTTGAAGGCCCAGGTTCCGATCGTTTTGATTGGTATTGATTACAGCAAGAAAACGATTTCGGCAACGAAAGCTATCATGCCGTCAGGAGATATTAATAAGGACATGAGAGAAATCAAACTTTATTTCAAGGATTTCAAAGGAAAACATCCGGAGAATTTTGCTCTTGGAGAACTTTAAGTTCAATTATTAAGTATCAAGTATTAAGTATTAATCGTTGCTTCCAACATATTTTGACCGCATGGTATAATACTTAATACTTAAAACCTAATACTTAGTTATTATGGAGTCTATCCGTATTTCTATCATACAAACCGATATTGTTTGGGAAAATAAACAAGAAAATCTCCGTTTGCTCCACGAAAAGCTGCAAAGTCTTCGTGGAATAACGGAGATTGTTGTTTTACCGGAGATGTTTTCTACCGGATTCAGTATGCAGAGTAAAATACTGGCAGAGCCAAATTCCGGAGAAACAATTACAACGCTCAAACAATGGGCTGCCAAATTCCAGCTAGCCATTTGCGGAAGCTATATAGCAACAGAAAACGAGCAGTTTTATAACCGTGCGTTCTTCCTGACGCCGGAAGGAGAAGAGTTCTATTATGACAAACGACATCTGTTTCGTATGGGACGGGAAACCGAACATTTTTCGGCCGGTGATAAACGAGTCATCATTCCCTATCATGGATGGAATATCTGCCTGTTGGTTTGCTATGACCTTCGTTTCCCTGTATGGAGCCGAAACGTAGGCAACGAGTACGACCTTTTAATATATGTAGCCAACTGGCCTATCCCTCGCCGGCTGGCTTGGGATACTCTACTCCGGGCACGCGCTTTAGAAAATCAATGCTATGTATGCGGTGTCAACAGAGTAGGTATAGACGGATACCAGCTTGCATATAATGGAGGAAGTAAAGTCTATTCCGCCTTCGGAGAAGAAATCGGCTCATTCCCAGATGAAAAGGAAGGAATAACGACAGTCAGTCTAAATCTGACAGCTCTCACCCAATTCAGAGAGAAGTTCCCGGTATGGAAAGATGCAGACGAATTCCATCTATAACATTTGCCAAATAACAAATGTTAAAAACAGATTCATGTAGCAACAATACCTAGAACTCGGTAGTTAATTATATAGACTTCTTTTGTATCTTTGTCGTGAAAATACAGTCGTAAGGACGCTAATCTTACATAACTTAATTAACAACTTTATGAAAACAAATCTTAGTTCTCAAATCAGTCTCCACCGGGTCTCCCCCAGATACTACAGACCGGAGAATGCATTTGAAAAATCAGTCTTGACAAGACTCGAAAAAATCCCTACGGACATCTACGAATCCGTAGAAGAAGGTGCTAACTATATTGCTCGCGAAATAGCACAAACCATCCGCGAAAAACAAAAAGCAGGACGCTTCTGCGTATTGGCACTCCCCGGAGGTGATTCGCCCAGCCACGTATATACCGAACTCATCCGCATGCATAAGGAAGAAGGGCTTAGCTTCCGCAATGTGATCGTATTTAACATGTATGAATATTATCCGTTGGCTCCCGATGCAATCAACAGTAACTTCAACGCTTTGAAGAGTATGTTGTTGGACCATATCGATATTGACAAACAGAATATATTCACTCCCGACGGAAGCATTGCCAAAGATACCATCTTCGAATATTGTCGTCTGTACGAACAACGCATCGAAAGCTTCGGAGGTATTGATATTGCCTTGTTGGGCATTGGCCGTGTAGGTAACATCGCGTTCAACGAACCGGGTTCCCGACTGAATTCTACCACTCGCCTGATCTTGTTGGATAATGCCTCACGTAACGAAGCATCCAAGATTTTCGGAACGCTGGATAATACGCCGATCAGTTCTATTACAATGGGTGTATCCACTATCCTTGGTGCAAAGAAGGTTTATCTGCTTGCATGGGGAGAAAACAAAGCAGCTATGATTAAAGAATGTGTGGAAGGTGCGATCACTGACACTATTCCGGCTTCTTATCTGCAAACTCACAACAACGCGCATGTAGCTCTTGATCTTTCAGCAGCTATGAACTTAACACGTATCCAACGTCCGTGGCTGGTAACTTCTTGCGAATGGAATGATAAATTAATTCGTAGCGCCATTGTTTGGCTGTGTCAGTTGACCGGCAAACCGATTCTGAAGTTGACTAATAAAGATTATAACGAAAATGGTTTGAGTGAACTTCTGGCACTTTACGGTTCTGCGTACAATGTAAACATCAAAATCTTCAATGATTTACAGCACACCATTACCGGATGGCCGGGTGGCAAACCTAATGCTGATGACACCTACCGTCCGGAACGTGCAAAACCGTATCCGAAACGTGTAATCATCTTCTCTCCGCATCCGGATGACGATGTTATTTCTATGGGTGGTACGCTTCGTCGTTTGGTAGAACAGAAACATGAAGTACACGTAGCTTACGAAACTTCCGGCAATATCGCCGTTGGCGACGAAGAAGTAGTTCGCTTCATGCATTTCATCAACGGATTCAACCAGCTCTTCAATAACAGTGCAGACCAGGTTATCAATGAGAAATATGCAGAAATACGTAATTTCTTGAAAGAGAAGAAAGATGGTGATATGGACAGTCGTGACATTCTGACTATCAAAGGGCTGATTCGTCGTGGTGAAGCCCGTACGGCCTGCACTTATAACAATATACCATTGGAACGATGCCACTTCCTCGACTTGCCGTTCTATGAAACAGGTAAGATTCAGAAAAACCCGATCAGTGAAGCAGACGTGGAAATCGTACGTAACTTGCTTCGTGAAGTGAAACCTCATCAAATTTTCGTTGCAGGTGACTTGGCCGACCCGCACGGAACACATCGTGTATGTACAGACGCCGTATTCGCAGCTGTCGATCTTGAAAAAGAAGAAGGTGCCAAATGGCTGAAAGACTGTCGTATCTGGATGTATCGTGGTGCGTGGGCTGAATGGGAAATCGAAAATATTGAAATGGCAGTGCCTATTAGTCCGGAAGAACTTCGTGCAAAACGTAACTCTATCCTGAAACATCAGTCGCAGATGGAAAGCGCTCCGTTCCTGGGTAATGACGAACGTTTGTTCTGGCAACGTAGCGAAGACCGTAACCGTGGTACAGCTACTTTGTATGATAAGTTAGGACTGGCTTCTTACGAAGCAATGGAAGCATTTGTAGAATACATTCCTTTATAAGAATAATATTCTTAATTAAGAGAATATAAAACAATGAAAGAAGAGTGGGAAGTTTCGATACTTCTCGCTCTTTTTTCATTATTTTTGCGGGAGAATTCACCACAGAGGAAAGGAGGATACAGAGTTATTATGAACAACCATTTTCATATCGCTTCATGGATTTAGCCTCTGTGTCCTCCTTTCCTCTGTGGTGAAAATGAAAACAAAAGCATTGAATAATGAAAAAGATAATAGTGTTTCTTCTATGCCTTACTGTAAGTGCTAATTTTCTTTTCGCTCAAGATATTGAAAGAAATGTAAAAGAACGGCTGACGGATTACTTTAACAAATATACCTCAACAGCCCAAATCAGCACTCCTAAACTGAACAGTTTCGATATAAATTATGATCGCAAGACGATTACAATCTATGTATCGGAGAGTTTCGCCTATCAGCCTTTCCGTCCGGAAACTGTAGAAAACATTTATAATCAAGTTAAAGAACTGCTTCCGGGGCCTGTTCATTATTACCAGCTCACCATTTATGCAGATGGAAAACCTATTGAAGATTTGGTTCCTAATTTCTACCGGAATAAGAAAAAGGATAAGGAGCGGTTATCTTTGAATATAGACTATAAAGGGGCTCCCTGGGTGAAAAACATTTCACGTCCCAACGAAATTTCACGCGGACTGCAAGACCGTCACATCGCAATCTGGCAAAGCCACGGCAACTATTTCAAAAATGATAAAAACGAATGGGGATGGCAACGCCCTCGACTATTCTGCACCACGGAAGATATGTTCACTCAATCTTTCGTCCTTCCTTATGTGATTCCCATGTTGGAAAATGCAGGAGCGATTGTCTATACTCCCCGTGAACGGGATACGCAGAAGAATGAGATCATTGTAGATAATGACACTCCCAACGCTTCCCTTTATCTGGAAGTGGGTAGCAAAAAAACTAATTGGACAAATGCCCCGGTAAGAGGATTTGCTCAAAAGAAAACGATCTATAAAGAAGGAGAAAATCCTTTCACTGACGGAACCTGTCGTTTCATTCCAACCGAAAGAAAGAAAAAGAAGAATAAAGACCAGGTATTTGCCGAATGGGTACCTACTCTACCGGCAACAGGCAAGTATGCTGTTTATGTTTCCTATCAGACACTTCCCAACAGTGTAAGCGATGCCAAATATCTGGTATTCCATAACGGAGGAGTAACCGAATTTAAAGTTAATCAGAAAATAGGTGGAGGCACATGGGTTTACCTCGGAACGTTTGAATTCGATAAAGGGAACAACGACTACGGCATGGTGGTACTTAGCAACGAGAGCAGCGAACATGGAGTTGTATGCGCCGATGCAGTACGTTTTGGAGGTGGAATGGGGAACATTGCCCGTGGAGGAAGAATCAGCGGGCTGCCCCGTTACCTGGAAGGAGCACGCTACTCTGCGCAATGGGCGGGAATGCCATACGAAGTATATGCAGGACGTAAAGGTGAAAACGACTATACAGACGACATCAACACACGCTCCAACGCTATCAACTATTTGTCGGGCAGTTCTGTCTACAACCCGCAACAATCGGGTTTAGGCGTACCTTTGGAAATGACAATGGCATTGCACAGTGATGCCGGATGCAGCAAAACTGATGAGCTTATCGGATCGCTCGGTATCTATACCACCGATTTCAATAATGGAAAACTGAATGCAGGAACAGACCGGTATGCATCACGTGATTTAACCGATATTCTGCTTACACAGATTCAGAAAGATATTTACTCAAGTTACAGCATCCCTTGGACACGCCGCAGCATGTGGAACCGGAATTACAGCGAAACGCGTCTCCCGGCTACACCTTCTACAATTATTGAACTGCTTTCCCATCAGAACTTCGCAGATATGCAGTTAGGACATGATCCGAACTTCAAGTTTACAGTGGGACGTGCCATTTATAAAGGCATTTTGCAGTTCATTACCAGCCAACACAATAAAGAATATATAGTTCAACCTCTACCAGTCAGCAATTTCGCCATTCAATTCGGAAAGAAAAAGAATACGCTGGAACTTTCCTGGAAAGGCGAAGATGATCCGCAAGAACCAACTGCACGTCCACGAGAATACATTGTATACACACGCATTGGTTATGGAGGCTTTGACAATGGAACCTTAGTCAGCAAAACGTCTCACACCGTTAAAATAGAACCGGGACTCGTTTATTCATTCAAAGTGACCGCCGTAAACCGGGGAGGGGAAAGTTTTCCTTCCGAAATCCTTTCGGCGTATAAAGCCAAACGTGAACGGGAAAAAGTAATCATCATCAATGGCTTTGACAGAATCAGCGGTCCGGCAGTCGTCAACACTTCTGATAGAGCTGGTTTCGATTTAACACAAGATCCCGGAGTTCCATATATATCAAATATTTCGTTTTGCGGAGCACAAACAGGCTTCGACCGTACACAAGCCGGAAAAGAAGGAAAAGGCAGCTTGGGACATAGCGGAAACGAATTAGAAGGAATGAAAATAGCAGGAAACACGTTCGATTATCCTTTTATTCATGGAAAAGCTATTCAGGCCGCCGGCAAATATAGTTTTGTGTCATGTAGTGACGAAGCGGTAGAAAATGGATTGGTCACGTTAGAAGATTATCCGGTGGTAGATTATATCCTGGGACTGGAAAAAGAAGATCCCGCGAATAAAGCGTACTACAAGACATTCTCCTCGGCTATGCAACGAATTATGACCAGTTATTGTCAGTCGGGAGGTAATCTGTTTGTCAGCGGTGCTTATGTAGGAAGCGATATGAGCGGCACACAAGGAAACAGGGAGTTTACAGAGAAGATACTGAAATATGGCTATCAAAGTAGCCTGACGGATAAAAGTGCAAATCAGATTAAGGGATTGGGGCGCACAATCACAATTCCACGTCTGCCCAATGAAAATACTTATGCGGTTCCTACTGCAGATTGCATCGTTCCCGTAGATACTGCTTTCCCTGTATTTACATATGCACCCGGCAATCAGAGCGCAGGCATCGCTTACAAAGGGAACTACCGTACTTTCGTATTGGGCTTTCCTTTCGAAAGCATCCAGTCGGAAGCGGATCGGGCAACCATTATGGCAGGCATTTTGGGATTCTTTACTCAAAAATAAAAAATATCCTTTTTTTTAATCCGTTTCTCATTTTAAATTCTATCTTTGCTACTATAATAACCTTTAAAACTAAAAAACGATGTATACTATACAAGCAAATCCCAGCGGTACACGCAGCATAGAAGTATCTAATGAAAACTTGAGAACGATTGAAAAATATGCTCTGTTCCGCCACCTTATCGACAGTACCGGTATTGTAGATGAAGCAGTTCTGGATAAGTTGAAACTTAATATCCGCTCCCTTATCGCCAGTCAGGAAGAAGACAGTAAAGACTTGCTGGACCTTTGTATCGACGTGATTTATCACAATAATATGAAGGCATTCGGTCTGCAACAGCTCATCAAACTCTATCTTACCTGGCTTTCCAACACGGAAGCGGAAGAGGAGGAATAATGATTACGGTAGATACCTGCGGAATAACAGCATACAGTCCGCTGATTCCTGCAATAAAAGCAATGTGCAGTGCTTCTCCGGGTGAAACGATAGAGATTATCATGAACCACGCTGACGCGTTTCAGGACTTAAAGGAATATCTGTCCGAGCAAGGTATCGGCTTTCGTGAAATCTATGACGGAGAACAAATGACATTACAGTTCACAATCAATGGGAAGTTTAAAAAACACCCCAATGATTGAAGTAAAACATCCTAATGATTGAAGTTAAACATCTCAATGAATAAAAAAATCATTGGGATGTTTTTTATTATCCGTATCTTTGCAGCATGAAAGAATATCGATTGACCGACTGGTTACCCACTACCAAGAAAGAAGTAGAACTTCGCGGATGGAATGAATTGGATGTCATTCTATTCAGTGCTGATGCCTATGTGGATCATCCTTCTTTTGGTGCTGCCGTTATCGGACGCATTCTTGAAGCGGAAGGTTTGAAAATAGCCATCGTGCCCCAACCTAACTGGCGCGATGACCTGCGTGACTTCAAAAAGTTGGGACGTCCACGGCTATTCTTCGGTATCTCCGGCGGATGTATGGATTCGATGGTAAATAAATACACTGCCAACAAACGATTGCGCAGCGAAGATGCATACACCCCGGACGGTCGTCCGGATATGCGTCCGGAATATCCTTCTACGGTTTATAGCCAGATATTAAAGAAACTTTACCCGGATGTTCCCGTAGTCATCGGAGGGATCGAAGCTAGTTTAAGACGATTAAGTCATTACGATTATTGGCAGGACAAAGTGCAAAAGAGCATTTTGTGCGACAGCGGTGCCGACTTGCTCATTTACGGAATGGGAGAAAAGCCACTTCCAGACCTGGTAAAAAACATGAAAAGTCTGCTTACTGCTGAAGAGCCAGTACTGACAAGCAGCAAATTCAGAACAATCATCGGATCAGTTCCTCAAACAGCCTATCTTTGTCGTGCAACAGAATGGACCTCTGCCGAAGATGACCTTCAACTTTATTCGCACGAAGAATGTCTGGCAGATAAAAAGAAACAGGCAAGCAATTTCCGACATATCGAAGAAGAATCCAACAAATATTCGGCTTCCCGAATCACGCAAGCCGTCGGAAACAAGATAGTAGTAGTCAATCCTCCATATCCTCCGATGAGCCAGGAAGATCTTGATCATTCGTTTGATTTGCCATATACCCGGTTGCCTCATCCTAAATATAAAGGGAAACGGATTCCGGCTTATGACATGATTAAGTTTTCCATCAATATTCACCGGGGATGTTTCGGCGGTTGTGCCTTCTGCACCATTTCCGCTCACCAGGGAAAGTTTATTGTCAGCCGTAGCAAAGAGTCAATACTGAAAGAGGTAAAAGAGGTCATCCAGTTACCCGATTTCAAAGGATATTTAAGCGATTTAGGTGGTCCTTCCGCTAATATGTATCAGATGAAAGGGAAAGATGAAGCTATTTGCAAGAAGTGCAAACGACCGTCATGTATCCATCCGAAAGTTTGCCCGAATCTAAATACCGACCATCGCCCCCTACTGGATATTTACCGTGCAGTAGATGCCTTGCCCGGAATAAAAAAATCGTTTATCGGTAGCGGAGTACGCTATGACCTGTTACTTCATCGAAGTAAAGATGAAGCAATCAACCGAAGCACTGCCGAGTATACCCGTGAATTGATTGTCAATCATGTGAGCGGTCGGCTGAAAGTAGCTCCGGAGCATACCAGTGACCGGGTATTAGCTGTGATGCGCAAACCTTCTTTTGAACAATTTGAAACATTCAAGAGGATATTCGACCGTATCAACCGGGAAGAGAATCTACGTCAACAACTGATTCCGTATTTCATCTCCTCGCATCCCGGATGTAAAGAAGAAGATATGGCGGAACTTGCCGTTATCACTAAACGTCTGGATTTCCATCTGGAACAGGTGCAGGACTTCACTCCTACTCCGATGACAGTGGCTACCGAAGCCTGGTATACCGGATTTCACCCATACACGTTAGAACCGATATTCAGTGCTAAAACTCAACGGGAGAAACTCGCCCAGCGGCAGTTCTTCTTCTGGTATAAACCGGATGAAAGGAGAAATATCATCAATGAATTGAGACGTATCGGACGTTCTGATTTGATAGACAAATTATACGGAAAACGCTAACTCTACTTTGAAAGCAAATATACTACACTTATAAAGAACTATCCTCTCAACTCTTGAATGAAGTAACGAATTGTAACTAAAAGAGGGGATAGTTCATCGCGTATTATCTCAAAAAATGTCCTCTGCATCTATATTAAAATAATGATGAGTATTATACCACGCACTCCCATAACATTATTCATCTCTTGTTCTCATTCCTAGCTTATCTATTAGTTTATATAAAAAAGAAACAAAGAAGTTATAAAGCCAATTATTTCTTCTAATTCGTTCTGTGTCAATCTTTCACCGGCAACGCCACAATCTCCTGCAACACACTGACTGCCGTCTCCACATTAGTAACATCTTTAATCAACATACTTCGTCTACCATTCTGCTCACGCAGATCACAGCGCCGGGTATACTTCATCATATAGTCTATCACTTTACCAAAAGCCTTGCTTTGATAGAACGGACTATCCGGATTGGAAACAAAGAACAAGGTCATTCGCCCGCCTTTCAGGAAAATCTTCTCTGCCCCCAAACGAGCTGACAAACGACGTAGAGGAACAATGCGGAGTAGTTCTTCCGTTTCCCGGGGAACCGGACCGAAACGGTCCTCCAAACGAGAGCGGAAAGCCTCCACATCCTTATCCAATGTCAGTCCATCCAGTTCACGATAGAGCAACATACGCTCACTACTGCCGGTTACGTAGTTGGCCGGCAATAAAAGTTCGAGATCACTTTCTACCTGGCACTCGTCTACAAATTCTTCTCCACTAATTTGTCCTTCACCCTTTATCTCATCGGCATACAGTTCCGCAAATTCATCTGTTTTCAACTCATGGACAGCTTCAGTCAGAATCTTCTGGTAAGTCTCATACCCCAAATCAGCAACAAAGCCACTTTGCTCGGCTCCGAGCAAATTTCCAGCTCCACGAATGTCCAAATCTTGCATGGCAATATGAATACCACTTCCCAAATCACTAAAGTTCTCAATCGCTTGAAGACGTCGTCTTCCTTCGGCTGTCAGACTACTCAACGGAGGAGCCAGCAGATAACAGAATGCTTTCTTGTTACTCCGCCCTACTCGTCCACGCATCTGATGGAGATCACTCAAACCAAAGTTTTGCGCCTGATTGATAATGATGGTATTTGCATTCGGAATATCGATACCACTTTCGATGATTGTGGTTGCCAAGAGCACATCATAGTCATAGTTGACAAAATCCAGAATAATTTTCTCCAGCTCTGTCGGCTCCATCTGCCCGTGTCCGATCGCTACACGGCAATCCGGAATATGGCGTTCGATCATTGCTTTCAGTTCTGGCAAGTTCGCAATCCGGTTATTAACAAAAAAGACCTGCCCGTTGCGGCTCATCTCAAAATTGATAGCATCCGTTATCACTTCTTCATTAAAAGTATGCACTTCGGTCTGAATCGGATAGCGGTTAGGCGGCGGAGTGGAAATCACGCTCAAGTCACGCGCGCCCATCAACGAGAATTGAAGGGTACGGGGAATCGGAGTAGCTGTCATTGTGAGTGTATCTACATTCACTTTCAATTGACGCAGCTTTTCTTTTACGGAAACTCCGAATTTCTGCTCTTCGTCAACAATCAGCAGTCCCAAGTCTTTAAACTGAACATCCTTGCCTAAGATACGGTGGGTACCTATCAGAATACCGACATCTCCATCCTTCAGTCCTTTCAATACAGCTTTGGTTTGTGCGGCAGTACGTGCGCGACTTAAATATTCCACCCGGCATGGCAGTCCTTTCAGTCGTTCGCGGAATGTTTGGAAATGCTGGTAAGCAAGCACCGTTGTCGGAACCAGAACAGCTACTTGTTTATTATCAGTAACAGCCTTGAAAGCGGCACGGACCGCAACCTCTGTTTTTCCAAATCCTACATCTCCACAGACCAGACGGTCCATCGGGCGGTCACTTTCCATATCTGCTTTGACATCGATCGTCGCCTTACTCTGATCCGGTGTATCTTCATAAATAAAAGATGCTTCCAACTCACGCTGCAAGAAACTATCGGGACTATAAGAGAAGCCTTTTTCCTGACAACGCTGCGAATACAATTTAATCAAATCGCGGGCAATATCCTTGATTTTGCTCTTCGTACGTTCTTTCAGTTTCTCCCATGCCCCTGTACCTAATTTATTAAGCCGGGGAGCCTCTCCCTCCTTACCTTTATATTTAGAAACTTTATGCAGGGAATGAATGGAGACGAACACTACATCTTCATTCTGAAACACCAGTTTCAAAACCTCCTGCGTAGTATCGCCATTCGGTATACGCACCAAACCGGAAAAACGCCCGATACCATGATCGGTATGTACCACATAATCCCCCGGAGTAAACTGGTTCAATTCTTTTAAAGACAGTGCTACTTTTCCCGAACGGGCTTTATCACTTTTCAGATTATATTTATGAAAACGGTCAAACAACTGATGATCTGTGAAAATACAGAGCCGTAGTGTGTTATCTACAAATCCGTCATGTATGGTACGCTCTACGGGAGTAAAATTAATTTGATCGCCCCGATCTTCAAAAATAGCCTTGATACGATCCGTCTGCTTCATACTGTCACTACAGATATATAGCGAATAACCCTTTTCCAAATAATCTTTGAAAGAAGAAGCTACCAAATCGAAATTCTTATGAAAGATGGGTTGGGCAGATGTATTGAAAGTAACACTGGCATTCGGTGTTCCGGTCGGTTTGTTACCAAATTCCAATCGGCGGAAATCGAGTGCCCGTACAGTGAATTCACTGCCGTCTATCAGTTTTCCTTCTAATGTAATGCCTCCATTTTCTGCGGCTTCCTGGACAGCTATTGCCTGGGGAGTCAACGCCTCATCATGCACCACCTGAATTCGTTCACGCAACCAAAGAAAATCGCGCATTGCCAGAGTAGTATCTTTCGGGATAAAATCCAAAAAGGAAGTTGTCACGTCTCCCGTCACTGCTAAATCAGGAACAATAGACACTCCACTTTTCTTCTCGCGGGATAATTGGGACTCTACTTCAAAGGTACGGATACTTTCTACTTCATCACCAAAGAAATCAATACGATAAGGATATTCCGAAGCAAAAGAAAAAACGTCGATAATGCTACCGCGAACAGCGTATTGCCCCGGTTCATATACATAATCTACGTATTCGAAGCCATAACTATGCAACACATCAGTGATAAAAGTGGTATCCACTTTCTCCCCTACATTCAGTTTCAGGGTTTTATCGCTCAATTCTTTTCGGGACACCACTTTCTCCGCCAATGCATCCGGGTACGTAACGATACATAGTCCCTCCTCCCCTTTTTGCAAGCGGCTAAGTACTTCGGTGCGCAGAATCTCATTGGCCGCGTCTTTTTGTCCATATTTAATAGAGCGACGGAATGAAGATGGAAAGAATAACACCTTTTCCGTACCCAATATCTGCGTCAAGTCATGATAAAAATATCCGGCTTCTTCAAGATCACCTAAAATAAAGACAAACGGACAACCACCCTCTTGTACCAATACAGAAGAAAAAAGAGAAGCGGCGGATGCGCACAGTCCTCCACAAAAAACAGTCTGAACAGAAGTGTCCTTCAACAAACGCTTTATTACTGCCATATTGGGGTGGGCAGCATATTGTTGTTGCAATTCAGTTATTGTCATACTTATAAAATTTCCCCGCAAAATTACAAAAAAGAATCGCAGGACAGACATAAGTGTGGGAAAGTTTTCATCCCCCAAAAGTTTCTCACCGAGAAACAATGTGTTCCACACCGAGAAACAACTTGTTTCACACCGAGGAACAACTTGTTTCACACCGAGGAACAAACCATTTCACACCGGGAAACAAAAGATTACATTCGGCTCTTCACGTTAAATTTTCCTTAGTTCAGCTATAACTAAAGGAAAAGAACTACTTTTGTTTTAAATTTTATAGTATTTATATGCAGACATCGGATAGCATTGTAATTATCCCTACCTATAATGAACGGGAAAACATAGAAAATATCATCCGTGCCGTTTTCGGCCTTCCCAAAGTATTCCATATTCTGGTAATAGAAGACGGCTCTCCGGATGGAACGGCAACCATCGTAAAAACCTTGCAACAAGAATTTCCCGAACGGCTTTTTATGATTGAACGTAAAGGGAAACTGGGATTGGGCACTGCCTATATTACCGGATTTAAATGGGCACTGGAACACGCATACGAGTATATCTTTGAAATGGACGCCGACTTCAGTCATAATCCGAACGATTTACCCCGTTTGTATCAGGCTTGTTCGGAACAGGGTGGAGATGTATCTATCGGCTCCCGCTACATCAGCGGAGTAAATGTAGTGAACTGGCCGATGGGAAGGGTATTGATGTCGTACTTCGCTTCCAAATATGTGCGGTTCATCACAGGAATACCCGTACACGACACGACTGCCGGATTTGTCTGCTACCGTCGTCAGGTGCTGGAAATGATTGATTTGGATCATATCCGTTTTAAGGGTTATGCTTTTCAGATTGAAATGAAATTCACCGCTTACAAATGTGGTTTTAAAATCATCGAGGTTCCCGTGATCTTCATTAATCGTGAGCTAGGGACTTCCAAGATGAATAGCAGCATCTTTGGAGAGGCCATATTTGGTGTGATTAAATTAAAAATAAATAGTTGGTTCCATAAATTCCCGCAAAAGTCATGAAACGTACACTAATTCAAAATGCCGTTATTGTTAACGAAGGAAGAAAAGTACTGGGTTCAGTAGTCATTGAAAATGAAAAGATAGCCGAAATACTGGTGGGTGAAGAAAAAGCAGCTGCCCCTTGTAACGAAGTCATTGACGCGAGCGGGTGTTATCTCCTGCCGGGTGCCATTGACGAACATGTTCATTTCCGCGATCCCGGACTGACTCATAAAGCTGATATTACCACAGAAAGCCATGCCGCAGCAGCAGGGGGGGTCACTTCCATCATGGATATGCCCAATACAAACCCGCAGACTACGACGCTGGAGGCTTTGGAAGAGAAATTCACTCTATTAGGGGAGAAATCAGCTGTCAATTATTCCTGCTATTTCGGAGCAACGAATAATAACTATACCCAATTTGCACAACTGGATAAACATCGGGTTTGTGGCGTAAAGTTATTTATGGGGTCAAGCACCGGCAATATGCTGGTAGACCGGATGGCCAGCTTACGTAATATATTCGGTGGAACTGATCTGCTCATCGCCGCCCATTGCGAAGACCAGGGAATTATCAAAGAAAATACGGACAAATATAAGAAAGAATACGGAGACGATGTACCTTTGGCTCTTCATCCGCTCCTCCGTTCGGAAGAAGCTTGCTATCGTTCATCCGAACTGGCAGTGCAACTGGCACGTGAAGCAAATGCCCGTCTGCACATCATGCATATTTCCACCGCTAAAGAGTTGAGTCTGTTTTCCAATGCTCCTTTGGCACAAAAAAGAATTACAGCAGAAGCCTGCGTTTCTCATCTACTCTTTACGGAAGAAGATTATCAGACATTGGGTGCCCGCATTAAATGTAACCCTGCCATTAAAACTGCACAAGACCGGAAAGCCTTGCAAGAGGCTGTCAACAGTGGTCTGATTGATGCCATCGCAACCGATCATGCCCCACACTTACTTAGTGAGAAAGAAGGAGGCGCATTAAAGGCGATGTCCGGAATGCCGATGATTCAGTTCTCGCTGGTCAGTATGTTGGAGTTGGCAGACAAAGGAGCGTTTACCATCGAGAAAGTGGTAGAAAAAATGGCTCATGCTCCCGCGCAGATGTATGAGATACCAAACAGAGGATTCATCCGCAAGGGCTATCAAGCTGACCTTGTATTGGTACGTCCCGACTCCGAATGGACCGTTACCACAGACTGCATCTTAAGCAAATGCAAATGGAGCCCGCTGGAAGGTCATACATTCAACTGGAAGGTAGAGAAAACATTTGCAAACGGACATCTGTTATATAACAACGGAGAAATAGACGAGACTTATCGCGGACAAGAATTGTTCTTCGAACGATAAATGATAATTTATGATTCTATCTTATAAAATACATACAGTTACCCCATATATCAACTGGATTTACTTTTTCCATGCATGGGGTTTCCAACCGCGTTTCGCAGCCATTGCCAACATTCACGGATGTGACGTCTGCCGTGCTTCGTGGCTGACAACTTTTCCGGAAGAAGAACGTAACAAGGCTTCCGAAGCGATGCAGCTATTTAAAGAAGCCAACCGGATGCTTGATCTGCTCGATCGGGATTATGAGGTAAAGACTATATTTAAGCTCTGCAAGGCGAACGCTGACGGAGATAATCTGGTTATTGAGAAAGAAGAAGACCAGTTCATCACCTTTCCTTTGCTGCGTCAGCAGACGCCCAAAAGAGATGGAAGTCCTTTCCTTTGTCTAAGCGACTTTATCCGCCCGCTTTCTTCCGGCATCCCGGACACCATCGGTGCTTTTGCTTCTTCTATTGACGCGGACATGGAAGGACTGTACGAACAGGACCCATATAAACACTTGCTTGTACAAACCCTTTCCGACCGACTGGCAGAAGCTGCGACAGAAAAGATGCATGAGTATGTACGAAAAGAAGCATGGGGATATGCCAAAGAAGAAAATCTGGGCATAGCGGATTTACTGGTCGAGAAGTATCAAGGTATTCGCCCTGCCGTCGGCTACCCGTCTTTACCAGATCAGTCTGTCAACTTCCTGTTGGATGAACTGCTGGACATGAAACAAATAGGTATTTCATTGACTGAAAACGGAGCCATGTATCCACACGCTTCTGTTTGCGGACTTATGTTTTCGCATCCGGCTTCCGAATACTTCTCTGTCGGAAAGATTGGAGAGGACCAACTCGAAGATTATACCCGCCGCCGGGGAAAAAGCATCGAAGAAATGCGCAAATTTCTGGCAGCGAATCTTCAATAATCATTATTCTCCTGTGATTTTTCTCCTTTTCTCACGACTAACTAACCAGAAAAGCAAGCATAGATTCCATGAGAGAACAAACAGCAGAAGCTAATCCTCCTATTGAGCAAGAGTTCTTGTCGGTAATCCGCGAATATGAACGGGTGATCTACAAAGTGTGCTATCTGTACGCCAACCCCAATGCTCCGCTCAATGACCTTTATCAGGATGTGGTACTGAATCTTTGGAAAGCTTATCCCAAATTCAGAAAAGAATGTAAAGTATCTACATGGATTTATCGTATTGCCCTCAACACTTGTATCAGTTTTTATCGTAAAGAAAAGAATGTGCCGGAAATAGTCAGTCTCACCAAAGATACTGACTGGACCATAGAAGCACACGACCCGATCAACGAAATGCTGAAACAGCTTTATCAGATGATTAACCAGCTGGGACAACTCGACAAATCAATTATCCTGCTCTATCTCGAAGACAAAAGTTATGAAGAAATAGCAGAGATTACCGGACTGACGGTTACCAATGTAGCGACCAAACTAAGTCGCATCAAAGACAAACTTAAAAGAATGAAAAAGGAGGAATAAGATATATGGAACTGGAAGAACTGAAAAAATCTTGGAATGCCCTGGATGAACACTTGAAAGATAAAGAGTTCATCAAAGAAGAAGAGCTTGAAAAGCTGATAAGGCATGCAGACAAAAGTATCCATGCCATTGCCAGCCTGAACATCAAGCTTATTTTGATTTCTTTGCCGATATTGATCTTATTTTTAGCGGAGGTGTTATTACACAACAGATTGAACCCGATCTATATCATTATCATTTTCGCATGGATTCCCGCACTTTGCTGGGACATCGTCACCACCCGCTTCCTCCAACGGACCCAAATAGACGAGATGCCTCTGGTAGAGGTAATCGGTCGCGTGAACCGTATCCACCGGTGGACCATCAGAGAACGGCTGATTGCTATTGCTTTCCTTCTGATACTGGCTGTACTCTCATTTATCTACTGGCAAGTGTGGCAATATGGAATAGGCATGATAGTCTTCTTTATCCTGTTATGGGGCGGAGGACTAGGATTGATTTTATGGATTTACCGCAAGAAGTTCTTAAATCGCATCCACGAAATAAAAAAGAATTTAAGCGAATTGAACGAATTAATGTAAAAGGAGATAATGGATGTGCTTACCCTATAACGGTAAGCACACTCTTTCCATTCACTTTCTTATGCACTTGCACCTGAACGGAAATTCGTTCACTCATCTCCTGTACGTGAGAAATAACTCCGATTTTCCGTCCCTGCATCTGTAATTGTTCCAGTGCTTCCATGGCCGTACGTAGGCTTTCCGCATCCAAAGAACCGAATCCTTCATCAATAAAAAGAGATTCTACTTTCAGATTATTGCTTGATAAGGAAGACAAGCCCAAAGCCAACGCCAAAGATATCAGGAATGATTCACCACCGGAAAGAGAGTACACAGTCCGTATTTCATCACACATATCACAATCTATTACTTGAAGCGCCAACGTGTCGGGAACCTGTTGTAGCTTATAGCGTTTAGAAAGGTAGGATAAATGCTTATTGGCATGAAGCAACAACAAATTTAAGGTGTAACTTTGAGCTATCACTTTAAATTTCGCTCCATCCGCACTGCCTATCAGTTTATTAAGTTTCGCCCAACGTTCGGCAATCGTCTGTTTCTCTACCAGTTCCTTCGCTATCTGTTCCACGGTTAGCTTATTCTTTGCCTGTTGTAAAAGACAGGCTTCCATAGTAGAAAGGGCACGTTCGGTATTCAGGTTTTCCTCCTGTTGTTTCTTTATTATTTCGGGAAGTTGTTCGGGAGAATCAATCTTTTTATACTGTTCCTGCAACTCTCCGATAGCCAGCGTAATTTGCTTCATCTCTCCTTGCAGACCGGAAAGCCGGTTGTGCACAGCCTCTACTTCTTTGCGTGCTTTCTCCAAAGCCAGATTCAGCTCTTTTTCTCTTTTTGCTACGGCAGCTTCCGCTTCATCCGCACTTTTTCCTTTCAACAGTTGCGAACGTTCCTGACGGAGCACATCCAACGCTTTCTCTATAACTGCAAATCTCTTTTGTTCGGCAGAAGCAGCATTCTGCAATAATAACAACTGTTCTTTAGCAGACGATACTTTCTGCATCGCCAGGCGACAGAAAGATACATTCTCACGAAGAGCTTCACAATGCGCACGCATCTTTTTAATTTTTTCATCGCTGCGTTGCCATTCTGTATATAGATTACGATATTCTAAAATACGTTCAGCCAGTTCTGCCAAACGATGTTGTATCTGCTCTTCGTTACCAGCATCAATCCCAGCCTTATACAATGCCGCCAACTGTTCTCCGATCTGTCCGTCCACCGTCTTCTGATGCGTCCAATCACGTTGCAAAACAATGCTCCGGTTATTTATCTGTTGGCAGTTTGCTACTGCTGCATTATACTCCTGTTCTATACTCCGGAAAAGAGTATCTACCACCTCCTGTTCCTGATGGTAAGGATGCGCTGTGCTACCGCAAACCGGACAGGCCTCCCCTTCCTGTAAATGCTGACGCAATGCTTTCACGTCTTTTCCTACTGCCATACGTGCATTTTCGTAAAGGCGTTGAGTTACTTTCAATGCGGCTTCTTGCTCTCTCAATTGTTTCAGGCAATCAGTTGTTTCTTTCTCCAACCGTTCTATTTCTGCCTTTGTTTTCGTCTGCGTTTCCGTCAATTGCCGGATATTCTGTTGGCGCGTCAGCTCTTTTTGCAGTTTCATCTGTTCTTCGGCCAATAACGGATATCCGAAAGAGTTTAATCGCAACAACCGTTCTTCATTCGTGTTTATCCCGGCTGTCAGTTTGTTTTCTTCCTGCCGTAGAATTTCTTCCACCTGTTCAAGCTGCAACGCTGCTTCTATTCCTACATGATTCAGCAAACGGTTCAGAGAAGAATGAGAAGCCTGTAACTGCTCCGTAGCCATCCGCATTTTTTGCTCTTGCTCCGACACCTGTTTATTAGCGGTCTGTAACATTTGTTTCGATTGTGTGTAACTGTCCTGCTGTGACTGTATCTGCACATCCAGCTGACGGGCTTTCTTCAAGTCCGGCTGTATGGCCTCCCATTGTGCCTTAAAATGCACCAAGCCTTCTTCTTGTGAAGCCAATGCGCCCTGCAACACTTTCAATCTTGCCTGCTCCGCCTGTTCTTCCTGTTGCTTCTTCTTCCAGAGTTCTTCCTGCATTTTTAATGAACGAACCACATTCAGTTGTTCATTCTGCTCTGCCAACAGTTTGATTCCTGTCACACGTTTTTCAGCCAACTGTTCTTTCTCTTTTTGTAAAGCAAGCAATTCTTCTTCCGGCATCAATTCGATCACATTCATTCGATTCTGAATCAAAGTGACCTCTTCCTGTGCCACCTTATTCCGAGCATAGACTTCTTGAGAAATCCGGGAATAAACACCGGTCCCCGTCAACTTCTCAAGCAACTCCGCTTTAGCCGCTCCTTTCGATTTCAGGAATGTCGCAAAATCATTCTGCGCCAATAATACGGTACGGGTAAACTGCTCATACGTCAACCCCACCAGCTCCACCAACTGAATCAACAACTCTTTTTTGGTACCCTGGAATTCTTTCTCCGTATCTAGTTCTTTCACCTCCAGCGTTTGTGGCTGCAAAGAACCGCTTATCTTATTTCTTGTCCGCCTTACCGACCAGCGAGAACGGTAACGCCGTCCGTCAATGCCTAAGAAATCGACTTCTGCATAGCCGTCGCTTGTCCCCCGACGCAATAGATTTCTTACATCGGACTGATTAATCTGATTGTCTCCTACATCTGCCAGGTTCACACTTTCTACCGAAGTTGCGAAACGGGGAGCTTTATCATACAGTGCCAGACATAAAGCGTCTAGTAAAGTAGACTTACCGGCACCCGTAGGTCCTGCAATGGCAAATATACCTGCAGAATGTAATGGTTCTGCCGTAAAATCCACTTCTACCGTCCCTTCTATCGAAGTCAGATTCTTCAATCGTATAGCCAGTATTTTCATTTTTCTTCCTCCTCTTCTTTATGAGTAGCAGCCCAATAGGCTTCCTGAAACAAACCTGTCAGCTCGGCAGGCATTTCTACCTGATAAATCTTTTCAAAGGCAGACTGCGCAATCTGCAAGGGAGACATCTCCTGCAATCCTCTCTTCCAGCTCTCATTTTCTTTCTCCGTATTTTCTACATCGGTGCGATAGGTAGACACAATGCGTGCCAATCGATAATTTTTATCTGCCAATGCCTCCTCAATCTCCTGCCGAAGCATGGGTTCCGGTTCCTCCAGCAATACCTTCACTTCTAAATAAGGAGCTATTTCTTCCGTGTCCGGCAATTCTCTCAAGGCTCCCAACACCACTTCCGGCAAGGCGGGCTCTCCATTCGGCACACTCACCAAAGGGATTAATTTCGGGCATTCCAACCGTTCAATGTCCACTGCACAACCTCCGTCAAAGGTCACCATCACGACTCCATGATGATAATGTTTCTCTGCAAAAGACATCGGAATGGGACTTCCTGCATATCTCACATTCTCCCTTCCCGACACTCGCTGCGCTTTATGTATATGTCCCAATGCCGTATATGCTATCTGTTCGGAAAAAACTTCCGGCGATACACATTCCAGACCACCAATCACTGTACGTTCACTATAATCTTTTTCTGCAATCTCCGATCCTGTAGCCTGCAAATGACCAATGGCAAGAATCGCCTGATTCTCCGTTCTTTGCTTCCATAGCCTTTGCAAAAGTTGCGTATAGAGTTCGCGAACTCCCTCCGCGTACGGGTTACCTTCCGTCTGCACAACCGGATAATCCCCCTGGCGCAAAAAAGGGACAGCCATGCAAAGCAGTTCCACTTCCCCTTTCCGGTTCTTCAATTCTACCATCAAATGGTCATAATCAATTTCTCCACCTTCAAGCTTGCGCACTACCCCTCTGACTTCCGTTCGCATAGCCTGCAACAGAGGCAAAGGAGCTTCCAGACGTGCAGCCGAATCATGATTGCCGGCTACAATGACAATTTGCAGATTCGGATTCTCCACAGTCACCCGATAAATAAACTGATAATACATGCTTTGGGATGCAGCGGAAGGGTTGGAAACATCAAAAACATCTCCGGCTATAATCAATGCATCAATCTCTTTCTGACGAATTTCTTCTGCCAGCCAATTCAGGAATACCTCATGTTCTCCCGTACGATCATATCCAAAAAAGGTTTGTCCTAAATGCCAGTCGGCAGTATGTAATATACGTATCATAATTTTATAACTATCTCTACTAACAAGAGGCAAAAATAACACAATCAAAAAGATTATCTCACATCTACCTCTCTTTTTTACCAATAATCATGTATATTTGCAGGATAAAAATCCAACCCTATGAAGATACTGTATTATATTTATCAGATTTGCATCGCTTTACCTATTTTATTAGTGCTGACCATCCTCACGGCAATCGTCACTATTGTAGGTTCTCTCTTGGGAGGAGCCCACTTCTGGGGATATTATCCGGGGAAAATATGGTCACAATTAATTTGTTTGTTTCTGTTGATTCCCGTGAGGATTGAAGGACGTGAAAAGCTGCATGACAAAACTTCCTATATTTTCGTACCTAATCATCAGGGTTCATTCGATATTTTCCTTATCTACGGCTTCATTGGAAGAAATTTTAAGTGGATGATGAAAAAAAGCCTGCGTAAACTGCCATTCGTCGGAAAAGCCTGTGAAAGCGCAGGACATATCTTTGTAGACCGGTCCGGCCCGAAAAAGGTTTTGGAAACCATCCGGCAGGCAAAAGACTCGTTGAAAGACGGAGTTTCTCTTGTGGTA
Source organism: Bacteroides sp. 1001136B_160425_E2 (assembly GCF_015559655.1). NCBI lineage: Bacteria > Pseudomonadati > Bacteroidota > Bacteroidia > Bacteroidales > Bacteroidaceae > Bacteroides > Bacteroides sp. 1001136B_160425_E2. Next base: position 268,346 of record NZ_JADMQH010000002.1, on the reverse strand, counting down.
TTTCCCGAAGGCGCACGCACTTTTACCGGACATATGGGATATTTTAAAAAAGGAGCTTTTCAATTGGCGGATGATTTACAGTTGGCAGTGGTACCTGTCACTATCGACGGGTCATTTGAAATCCTTCCACGTACAGGCAAATGGATACATCGTCATCGCATGATTCTGACTATTCACGACCCTATTCCTCCCAAAGGAAAAGGCATGGAAAATATCAAGGCAACCATGGCAGAGGCATACGCTGCTGTTGAAAGTGCCCTCCCGGAGCAACATAAAGGGATGGTGAGAAACGAAGATCAGGACCGATAGTCAGTACATAATATCTAATATGAATGTGGGGATACTCACGCACCCCCACATTCCTAACCAGTTTTATGTATCAAACTATTAAATTAAGAAATGCAGATATTTATATGTTTTGTAAGGTGATGGTTTGGTTTGACATCATTTGCAATTCTTGAAAAGTCAAATTAAAACCTTTATGAATTTCTTTTTCTAAATTCTCTAATGAGAAAGATTCATTTTTTATTTATCAAAAATCTCTTAAAAATGCATTTAAATCTTCTTGTGAAGAAATGCCTAACCGGCCTTTCAGCCTTCCTTTTGCCTTAGTTACCGAGTCGGAAGAGGTCTGGAAAATACGAGCCAACTCTTCATTGATCAGTCCGAATTTAAGGAAACAACAGATTTCAAGGTCATGTTTAGTCAATAAAGGAGCTTTGTCAAGCAATCGGGTAACATAGATACAGAGCCGTATCCGGAAGAGATTCCATGCACATCTCGATCTTCTGGAATGCCGCATCGGAGGCCTCCGAATCTCTATGACAAGAAACCGATAAGACTAAAATAAAAAAGAAAGCGGCGTATACCGAAACAGTAGTCGTTTTCATTTTACTTGAGTTTTATGCAAAAATACACAAAAAACTCAAGTATTACTTATTTGTTGAAGCATTTTGTTCCAATCGTTGATGTTCTTCTATCAACTTCATGTTTTCTTTTGCCTTAGACAGAAACTCTCTGACCAGCTTATTATCTTTGAAAGAGTAAGGAGCATCCTTCATAATATCATCAATCTGCGGAGTCATAATGGGATAGGGCAAAGAGCTGCAAAGCATCATAAATACACTGGGCCCCAACACATTTTCGTAATTGTCGGAAATGAACGTTTTCACATACTGATTCATCGCTTTCATCAGTGAATCTCCTTCTACCACCAGCTGACTATGAATCTCATCCAGATCCCCTCCATCCAGTACCATACGGGTTTCTTTCTGCTCCAGTTCGCCTATGCTTTCCTCCAATTGGTTTCTTTTGCTGATAAACTCGTACAACGCATTATTTAAAGAGGTTCCCACTGCCTTCAGGTCCGTATTGCTGATAGTAACTGTTATTTTTCCACTTTCCAGGACAATCGGCATAATGCTTTCTTCATCCATATAAAGTGTCACCATCTGTACGGAATCTATTTTTCCTTTCATTGAAAACAGACCATGCACTACTTCAGCAGAATCCAGCTTCACCCACTCACCGTCACGCAGGGATTTAAGATACAACATCTTTCCATCCAGGCTATTCACAGAAGATGTTCCTTCAATCTTGTACTTACTAGTACAGGAAGCCAGAAACGGAAGCAAAAGCAAAAAAGGCAAAATTTTATTCACGTTCATTTATTCATTAAATTCTGTGCACAAAGGTACAACTGATTCAGAATTCAAAGAAACATTTTATCAATATTTAAATCTTGTAAGACTCTTTTCTTTAATAATCCTTATAAACATAGGTGTAAGGCTATTTTTTTCATTTAGTTTATCTAATTTTGCAGCCATGAAAACATCAACATTTGCCCCTTTTGCAAAACCGCTTTATGTAATGGTAAAGCCTGTAGGTGCCGTATGTAATCTAGCATGCGATTATTGCTATTATTTGGAAAAGGCCAACCTATACAAAGACAATCCGAAACACGTAATGAGCGATGAACTTCTGGAAAAGTTTATCGACGAGTACATTAACTCACAAACCATGCCACAGGTACTTTTCACCTGGCACGGAGGAGAAACGCTGATGCGACCGCTCTCCTTCTATAAAAAGGCAATGGAACTACAAAAGAAATACGCCCGCGGACGCACGATTGACAATTGCATCCAGACCAACGGAACCATGCTCACTGACGAATGGTGCGAGTTCTTCCGTGAAAACAATTGGCTGGTAGGTGTCTCTATCGATGGCCCCCAGGAGTTTCATGACGAGTATCGCAAAAACAAATTGGGAAAACCTTCTTTTGTGAAAGTAATGCAAGGCATCAACCTTCTGAAAAAACACGGAGTGGAATGGAATGCAATGGCAGTTATTAATGACTTTAATGCAGAATATCCGTTGGAATTTTATCGTTTTTTCAAAGAAATCGGTTGCCAGTATATCCAGTTCGCTCCCATCGTTGAACGTATTCTTTCGCATGAAGACGGACGTCATCTCGCTTCTCTTGCCGAAAATAAAGCCGGAACACTGGCTGACTTTTCAATCACTCCGGAACAATGGGGGAACTTCCTCTGTACTCTTTTCGATGAATGGGTGAAAGAAGATGTAGGCAAGTACTATGTGCAGATATTCGATTCTACCCTAGCCAACTGGATGGGTGAACAACCCGGTATATGCACGATGGCAAAGACTTGCGGACATGCCGGTGTAATGGAATTCAACGGAGACGTTTATTCTTGCGACCACTTTGTATTTCCCGAATATAAGTTAGGTAACATTTACAGTAAGACACTGGTGGAAATGATGCATAGCGAGCGTCAGCACAACTTCGGGAACATGAAATACCAGTCTCTCCCTACTCAATGTAAGGAGTGTGAGTTCCTGTTTGCCTGCAACGGGGAATGCCCGAAAAATCGTTTCAGCCAAACGGCAGAAGGTGAACCGGGATTGAACTACTTATGCAAAGGTTATTATCAGTTCTTTAAACACGTAGCTCCTTACATGGACTTTATGAAAAACGAACTAATGAATCAACGTCCGCCTGCTAATATCATGGAAGCACTGAGAAACGGAGATTTAAAAATTGAATACTAACAAATCATACATTCTAAATTTTATCATTAAATAATGAACAAACTAAGATTTTATCTATTAGCGCTGGCTGCGCTTTTTGTATTTTCCGTTAGAGCGGACGAGGGTATGTGGCTATTGCAACTGATGCAACAGCAACACTCCATAGACATGATGAAAAAACAGGGATTAAAACTGGAAGCACAGGACTTATATAATCCAAACGGCGTTTCTCTCAAAGATGCCGTAGGTATATTCGGAGGTGGATGTACCGGAGAAATTATCTCGCCCGAAGGTTTGATTCTGACCAATCACCACTGTGGCTACGCTTCCATCCAGCAACATAGTAGTGTTGAACACGATTATCTGACAGATGGTTTCTGGGCTACTTCCAGAGATAAAGAGCTCCCTACTCCGGGACTGAAATTTACATTTATCGAACGTATCGAGGATATTACGGATATTGTCAATGCCAAGATTGCGGCAAAGGAAATCACTGAATCTGAATCATTCAGCAATATATTCCTTCAAAAACTGGCTCATGATCTTTATTTTAAAAGTGACCTGGCAGACAAAAAAGGAATTGTTCCGCAGGCTCTTCCGTTCTATGCCGGAAATAAATTCTATCTTTTCTATAAGAAAATATATCCGGATGTACGTATGGTAGCTGCTCCCCCCTCTTCTATCGGTAAGTTTGGCGGCGAGACAGACAACTGGATGTGGCCGCGTCATACCGGCGACTTCTCCATGTTCCGTATCTATGCTGACGCGAACGGTGAACCGGCAGAATACAGTGAAAACAATGTTCCCCTGAAAACAAAGAAACATTTGTCTATCTCTATCAAAGGGTTGAAAGAAGGAGATTACGCAATGATTATGGGATTCCCCGGAAGCACGAGCCGTTACCTGACTGTATCAGAGGTGAAAGAACGTATGGAATCGGAAAACGACCCGCGTATCCGTATTCGTGGCGCACGTTTGGCTGTCCTGAAGGAAGTGATGAATGCCAGTGACAAAATCCGTATTCAGTATGCTAACAAGTATGCGGGTTCCAGCAATTATTGGAAGAACTCCATCGGTATGAATAAAGCCATCATCGATAATGATGTGTTGGGAACGAAAGCTGCGCAGGAAGCTAAATTCGCAGAATTTGCAAAGGCACAAAACAATGCCGAATATGGGGCAGTTGTGAAAAACATCGATGACCTGGTAGCTAAAACTACTCCTCTCAATTATCAATATACTTGTTTGAGAGAGACTTTCTTCGGAGCTATCGAATTTGGTAATGTCATGTTATCTAAAACACGTGAAGCATTGCTCGAAAAGAACGACTCTGTGATCGAAGCACGTATGAAAGCACTGGAAAGTACTTACGAAAGTATCCACAACAAAGATTATGACCATGAAGTAGACCGAAAGGTTGCTAAAGCATTGTTCCCGTTATATGCGGAAATGATTCCGGCTAACCAGCGTCCGTCTATCTACAAGGTGATTGAGCAGAAGTATAAGGGCGACTACAACAAGTTTATTGATGATATGTACGACAACTCTATTTTTGCCAACCGCGCAAACTTCGAGAAGTTTACGAAGAAACCGTCAGTGAAAGCAATCGACAACGATCTTGCATTACAATACTGCCAGTCTAAATATGACTTGATGGATAAACTGACTTCCCAGCTCAAGGAGATGGATCAGGAACTGGCTTTACTGCACAAAACTTATATCCGTGGTCTGGGCGAAATGAAATTGCCTGTACCTTCTTACCCGGACGCAAACTTTACCATTCGTCTGACTTATGGTAACGTGAAACCTTATGATCCAAAAGACGGCGTACACTACAACTATTATACCACCACTAAAGGAATTCTTGAGAAAGAAAATCCGGAAGATCGCGAATTCGTTGTACCTGCCAAACTGAAAGAACTGATTGAGAAGAAAGATTATGGCCGTTATGCTTTACCGAATGGTGATATGCCTGTCTGCTTCCTGTCTACCAACGACATCACCGGTGGTAACTCCGGCAGCCCGGTACTGAATGAAAACGGAGAACTGATCGGCTGTGCTTTTGATGGTAACTGGGAATCATTGAGCGGTGACATCAACTTCGACAACAACCTGCAACGCTGCATCAACTTGGATATCCGTTATGTCCTGTTCATTCTGGAGAAGTTAGGAAACTGCGGACACCTGATTAATGAAATGACAATCGTAGAATAAATGAGAAAACAAATCCTATTTGTCCTATTTTCACTGGCAACTTTTAGCATCCACGCCGATGAAGGCATGTGGATGCTAACCGATCTGAAAACACAGAATGCAGTTGCCATGCGCGAACTCGGTCTTGAAATTCCGATCGAAGAAGTATATGACGCGAACGGTCTTTCTTTGAAAGATGCTGTGGTACACTTTGGAGGAGGATGTACGGGAGAAATTATCTCTTCCGAAGGACTGGTACTGACGAATCACCACTGTGGTTATGGAGCTATCCAGCAACACAGTAATGTAGAACATGACTACCTGACAGATGGTTTCTGGGCTATGGACCGTGACGCGGAACTTCCTACTCCGGGATTGACCGTCACATTTATCGACCGGATTCTGGATGTGACCGATTACGTCAACGAGCAACTGAAAAAAGATCCGGATCCGGAAGGTGTCAATTACCTGTCACCAAGTTATCTGAGCACCGTGGCAGAACGTTTCGCCAAAGCAGAGAACATAGAAATAACTCCTGCAACAAAACTGGAACTCAAGGCTTTTTATGGAGGGAACAAATATTATATGTTCATCAAAACGGTGTACAGTGATATTCGTATGGTGGGTGCTCCTCCTTCTTCCATCGGTAAGTTCGGCGCAGATACCGACAACTGGATGTGGCCTCGTCATACAGGTGACTTTTCCCTTTTCCGTATTTATGCGGACAAAAACGGAAAACCAGCAGAATATTCAAAAGACAACATTCCTTTGCAGGTAAAGAAACATCTGAAAATCAGCCTTGCCGGAGTTCAGGAAGGAGATTTTACCTTTGTCATGGGATTTCCGGGACGTAACTGGCGATATATGATTTCCGACGAAGTGGAAGAGCGGATGCAAACGACCAACTTTATGCGCCAGCATGTACGTGGAGCCCGTCAGAAAGTGCTCATGGAGCAAATGCTAAAAGATCCTGCCGTACGCATTCATTATGCAAGCAAATATGCTTCATCAGCCAACTACTGGAAGAATGCCATCGGTATGAATGAAGGACTGGTGCGTCTCAACGTACTGGATACCAAACGTGCGCAACAAGAGGAATTATTAGCCCGCGGTCGTGAAAAAGGAGATGATTCATATCAGAAAGCTTTTGATGAGATTCGTTCTATTGTGGCTCATCGTCGTGACGCGATCTATCATCAGCAGGCTATCAATGAAGCATTGGTCACTGCCCTTGATTTTATGCACATCCCTTCCACGATGGAATTGGTTGCCGCTCTGAAATCAAAAGATAAAGAGCAAATAAAAGAGGCGAAGCTAAAATTGAAGCAAGAAGCTGATAAGTATTTTGCTTCTGTCCCCTTCCCCGAAGTAGAACGGATGGTTGCCAAAGAGATGCTGAAAACTTATGCCAACTATATTCCGGAGGAACAACGAATCAATATCTTCGAAATCATCAATTCCCGTTTCAAGGGAAGTATCGATGCCTTCGTCGATGCTTGCTTCGAACATTCTATTTTTGGCAATCCTAAAAACTTTGAGAAGTTTATCAAGAAACCAAGTTTGTATAAAATAGGATATGACTGGATGGTATTATTCAAATATTCTATTACCGACGGGATCCTGAAAACAGCCATTGCCATGAAAGAAGCCAATCAGAATTATGACGCTGCTCATAAAGTATGGGTGAAAGGCATGATGGATATGAGACAGGAAAAAGGTACACCTATTTACCCGGATGCCAATTCAACTTTACGGTTGACCTACGGTCAGGTACTTTCTTATGAACCGGCTGACGGTGTTGTGTATGATGCTCATACCACCCTCAAAGGTGTAATGGAAAAAGAAGATCAGGGTAATTGGGAGTTTGTAGTACCTCAAAAATTGAAAGAACTGTATAAATCCCAAGATTATGGTCGTTATGGCAAAAACGGTGAAATGCCCGTCTGCTTTATTGTAAACACCGACAATACAGGAGGAAACTCCGGTAGCCCGGTATTTAATGGTAAAGGCCAGCTGGTAGGAACTGCTTTCGACCGCAATTTTGAAGGTTTGACAGGAGACATCGCTTTCCGTCCTTCCTCACAACGAGCTGCCTGCGTCGACATCCGCTATACTTTATTTATTATCGACAAATATGCGGGAGCATCTCATATTATTGATGAACTTAGCATCGTTGAATAAAGAACCTTTTTTGATTTACGATTAGACGATTTACAATGTACGTTTGAATCCAATTATACATTGTAAATCGTCTCATTGTAAATGAATTCAGAAAAAGTTTTCCTTTATATAAATTCTTCCACCATATACATCTCATCAATCATTTCATTCATTATATTCTGTAAATTCTGAATTGCTTCTTCCGGAAATTCTCCATAAGCGTTACATTGCATATTTACAGTCAACCAGACATAATAGCCACCATCCGATGTGCGCTCAAGCACATAATCTGTTCTGTTCAGTTTCATATTGATAAATAATTAGTGAATGTTGGTATCGAAGTTATTTCTGATTGTGAAGCTGCCAATTTCTCCAGTTCCAGGATAATTCGACGTTCACAGCTGCGAACCCAATAAATAAAGTAACGGTTCGGAGTATATTTCCCGACAAAACGGAGCAACGGTTGCAAGTCAAAGGAATCACTGATTATTCCTGCTCCCGCTTTCATTGCATCATACGCATTACAGTCCTGTTCAATATGTGCCGGGACCATCAACACTGGTTTTCCAAGATACATTGCTTCACAAATGGACTCGAAACCAGCCGTACTGGCATAAGCTCTGCAACCTGCCATAGCATTAAGGAACTTCACATCATCTATTTGATGGAAACTCAATGTTTCGTCCACCCGTATCACCTCCTCGGTATCCGATTTATCCCAGAAAAACGTTAGAGGGACTTCTGGATGCATTTCATGAAAGTGCTCCACACTATCAGCAAACCCAGAATTGACCATATATCCGTGAATATAATTCCCCCCTTCCGGCCGGATAGCTGTCACTTCCTGACGAATCAAAGGAGGGACAGTTACTATCTGATTGCTGTCATCCTGCTCCATCTCCCGGAAAGACAAAGCCAGCTTCTTCGAGGATTTCAGAGCAGTCATCCGGGTAAAGAAACGCAGCATCCATAACTGGCACGAACTCTTATCAGGAAACTCGAAATCACGATGCAAAAACAAATACTGATGTCCAACGCAAATATACGGAGCAGAGGGGCGGAAGAGCGCATAGGTAAGGCCGGTTAAAAGCTCGTAGAAGTTGATGACAATTTCCGCCCCTGTCTCCCTGATCCGCTGATTTATATAATACATACTACGGATATATTCCGGTAGCCTCAATAAATTGTACGCAAAGCTTTTTGTTAGATTTGCCCTCTTATTATCTGCCGTAGGCAGGAAGTTAGGACTAATGAAGCGCTTCACCGGTGCATGAATACTCCGATTGAAAAATCCCGGCAAGGTACGTGTCGAGCTTTTTCCCACCAAGACTTCCACTACTTCGTGTCCATTACGCAATAACATTTCTTCGAGGGTGATCGCCTGTGTAAAGTGCCCTCTCCCCTCACCTTGAACAATAAATAAGAATTTCATAGTTCTATTATTTTTCGATACGCAAAGTTCCCTCTTTTACATTACAAGATGATGACTCTACAATGACTATTCTATGAACAAAAACGACTTTTTTTCGTTATTATAATAAAATAGGATTTATATTTGCAGTCTCCAATGACTGCCATTTAACTCTAAGAAAGGAAAGATTATGGAAAAGTTTGAAGATTTAATACAGTCACCGGTACCAGTTTTGGTTGATTTCTTTGCAGAATGGTGCGGACCATGTAAAGCAATGAAACCGGTTTTAGAAGAACTAAAATTAATTGTAGGTGATAAAGCACGTATTGCAAAGATAGATGTTGACCAGCATGAAGACCTGGCTACTAAATATCGCATACAGGCTGTGCCGACCTTTATATTATTTAAAAACGGAGAAGCCGTCTGGAGACATTCCGGCGTAATCCATAGCAGCGAACTGCAAGGGGTTATTGAAAAGCATTATAGTTAAAAAGATAACGAATGAAGAAAGTATTAGTAATGGTAGCCCTTGTCATGGTAAGCGTGATTATATACGCTTTCAATGACAGTGGGGAATCCAATCAAGGTAAAAAAGAGGTAACAGGTAACGGTGAAGTCGTCGTAATGGATAAAGATATGTTTCTGAAAGACGTCTTCGATTATGAGAAATCAAAGGAGTGGAAATACAAAGGCGACAAGCCCGCCATCATCGACTTATATGCAGATTGGTGCGGACCTTGTCGCCAAACAGCTCCTATCATGAAAGAACTGGCAAAAGAATATGCAGGGAAAATTGTCATCTACAAAGTTAACGTGGATAAACAAAAAGAACTGGCCGCTTTGTTTAATGCTACAAGTATTCCATTGTTTGTGTTCATTCCGATGAAAGGGGATCCACAGCTTTTCCGTGGAGCTGCTGATAAAGCAACTTACAAGAAAGCGATTGATGAATTTCTCTTGAAATAATGAAGAAAATATAGTGACGGTATCCACTCAGGATAGTGACACTATAACAAGCAAAGAGTGACGGTATCCGATAGAGATAGCGTCACTCTTTTTTATAGGCTATAAGTCTTCCTGCGAATCCTTATTTGAAGTGTCCTACAGGATGATTCATCATTAGCATCTGACTATCTTTTAATTTCAAAACTTTCTTTAGCAGCTCACTGTCCATCGAAGCACGTGGTACTGTTGCCAAGTTAGCAGCAGAACAAAAGATTGAAATATTTTGGGAAACAATACCGGCATCCATAGCCCCCATCAACTGACTGCGTACACTTTTGGCATCGCCAAACCGTGAAAGATCACTAATTAAAACCAATGATACCGGAGCTGTTTTCACAAATGCCTGACCACCAGCCACTGCACCACGATGATCTCCCACAGCTATCAGTGTCAACTGATGATTTTTCGCATCATACAGATAACTACCTTCAGGCATTACCACATATACATCCACATCCTGTTTATTCAACGCTGACGGAGCGGTTCTCATTCCGGATTCCTTACGGTTTATTCCATTAGCTGCCCACAACAAATCAGACAGATCAGCCAGGCTCAATGCTTTCGAAGCATATTCACGAGTTGAATGTCGTTCAGACAACGCCTTCATCACCGCACCAGTGCGGTTTAAATTAGGCTTCGGCAATTTAATCACCTTATCAGCAGCAAAGGCAGCCGCTGAAAGCATTAAACAAACTAACAATAGTTGTACTTTTCTCATAACTGTGGTATTTAAAAATTGGTAGACAAATATAAATAAAAAAGGTCTGTACTCGTTGCGGAATACAGACCTTTTAAGAGTTTATTAGGCTTAATTATTTCTTATCACCGAAATAACGGTTGTATAATCCTTCAAAACCTTTACCGTGACGAGCTTCGTCTTTGCACATTTCGTGTACAGTGTCATGGATAGCATCCAAGTTCAAAGCTTTAGCACGGGTTGCGATACGTTTTTTGTCTTCGCATGCACCTTGTTCAGCGTCTTTACGTTTCTGCAGGTTAGTTTTAGTATCCCATACGCAGTCACCCAACAGTTCTGCAAACTTAGCTGCATGTTCAGCTTCTTCCCAAGCGTAACGTTTGAACGCTTCAGCTACTTCAGGATAACCTTCGCGGTCTGCCTGACGGCTCATGGCCAAATACATACCAACTTCAGTACATTCTCCCATGAAGTGATTGTTCAGGTCCTTAATCATTTCTTCGTCACAACCTTTTGCAACACCGATAACGTGTTCGTCAGCAAAAGACAATGCGCCACCTTCTACTTCAACAACTTCTACGAATTTGCTGGCAGGAGCTTTACACAATGGACATTTCTCAGGAGCTGCGTCACCTTCATGGACGTAACCGCATACAGTACATCTAAATTTCTTCATTTTCTTCTCAATTTTAAATTAATTAGTCAATACGTGTCTCTTTATCTTTACTTAAGCAATTCTTGCAAATACCTTTATAATAATAATGAACTTCCGATACCTGATGACCATCCATTTCCAGATTTTCCACTTGTTTAATCGCTTCCGGACGTTTCAAGTCATAAATATGTCCGCAACGTTTGCAAAGGAAATGGGAATGTACAGAAGTATCCGCATCAAAGTTTGTATTCTTTTCATCAATCGTAAGCATTTGCGCTGCTCCCTGTTCCGAAAACAATTTCAAAGTATTATAAACCGTTGTCTTTGAAAGTGTCGGCATTGAAGGAGACAATGCTGTGTAAATATCATCAGCCGATGGATGAATCGGATGCCCCATCAAATATTCCATGATAGCGATACGTTGCATGGAAGGCTTGATATTATGCTCTAATAATCGATCGTATGGTTTCATCATCTTTCCTTTTTCAAAGTTGTATTCATTACAATTATAAATCCAATGCAAAGATAAGAAGTTCTTTAGAATAAACAAACAAATTATGAGAAAAAATTATCTAAATAAGTAATCATCGTTAGAATGATATACATAAAAAAAATCGGATGACAAACTCTATTCAGCTTATCACCCGAGTTTCTATAATACAATCCGATGCTTATTGAAATAAAGCCCGAGTTCCAGCTACAATATCAGCCGGCACCTCACTACAACGAGTGTAGATACGTACTTCTTCAACATCATCTTCAGCAATCCAAGTCATCGATTTATCATCCAATCCAGTAATCACATATACATGTTCCCACTCATCATCCGTGCTCAAGGTATAATCGTATGTTCCACTGATAATATCTTTTGAATCATCATTAATAGCTAAATCGAAAGCACCACTGACGCGTTCTGACACAGCACTGTTTAAATTGGTATACATCATGAACGCACGTTTTCCATCTTCCGCTTTACGACTAAACGTAATATACGAATAACGTGGTTCATCTATTTTCTCACCATTCCATTCGGTAAGACGCCATGTTCCTGCTATATTAGCATAATTCACTTCCATTGATTCAATAGTTATTTCATCATCATCCCCACAAGAGGACATGCAAAATAGAAGTGTAAAAAGCGCCATCATTCTGAAAAGAGTTTTCATATTCTTCTTTTTTATTAGTTCATTATATCATTCATTTTGTAAGGAGACCTTCACATAAATAGTACGTTCCGAAGGTTTAGAATCAATACCTTTTATAATAACAGGAAATGTAAATTCATTTTTCACCACAGGAGGTAGTAGCCTGCTATCTATTGTAATGACAATATCAGCCTCTTTACCCGGTTCAATTATTTCTGGTTCCGTACGAAACATTGCATATCGAGGAATAATCATAGCTGAAAGGTGCAAAGAAGTCCGACTACTATTAACACAAACTAAACGCTCAACACGGGTAGCGTTGCGTGGTAGTTCATTAAAAGCAACAGTCGATTGCCTCAATCTCAATACATTTCCCATTGAATAAGGATATTCCCTCCACTCATTAGAGGTAGGAGTTACCTCCCCAGACAATGTGATTTTCTCTGTAGGATATCTTTCTGAAAGATTGGTGTAAAGAAATGCTCTTTTATTCAATTTTCCAACCTGTTCGAACGGATTAAAGGTCAATTCTATTATTCCTTTTTCTCCCGGTTTTACAGGCTTTTTAGTAAATGAAGCCGTTGTGCATCCACATGAAGTGGAAACTCTTGTCAATACAATCGTTTCTTTACTTGTATTACGGAAATAAAAACGGTAACTGACAGGCTTATCATCTTCAGACAAACGTCCAATATTAATTGTTGTCGTCTCAAAGCATAAAGCGCCTTTCCCATCTAATAAAGGCGGGTTCATTATCGAATCTATTTCTGCACGGGATGCTAACCTCCCCTGTGCCGTCACTGACACAGGGATTGTTAGTAGCATCAAGCTATATATCCACATTACTGCTTCCATAATATCCATTTACTATATTCTACATCCAACTACTATTTTTGCGTACCGTGATATAGAATTCCTTTGTTTTTCCTCCTCCTGTTACAGTTGCCTTCGTTGAACCAGCTTTCAAACCTGTTATAACGAATGTTTTACCATCCGTACTCTCCATAGTTGCTACTGTTTTATCGGCCACATCACTAGTAAATGAAAGACTCTCCCCATTTTCAAAGAAACGAATATAATTTACTGTAGCTGTACTATTTATCAGGACAAAAGTATTAGGAACTTTCTGATTCATATCAATTCCGGCACCACCAGCAATGGCATTCAGCAACTTGGCAGCACTAATTAACCCGGAGCCCATTTTACCAATATATGCACCCCGTTCCATCTGCATCTGCGACATAGAACCAGCTGCAGAGTAATTCATCCAGAATGTTTTTGTTTCTTCAGTAAAATAGTCCTCTATTTTTGCACTTACAGATTTATACACTAAGTCACGAAAATCCTCTGCACGGAAATGACGATGTTGTTGAGCAGCATACGAAAGCCCTAACGCAATAACACCAGAAACATGAGGACAGGCCATAGAAGTACCTTCCATATATCCGTATCCTTCTTTTTCTCCATCCGAATCATGCTTATCTCTGTCAACTGCTAATGGAGGTAAAGTCGAATAGATCTTACCAAAATCACTTCTATGATATTCACTATCTCCACCAGGAGCTGAAATGTTAATTGCATCTCCATAGTTTGTATATGCAGAAGGGGTACCATCAGCGGCTATAGCAGCTACAGAAACATAATCAGAATAAGCCCCCGGATATCCCGGCATCGCAGCATACTCATTACCACCGGCAAAAACAGCAATACCACCATCAATTACTCCATTGGGAGAACCTGCATTGTGAATAAAATAATCCAATGCTTCCTTTTCAAGCGGACAAGCAGTTAGCCATTGTTTATCAGTTGTATATCCGGGAGAGTAATTCAACGGATTGGATAATCCTGAATTATATCCCCAGCTACACTGCAACACTACCGCACCATTATCAGCAGCATATTTAATGGCTTTCGCTTCCTGATACAAGGTAGAACCTGCGTCTCCGGCAAACACTTGGCATGACATGATTTTCACCCCGCTATCAGGAGTCCCGTCACCACCTGCGATACCACAAACACCTATACCGTTATTATTCACTGCGGCAATTGTTCCAGCTACATGTGTTCCATGTCCGGTATCATTTACATCATCATAGGAAATGAATCCCATATCGTTCACAAAGTTATAACCATATTTATCACCATTATAACCATTATTATCAGCGTCAGTCCGTGCCCCAAATGTTTCTCTCGGATTCTCCCACATATTAGCATGTAAGTCAGCATGATCCCACATTACACCTTCATCCAATACAGCAACAATAATTGATGGATCACCAGTACATTTTGCCCATGCATCTTTGCAACCGACGTCTACCCCCTGTTTAGCTTGAGCTACAAGATCACCATTATCAGCTTCCACTCCTTCAAGAATCTTTCCATCATTAATGTAGCCCCATTGTAAATCCAGATAAGTATCAGAAAAAGTTCCATTTGAAGCAACAGCGCGTGTCATTGCTCTCTTTCTAAGTACATCAGCTGTCAAAAACGTAGGTTTATCCGCAGGATCATAAGCTCTCTTAATGCAATGGCTATATTCTATTTTTGACACTTCATTCAACTTTGACAGACTCTGAGCGACCTTTTCTATGTCAACAGCTTTGTCAAAATGAATCACATACCAAAGATGTAAGCCGGATTCACGAGTAAGATCCTCTTTCCGGTTATCCACCGGAAAGATTCTTTCAAATTTATAAGTACCGATATTATCAAGTACATTGTCTATTGAGGAAATACCGGAGCGAGTTACCACCCCAGCCCGCATAGCAGATTGATCTAACGTGGTAGTTACTTCCTGTTTAAATTTCACCATAATCTCGCCTACATTGGCACCATCAGAAGAATTGATAACCGGAGCCTCCGGTCCTTCGAGAGTAGCATCTCCTACAAGACCGTTGTCCGTACATGCACCAAATGTTACTGCAAATGCAGCCATTAAAATCAAATATATCTTCTTCATACTTATTCTACTTTTTCCGGTCTACGCATAGGATACCACTCATAATATTTATCCAGATTCGCAGGAATAGCATCCGAATCAAATCCGACAACCTTTCCTGTCTTATCTATTTTTCCATCTTCTTGAGTATAAATGAAAGTAAAAGGATCCCATTTTGAATAATAAGGATGGTTTTTAATCCAATCAGGCACAGTTCCACTCAAGAAATTCAGGTTAATTGCAAATACTTTAGTATTAGGCAACACTCTTGGAGTCTTTGCCAAAATACCCATCTCACCTGTCGCATCCTCAAAGCCCAGTTCTCCTCCCCAAGCAACTTTCAACGTATCGCCTAGAGCAGATGCTGTAACATCATTCAAAGTATAACAAGGAACATCTTTCATATCAGGCAATTGTCCATAAATCAAGTTACCTGTCAATCTGAGTTTTTCCAAATTATTCCATCTTAATAAATTCTTAAATGCAATAGCATTTCTATCATAACTACTATTCAGATTAATCACCAATCCTAAATGCTCCCTCGTATCAGTCTGCAAATTAGTAGTAACAGAATAACGTTGCATATTAGTAAAACTTAATGATTTTAAGTTCGGGAAGTTTTCAGGATTCAACACTGTTGGTATCTCCTCAAAATTATTACTACTCAAATCCAGCTTCTCTAACGATTCCAGATTTTTAAATTCAACCGGTAATTTAGATATACCGTAAGCCGCCACCGTCAAATTCTTCAGATACTTCAAATCACACACCGAAGAACCTAACTCCAAATCATATAATAACATCGTATTCTCATTACCATAGAAAGTCAATGACTCTACATAAGTCAATTTGGCAACTTCTGCCGGAAGACTTTCTTTAGTTGCCAGCATTCGGAATTCTGCAGAACGTACACGACCAAGCAATTCCGGTTTCGTTTTCACTTCCGGATCTTTCTTCTCCCATAATTTGACACCCGTCCAATAATCCAGCTTTTCACTTGTATCCCAAGTTGTCATACTGCGTACCTTTTCACGAATAATGATCAATGCTATTGAATCTCCCTCGCGAGTATCCTTGATTTCAGGAGAAGCTTCCTGTCTAACCAACAATTCTGCTGTTTGCGTTTTCTCCTTGTCCTCCTCGTTCAATGGCAGGAATTTAACCTTCATATTTCTTTTTTGAGGATCCGTATTCATATTCCAGGTAAAACGAACCTTAGTGGTACGAGGACGGGCACCGGCAGTCAAATTTTGCTCATAGTTATCATTCTGGACCCATGTCTTAGCGGTAGCATTCAATGCAAATGTATTCACTCCTCCTTCTATATCTTCTTCATACTCAATCTTGAAAGGAACATTTGCTGTAACAGATACATAGAAAACACGTTTGTCTAATGCCGCCATATTTGGAATTTCGACTTCCTCTTTACTAACGCCAATCATTTTTCCGTAACCAGTCTGGTGTACCTCTAATTTCTGAGCAGCAGCACCTTCCGGCATAAATGTTATTGCAGCATGCCGCACTTTGTTGCTTAGTGTTGTGTCTACCACAATTGTACATTCAGCAGCCCCCACTCCGTTTGCCGGCATAACTTGTACCCAAGGCTGATCCACCTTAGCAACCCATTTTGTCCCTGCAGCGACATTTACTTTTTCAGTTCCTCCTTCAGCACCCAAAGTTATTTCTTCGGTGTCAATTGATAAACCGGAAACAGTATTATCGTCAGAGTCATCGCAAGCAGCAAATATACACATACTGGCAAAAATGCTGAAAGCTATCTTTAATAACGATTTCATATTCAAATTTCTTTTTATTATCATAAATTTATCATTCTAAATCCAAAGCATCGCAACCACGAATAGCCTGTGTACGATCATAGATCAATAATAAATAACCAGCCTTGATATAATTACAAGCAGCTGATACGTCGATCATTATGTTCGGGTTATCTTTGATTTCAACGATTCTAAACCCAGTCAGACTTTCTTCCACCTTCCGGAAATCATTACCACCTAAATACACCGCAAGCAAACTCGGACATTGAGATATACCTGACGGCCAATCAGAGACAGTACGATTACCTTGTTCATCACGTTGATTCCTAAATGCATATACATTCAAATGATCTATATTCAACGGACCTGTAGCAACTTTTTCAAAATGATTATTACTCAAATCAATACCATAGAGATAAGGCACCTTTGTCGCATCAAAATCTTCGGGTAACTTTTTTAATTTATTATAGCTTAAATCCAAACTTTGTAAATAATTAGTATACTTTCCATCTAAAGCTCCCTTGGGAAAATCTGTAATACCATTACCGGCTAAGGCCAATGTAGATATCTGCGAATTTGTCTTGAACAAAATGCCGGGGAAAGTCTTTAGTTTATTATAAGCTAAAGATAAAGTCGATGCATTGATTCCCTTAAAGGCATTATCCCCAGTCTCATTTTCTCCTGCAAATTCTGTAATTTCGTTGTATGAGAAGTCTACTGAAGACATAACATATACAGATTTTGCATTGAAAATATTCGGGAATTTCGTTATCTTATTGTGAGCAAACGAGAAAGATTCGACATCCTCATATCCACAAAAATCATTCGGAACCTCCGTTATCTGGTTATAGTCCATTGTTAACTGAACCAGATTCACATCCTTACCCAATGGATGTACCTTGGAAATTTTATTGTTATTGCAATCCAATTTACCGAGTTTCTTCAGGTTTTTAAACTCTTTCGGAATTTCAGTTAAATTGTTATTACCCAGATAGAGCATCTGAACAGTCTTTGCAGTAGCAGACTTTTCATCAGCCAATCCTTTCAATCCATTCAATAATACATCTGATTCGAGTTGAGGATTATTAGCCAAATTTAAAAGTTCCAAATTCGGTAATCTACAGATCTCTTTCGGAAACTCCTTCATTGAAGGACAGTTATAGATCTCAACATCTGTCAAAGATTCGAGTTTAGATAAATCTGTTCCTTCCTCAAAACCTTCAAATTTACCATTAGCAATAAAGAACTGACGTAAATTAGTTAATTTCCCAATTGCTGCCGATATTTTGCGAATACCATTCGTTAGTCTTCCCGGAGAAACATCTTTCAAAGAAATACCGGAACGATTCAGAATCTGACTGTTAGTTGCCTGGACCGGATATCTAAGGTTGGGTTTCTGCTCTGTATTCACTTTATCGATAACCTGTAACAAAGGTTCCGAGAAGCCCATTTTTTTCCAATCTCTCTTCAAGTCCTTTCTTAAGAATGTTTCATAATAATCAGCACGAACCGCCTTTTTCTCTTCAACACTCATATATGCCTTCAAACTCTTTTCCAAATACCCACCCACTTGATCCGAATGAGTACCAAATGTCAGAACCTGTAATTTTTCCAAGTCACCGATTTCATCAGGGATATCTCCTTCAGGACCAAATGAACCTAAATTCAAAGATACAACACGACCTTCCGTATCTAATTCCACACCCGGTTGATCACCCCACAGATCCATATCCTTATCAAAATTCCAATTGCACCCAACAGTATGAGAAATACCGGTATAGCTCCAGTGCTCTCCATCCAAGGCATCCCAGATAGCTTTCAAAGCTTTATAATCCTTCAACTTTGGTGAATTAGTCCGCATATAGACAGGAACTTCAACTTCTATTGTTTGATTATCTTTCACAACAAACTGGTTTTCCCTGATATTAGTCACATTCACTTCTATCGTTTTTTTATTTCTATCCAGTAAGGTGTATTTTGAAATCTTGTAGGTCCCGGCCTTCAAATAAAGCAAAGAATCACTTACAGAAACCGAGTAAATATATGTTTTTTTCTCACCATCTGCCGTGGTAATCTCCTTCCCTTTCTCTTGATAAGTAACAGGAATCTCTTTTAAAGGAGGAATAATTTTCCCTGTCAGATACAGATCTTTGACCTCTATCGTCACATATTTGACATTCTCCAACAAATAAGCAGCATCACCAGCAGCACGAGTCGCATTAGCAATATCCTTCACTAAAGTAAATTTCACACTACCGCGTTCTACTGCATTCACTGTGATATCCTGTAAAGACAATCCACCATCAACTACCCGAATAACTGTTTCTTTTTCTGGTTCGCCAGAAATAACAGGTACTAATTCTTGTCCTTCTATTTTATAAAGATAAAAACCTACAACTGTATATTCTCCTGCCAACATTTGCATTTTCTCACTACGCATACCAAATTCTGCGTCTTGATCATTAATGGCATCCAAACCTACAGTTTGTGAAATCTCCGTTCCATCTTCATTGTTTATAAGAACAATTTTCATTTTTTGCGCCTCACGCAAATATTCCAATTCATTGGTTCCAGCACGAGTTTTTCCTGACTCACCGTTTCCGTACGATGCGCTCTTATATAGTCTGAATTGAGCGTAACCGTAGCCAGATTGCAATTCATCGTCATCATCAGAACATCCGGTTACAGATATTCCCATAGCCATAAGCAGGCATGAAATGAAAAGCATCTTTGTGAATAATATTGTATATTTCATAAGTTGAAAATATTTTTATCTTCCTGATTATATTGATCTATTCTTATTCCAATGGCCGTTCTACCAAAAGTACACCTATTGTCTCTCCTGAACGAGAATATAAATAAATTGTTATTGCATCACCACCTGGTTCCATCAAATACGCTTGGTATATCATAATCGTACTTCCTTCTGTCTCAACGACTACACTTTCTCCTTCACCTTCATATGGATTTTGGGGAACAACAATAGCATTCGCAAATTTACCATTCATGTTTACGGTTACAGTACCATACAGATGCATACCTTCCAGACTAATTTGATAAACCTGATCCGTATTGTATTCTCCCCACAAAATATCAGGATCCTCCACAACCGTTTTCATATCTATTATTTCTAGTTTTCCGCCATATTCGCTACTAGCCGTAAATCCATCTTCAGCACCTCCAATTCCACTCTGCTTAAACGTTATGATATAATCATCATATTTAGAAGCAACCTCTCCATCAGGAAGTACCAAGTCATCAAAGTTATTTTTCACTTCATTCCAAACATCCATTGGAAATACGATCACAGCTCCCCCTCTTTCTATACCATCATTATTATCGACTAATAATTCTATTGTTTCATTTTCTTTTTTCACATGAAACCAATTTGATTCAATATTTTCATCCTCTACACGAGAATAAGTATATTCTGTTTCATTAATGAGACAAACTACTTTATATTGATCATCTTTAGCTATTACATTAAATGTAAATGGCGCCTCTTGCTCTTCTCCCGAAGATGACGAATAAGTTGATCCATCTGATGAAAAAGTCCAATTCCATTGAGATGAAATTATAATCTCAATCGCATTACTTGGTATTCCTTCATACTTCACCGGAACCGTAGCCACCTTATCACCAGCCTGATTCATAAAAGTAAGAAAACCGTCATTAGCATTCTTCGTATGTCCAGACTGTATGTTTATATAAAGTTTATTAGTGCTTTGCTCACCTGCTTCACCGGAAGTTTTATCAGCATCAATCCAATCAGGCCACTCAGTTAATTGCCAGTCAAAATTAGCACGTATATAAAAAGAAGAAGATTTATAAGCAATAGTTGCCGGATTATTTTCGGTATAAGGATTACCATTTTCATCTAATAAAGAAACTTCATATCCGGTAGATGGACGAGTAATCTCATAAACAACCTTTTTATCCCCGCCCATCCATAAATAGATTTCCGCTTTATAAGATTTATTCAAAGCAGTAGCATCATCTCCTATGCTGACCGTTATTGTCTGTTCACCGGCCTCACCGGAACAAGAATTACCTTGTCCGCCATCAACGACAAACTTACACCAAAGAGCGGACGAACTCAATTTCCAATTCATATTTGCATTGAAGGTAAGCGTCGCTGTTTCTCCAACCGCACAAGATATTTTTTGCACTTCAGGAAATACAGGATTACCTTGTCCCTTGTCATCGTCATCCGAACATGATGCAAAGGCAAGACAGAATACCAACACCAAAAATTTTAAATAATATATTTTATCTTTCATATAATCAACATTTTAAATTCTCAAAAGATATCAGTTCTGACCCGCTAGCAAACGTTCTGCTTCTTCATCACTAATCCACTCAAGAATATTAATATAGGTACCAACAGTATCTACATCCTTCACATAAACAGTGATATACTGCAAAACAAAAGTCTGACAAACATTGTAATAGGAAGTATAAATCGATGGTTGTTTTACCATTAACTTCCCATTCCCGTAAATAGTGCCAAAAGCCTCAGAAGTACTACCCAATACTTGTTCATCCATTTCTACAAAAGGTTCCATTGGATCAGACGGATCAAATTTTAATTTTAAATCATACCCTTTATAAAAGAAGTCATGCATGATAATCGTATTTTCTTCTTTCTTATCTATTTCAGTCTGTATAAGACGAAAGTCGATATTATTCATATAATCCTGATAAAAAGATGAAGTCACTTTACACCATCCAGTAAAGACATTCAAATCGAACGGACAAGATTTCATCATTTCTATACGTGTCTTCGTTCCATACAAATCCCACCGTGTTTCATCATTAGAAACAAGACGTAATGTAATCGAAAGTGAATCTGTTTTTCCAATATTCTCATAAATACCCCGGATCTTCAAATCTGCCGCACGTTCACCAGCCTTAATAGTCACTGTATTTGATTCAATGACATAATGCTTCTTTTCAATTGCATTACTTGCTTTTTCGTCTACTTCAACAGCAAACGTACGGTCATAATCGCAAGCTACAGTAGATGCCACAGGTACTGTAAAATAGTCTTGACTATTCTGTACCGGAAAAAGCGACATCGTATCGGCGAACATTACATAGTCGGGACCATTATACGTAGTTTTAGCAGCATCACCACAACCGGATAAACCAACTGTGAGCGCCATCACTACACCCATTCCTATAAATAATCGTTTCATTATCGTATTTTTTTCTTTATACATTATTTATTGCTATCATTTGGTTCGATATCAGCTCCCGGAGCTTCTAATTCATGCTGTGGGATAGGCCATACAAAATATGGGGCATCCTTGTCGACTTTCAATTTATTACCCGGTGATACGGTGAGTTTCTGCTCCTTACGCTCAAATCCTTCATGCCAACGTTTCAAGTCGTTAAGCCTGAATCCTTCCATATAAAGTTCTTTCACACGTTCTTCACTGATTGTTTTCAACCAATTATCTTTAGTGATATTTGTAGCACCGCCATAAGAAGAATAACGAGATATCCTCAAAGTAGAAATATCTTTCCCGGCTTTTCCATAATAAGCAGCTCCCATCTGACAATAAGCCTCAGCACGGATTAAATATTGCTCAGCCAAACGGAAAGGTTTCGGCATATTAACAAACAGAATCTGTTTTGCTATAAAATTCTGATTTCCTGCATATTTTATCAGAAGCGGGCAAGTCAGTCCATGACTATAACCAGTAGTAGCATTAGCAAAATAAGCATTATAACGCAAATCTGCTGATGCATAGGCATTAAGCACCCATTGAGCAGGTACATAATCCGGTCTATAAGAGGTATAGTCATAATTAAGGAATATAGAACCCAATGCACCACCATAAGAAGTTACTTCAAATTTGACTTTCCAGATAATTTCTGTTGCATCATCATATTGCCACATATATTGGAAATCATTATAAGTAGTTGAATAGTTCTTTTTTGTCGCATCTGCCAGATAATACTTCTTACTATCAATCACTTTACTAGAGTATTCAACAGCTTTATCCCATTTCCGCATATACAAATACAAACGAGCATAAAGAGAGTTAACAGTACCGATAGAAAAATATCCAGCATTATAAAGTGTAGTATTATCATCTTCATCCAATGCCAAATACTCGGTAGCCTTTTCCAAGTCATTCATCACAAACTGATAGGAATCTTTCAGAGACGCACGTTTTAATGGTTGCGGATTAACATAGCTGGACTTCAAAACCAATCCCAATTCATTGGCAGCTTGTTCATCACTCTCATACGCTTTGCAAAAACACTTCAGTAATTCAGAATAAGCCAAAGCACGAGCAAAATAAACTTCTCCCTTGTAGTTTTCCAACCTTTCCAACTTCGTGTCATCAGTAGTTCCCGCCTCCACTTGATCAACATTATCAAGTATGAAATTACAGCGACCAATGATGGTATACAAAGTACCATAGACATCTTCAATCTCTGGGTTTGTCGCCAATATTTCATTACGCCATATATTGCCATATACATTTGTATATCCTTGAACAGCATATACTAAGTCCGTCTGAATATCCGGAAGCAAAGTTAGATATCCGCTATATAGCGCAGTCGTTTTAAATCCGGCATAAATACCAATCACAGCTTGATCCACATCCTCTACTGTTTTAATGGCATCCCCTTGCAAAATAGCATTTTCCGGATACTTATCAAGGCAAGCCGTCGACGAAAGTACTACGGCAGCCAAGCTTATGTATAATTTTATTTTTCTTATCATTGTTGTATCTTTTAAAATGATATCTCTAAGCCAAATGAGAATTGGCGCGACATAGGATATTGCGCCTTATAGATATTGTTACTAGACTCAGGGTCCATACCTGTAAACTTCGTAAATGTCAATAGGTTCTGCCCTTGAGCATAAATGCGGGCATTATTCAAGAAGTTTGTTCTATGCAACCATTTTTGTGGAAAGGTATAGCTTATCATTACATTCTTTAAACGCAGGAAAGATGCATCCTCCAGAAAGCGTGAGTCCATCTGCGGAGACACACCATGACGTGGAATATCTGTTAAATCTCCCGGCTTCTTCCAACGATCATAAAGTAAACGTTTTGACTGATTGTAGCCATTAAAAAGTCCGTTTCCTTCTTCAAAATAACGGTCATTATTAACCATCCAGCGATCAGCAACCCAACTAAACTGTGCATTCAATGAAAAGCCTCTCCATGAAAGGGTTGTACCAAAACCACCTTGCCATGGAGCGAAATAGGTTTTACCCATCATCACTTTATCATTTTCATTATATTCTGTAGTAATCTCTCCGTCTTTAGTATACCATAAAGCATCGCCATTGGCAGGATTTACTCCGGCATAGCGATTCATATAGAATTCTCCTACAGGATGTCCAACAACCATTTTGCGTGCAGTAATACCATCTTCATATTCAGTTACCCCATTATAAAGTTCTGTTATCTTATTCTTATTATAAGAAATATTAGCACTTATATTCCATATAAAATCTTTAATCTGGAGTATATCTGCATTTACAGCCAATTCGACACCACGATTCACCATTGCGCCGACATTATCCCAACGATAACCAAAACCTGTATCCGAATAAGAACACGGCACACTCATCAACATATCGGTTGTCTTCTTATTATAGAATTCAAGATCTACATTAAAACGATTAATGAAGCCTAAGTGTAAACCGACATTTGTTGTCCATAATTTCTCCCAACCAAGTTTCTCATTACCAATTTGGGCAGGCGCAATACCTGCATCTCCTCCGTAGTTCAATCCGCTAGACACAAGAGCCAAATGTTCATAATCTTTAATAGATGAGTTACCGGAAGTACCTGTACTTAATGTAATCTGCGCATTTGTTAACCAGGAATATTTTTCCATAAACTTCTCTTTACGCAGATTCCACATTAAACCTATCGACCAAAAAGTTCCCCAACGCTCATTACTACCAAAACGGGAAGAACCATCTGCACGAACTGAAAAGTCTGCATAATAACGATCATCATAATTATATTCACCACGAGTAAAAAAAGACAGATAAGAATATGCAGTACTAGTATCACTCCAAGAAGAAGCAGTGGTTCCAGAACTGATATTTGTTAAGAAATCATTTGTTTGTCCCCGTGATGTCACATGGAAAGCTTCATAACGATAATCTACTCCTTCTTGCCCAATCATAAAGTTGAACGAATGTAAATCTTTCAACATAAAACGATAGTTTGCGATATTCGTAATAGTAAGATTCAGCATATCTGTTGAAGTCCGTCTTGCCGCACCATAATTATTATTAGGTTTATAGCTAGGAAAAGATTGAAGAAAGGAAGTAGAATGTGAATAATCAGCGCCTAATTGCGTACGAACCGTCAATCCCTCTATCGGATTAATTTCCGCGTAAAAAGTAGATATTGCTTTATATTTTTTATTGCCTAACGGATTGTTTGTCATCCAACCCAAAGGATTCTCACCTGTACCCGTCCAACTTCCGTCATCCTGCAAAGCTAAACTCCCATCTTTTTGATAAGGATCCCAATATGGCATCATGAAATGTGCTGCCGAGATAGGAGCCCACAATGCATATTCTCCATCATCACTCTGTTCCACTTCTTCATAAGCTAACATAGAGTTCGTTCCTATTTTCAGCCATTCATTTGCTTTTGCCTCGACATTAGCACGGAAATTAAAACGTTCAAAAGTGGAACCAACTGCAATACCATCCTGATTGTAATATCCACCGGAAACAAAATAGTTTACTTTCTCTGTCGCTCCACTTACTGATAACTCATAATTCTGCAAAGGTGCACTACTATTATAAACTTTATCAAGCCAGTTAATATTCGTCTGGCCCAGCTTATCATAATTCTTCCCAGCATCCAACCCTACTTCTTTTTCATATTGGATTCGCTCAGCCGTATTCATCAGGTCCCAATTTTCATTAGCGAGCTGTGAAAAACCAAGTTGTGTACGGAATGTAATCTTGGCAGCTTCTGACATACGTCCACGTTTCGTTGTTATTACAACCACACCATTTGCAGCACGAGCACCATAAATAGAAGTGGAAGAAGCATCCTTCAATACAGATATATGTTCAATATCACTCGGACTAATCGTATTAAAATCCGAATTTGAGATAGGAACTCCATCTAGTATAAACAAAGGTGCAGTACCTGAGTTAATAGAATTAGTACCACGGATCTGAAAGGTAGCAGCTTTACTTGGCTCACCTGAATTAGACAATACCATCAACCCCGGTGTCTGTCCTTGAAGAGCCTGATCAAAACTCGGCGCTGGTACATTTTCCATTTTTTCAGCTTTTACCGTAGAAACAGAACCTGCAATGGTTCCTTTTTTACGTACACCATACGCTACCACCACCACTTCATCCACTAATTGTGCGCTACTTTCCATCGTCAAATCAATACGAACAGATGCTGTAACCTGCTTTTCCACCGTTTTCATTCCGATATAAGAAAACTGCAAAATGGCGGGGGATTTCGTCACTGTGATACTGTAATTACCATTCATGTCGGTAATTACCCCATTCGTCGTACCTTTCTCCAAAACAGACACACCAATCATCGGCTGATTGTCTTCCAACGAAATAATATGTCCTGTTACCTGATATCCACCCTGTGCAAAAAGCAACAGGGGGATACTTGTCAGAGTAAAGAGTACAAACAAGAGAATTGATTTTCTCATCTTTGATACTTTGAGTTTAAATTAATGAAATTGATTTATTTTTATAGATTTATCTACAATAAGGAATACGCGATCTTCGCATAGAATAATACACTCCTTTCCCTAAATCGGTTTATGCATATTCTGCACCGACTGGGGATAGGCTATTATTATCTATAAATATA
This sequence comes from Bacteroides sp. 1001136B_160425_E2, assembly GCF_015559655.1. Classification (NCBI taxonomy): domain Bacteria; kingdom Pseudomonadati; phylum Bacteroidota; class Bacteroidia; order Bacteroidales; family Bacteroidaceae; genus Bacteroides; species Bacteroides sp. 1001136B_160425_E2. The sequence goes on along the minus strand of NZ_JADMQH010000002.1, from coordinate 241,468 downwards.
GAAATAGGAATAGACTAACTTGGCAAATTCTTAATATTGCGCCAAATATCCAAATAGATTTTTCGTGTTACCGCTGCTGTGTAAACTAAATGTATGACCATCTGCTCTCTTAAGTTATAAATTAAACACTAATATCGCTTGTTCCGTTTAGGTGTTATACACTTCTAATATTGTTATATTTTGGCTACAAATATATATATTATATTTAAATAAAAGAAACAATATGTCGCATATTTTATACCAAATTTCCACTTATATCTTTTTGATACATATTTAAGTACACAAAACCCCTAAATGAAATAAATCCACAACAGATTTCAAGGATAGTTGAATATAAACGTTCATTTTGACAATTACTTTAATTGTTTAAACAACAATATCGTAACTCATACAAAATAGCTTATTGAGAGGATTCAATACAGAAAAGATAATTATTCAAAACTATTTTCTATTTTTGCATCCATTATATATAAATAAGGTATAAGATGAACTACGGATTTGTTAAAGTAGCCGCAGCTGTGCCACACGTAAAAGTGGCAGACTGTAAATTCAATGTAGAGAAGATAGAAAGTTTGATTGCAGTAGCCGAAGGAAAAGGAGTGCAGATCATTATATTCCCGGAAATGAGTATTACCGGATATACCTGTGGTGATCTATTCGGACAACAACTTTTGCTGGAAGAAGCAGAAATGGCCCTGATGCAGATTCTGAACAACACCCGCCAATTAGATATTATTTCCATTGTCGGTATGCCTGTAGTAGTCAACTCAACAGTTATCAATGCAGCCGTAGTGATTCAGAAGGGAAAAGTGCTAGGCGTTGCAGCCAAAACATATCTCCCGAATTATAAGGAGTTCTATGAACAACGCTGGTTTACCTCGGCCCTCCAGTTAACAACCAATAATGTGCGGCTATGCGGACAGATCGTTCCCATAGGTGCCAATCTACTTTTTGAAACTTCAGATACCACCTTTGGTATTGAAATATGCGAGGACCTTTGGTCTACTATACCTCCTAGTTCTTCGTTGGCACTACAAGGTGCAGAAATTATTTTCAACATGTCCGCAGACAATGAAGGTATTGGCAAAAATAATTATCTTTGTTCGCTTATCAGCCAACAATCTGCACGCTGTATTGCCGGATATGTATTCTCTTCGTGCGGCTTCGGAGAGTCTACTACTGACGTAGTCTTTGCCGGAAACGGATTGATTTACGAAAATGGAAGCCTTCTAGCGCGCAGTGAACGTTTCAGTATGGAAGAACAGCTTATTATCAGTGAAATTGATGTCGAACGTATCCGGGCAGAACGCAGGATAAATACAACCTTTGCAGCTAATCAAGCAAACTTAGAGGATAAAAAGGCGGTTTCTATTGTGACTGAATTTGTCAACAGCAAAGAACTAACCTTAACCCGGAAGTTTAATTCTCATCCTTTTGTACCGCAGGGAATGGAACTAAATGAACATTGCGAAGAAGTGTTCTCCATTCAGGTAGCGGGACTGGCACAAAGATTTGTTCATACAGGAGCTAAAACTGCCGTAATAGGTATCTCCGGTGGGTTAGACTCAACACTGGCATTACTTGTTTGCGTGAAGACCTTTGATAAACTGGGATTGTCTCGGAAAGGTATTCTCGGAATCACAATGCCTGGTTTTGGTACAACCGACCGTACCTACCATAATGCAATCGACCTAATGAAATCATTAGGTATATCAATCCGTGAGATTAGTATTAAAGATGCCTGCATCCAACATTTTAAGGACATCGACCATGACGTGAATGTGCATGACGTTACATACGAAAATTCGCAAGCGCGCGAACGTACACAAATACTGATGGATGTGGCCAATCAGACTTGGGGAATGGTTATCGGCACAGGGGACTTATCGGAACTTGCATTGGGATGGGCTACTTACAACGGTGATCACATGTCCATGTACGGGGTAAATGCGAGTGTTCCCAAAACACTTGTGAAATATTTGGTGCAATGGGTGGCAGAAAACGGTATGGACGAAAACTCGAAAGCTACTTTACTTGATATTGTAGACACTCCTATTAGCCCGGAATTGATTCCGGCAGATGAGAACGGAGAAATTAAACAGAAAACAGAAGACTTGGTAGGTCCTTATGAACTACATGACTTTTTTCTTTATTATTTCTTACGCTTCGGCTTCCGTCCTTCCAAGATATTCTATCTGGCCAATATTGCATTCAAGGATACATATGATGAAGAAACTATCAAAAAATGGCTTTCCACTTTCTTCCGTCGTTTCTTTAATCAACAGTTCAAGCGTTCTTGCTTACCGGACGGACCTAAAGTAGGAAGCATTTCTATCAGCCCGAGAGGAGATTGGAGAATGCCGAGCGATGCCAGTTCAGCCATGTGGCTTAAAGAAATAGAGGCCTTATAAGGGTAGCCTATCGGTAGACTTGTGCCACCGTATTGTCACAACTGCGCCAACGGTATGGCATGGTTGTGCCAATGCAGTGGCACAGTTATGACAGAGTGATGGCAAAGACTGGCATATTATAGTGCTCCGCCCGCCATTACTTCTTCTCTTATTTGCTCCACATTGGCTTCCTTAATTCTTCTAATAATATTCTTATAAATTCGATGAAAGCCATAGCCTCCTTCTGTCATTTCATGGATGGCATCTTCTTTCGAAACATTTTGAAAAACGATGCGATAAAACGCACAAACAGCCCCTGTACGATCAGAACCGTGGTGACAATGGAAAACAATAGGAGCTTTACGATTTTTAATAATGCGTAATGCTTGTATCAATTCCTTTTCGCTAATTGAATGAGCTTTGGTTTTTACACGGTGAAGCTTTATACTTGTTCCTTTTGCTTCGTCATTATCACTATGTCTGTTCCGTAGATTAAGTACTTCTCCAATACCATACTTTTCTAAAGCTTTAAAATCCTCCTTTGAAGGTTGCTCCGAACGATATACACCCGAATCTATTTTATACAAATTTGTTAAATCACTATCGGGCAAAATAATCTTATCCGCTTTCTGATTTTGACCGAAAAGAGAAACAGATAAGACTATCACCAATAAGCATAATAGGATTCTTTTTTGCATAAGCAACATGAATATGATTCTACCCTCCATTAAAGAACACCCTTACTAGATGGAAGTTCAAAATGGTAGATATCTCTCTTGATTGCCATTTTCAAAGCACGGGCGAGGGCTTTAAAAATTCCTTCTATCTTATGATGTTCATTCTGTCCTTCCGCCTTGATGTTCAAATTCATCTTTGCTGCATCACTTAGTGACTTAAAGAAATGGAGAAACATTTCCGTTGGCATCTCTCCTATCTTCTCACGCTTGAATTCGGCATCCCAAACCAGCCAGGGACGACCACCAAAGTCCAGACAAACCTGACAAAGACAATCATCCATTGGTAAAGCATAACCATAACGTTCAATTCCACGTTTATTACCTAAAGCCTGGTAAATGCATTCACCCAATGCAATAGCAGTATCTTCAATTGTATGATGTTCATCCACTTCCAGATCTCCCTTTACATGAATCGTCAGATCCATACCGGAATGTTTTCCAATCTGCTCAAGCATATGATCAAAAAAGCCAAGGCCCGTAGAGATATCACAAGTACCGTTTCCATCCAGATTCAAAGCCACATAAATATCCGTTTCTTTCGTTGTACGACGTACTTCTGCTTTCCTCTCTCCGGCAAAAAGGAACTCGGCTATCTGATCCCAGTCAGTCGTTGCAAGGGTGCAGAATTCTTCCAATCCTTTTTCTTTCAAGGTTTCGGCTGAATTTTGCAGATAAATTGCCCGGCAACCCAGATTCTTGGCTAGTTCTACATCCGTAGGACGATCACCTATTACAAAACTCCCGGCAAGATCATATTCCGGATTATTCAGATACTTCGTCAACATTCCGGTACGTGGTTTGCGGGTGGGCGCATTATCTTCAGGAAAACTACGGTCTATCAGAATCTCGTCAAAAGTAATCCCCTCTCCTTCCAATGTTTTAAGCATCAGATTATGGGCAGGCCAAAACGTTTCTTCCGGAAAAGAAGATGTACCCAATCCATCCTGATTAGTGACCATCACAAATTCAAAATCGAGTTTGCTGCGGATAAAACCTAAATTACGAAATACTTTCGGGTAGAATTCCAGTTTCTCCAATGAGTCGAGTTGGTAATCTACAGGAGGTTCGATCACCAACGTGCCATCTCTATCTATAAATAACACTTTCTTCTTCATAAATTATCCCTGGTATTTTTTAAGGGTGGCTAATAGTGTATTATTCTCTACACGGGTACCGACAGTCACACGTAAACAGTTGCAGCAAAGTGAAATGTTATGGCGATTACGCACAATAATTCCTTCACCGACCAAAAAATTGTAGATTTTCACGGCATCTGTCACTTTTACCAAAAAGAAATTCGCATCAGACGGGAACAGTTTAATAGTACATGGAAGCTTTTCAAATTCCGCTTCCAGATAGTCACGTTCTTCCTTCAACGTTTTCACCCAGCGCTCTATCTCATAATGTTTATGCAACATGGAAATAGCCTGTTGTTGGGTTAATTGGTTGACATTATAGGGATATTTGATTTTACTAAGGATGTCAATAATCTCTTTGGAAGCAAAAGCCATTCCCAAACGAATAGCTGCACATCCCCAAGCTTTAGAGAATGTCTGGAATACGACGAGATTGGGATATTTATCCAACTCTTCGAGGAAAGACGAAGCTTGCGAGAAATCATTGTAAGCCTCATCCAACATTACCAATCCTTCAAATTGGTAAAGAACCTTTTCTATTTCAGAACGGAGCAAATCATTTCCCGTCGGATTATTAGGTGAGCAAAGGAAAATAAGTTTGGTATGCTCGTCAGTAGCTGCCAGCAATTTGTCAGCGGAGAACTGGAAGTTATCATCTAACAATACTTTTCGATATTCTACATCGTTCACATCGGCACAGACCTGATACATTCCGTAAGTAGGATCGATAGCTACTACATTATCTTTACCCGGTTCACAGAAAGCACGAAAGACTAAGTCGATGGCTTCATCACTGCCGTTTCCGAGAAAAATATGTTCGGGAGATACTTTCTTGATTTTCGATAACAATGCTTTCAATTCACATTGCATAGGGTCCGGATAACGGTTGTGAGGCGTATTATACGGATTTTCATTTGCATCCAGAAAAACAGAAGCGGTGGCTCCTTTATATTCATCACGTGCCGAAGAGTATGGCTTTAATTTCCAGATATTCGGCCGGGTTAATTCTTGTAATGATTTCACTTCTTTAAATTTTAAGTTATGAATTTTGAATTACTTTGAGACGAACTGTAACCGCATTTTTATGCGCATCCAGATGTTCATTAGCCGCCATCTCTTCAATAGCAGGACCAATGGCCTTTATTCCTTCCGGGAGAATTTCCTGGAACGTAATCTTGCGGATAAAACTATCCAAACTAACGCCACTATATGCTTTGGCATAACCGTTGGTCGGCAGGGTATGGTTCGTACCTGAAGCATAGTCACCGGCACTTTCGGGAGTTAACGATCCAAGGAAGACAGAACCGGCATTTGTCACACGCTCTGCTACTTCCATGTAGTGTTCCGTTTCTATAATTAAGTGTTCCGGCGCATATGCGTTAGTCAGTTCCAATGCTTCATCCAAATCCTTTACCAAAATCAGTTTACTATTCTCCAATGATTTGGCAGCAATTTCACGACGGGGCAATTCGGCTAATTGACGGTCTACTTCTGCCATTACTTCTACCAAAAGTTTTTCGGAAGTGGTAATCAATATAGCTTGGCTATCTATTCCGTGTTCTGCTTGTGACAAGAGATCCGCCGCAACGAAAACCGGATTAGCAAAGGCATCAGCCAACACTTCCACTTCTGAAGGACCGGCGGGCATATCAATAGCTACATCACGCAGACTTACCAACTGTTTGGCAGCTGTCACATATTGATTGCCCGGGCCAAATATCTTATATACTTTAGGTACACTCTCCGTTCCATAAGCCATAGATGCAATAGCCTGTACTCCACCTGTTTTGAATATTTTGCTGACACCTGCCAGTTGGGCTGCAAAAAGAATAGCCGGATGAATGTTTCCATTTTTATCGGGAGGTGTGCAAAGTATGATTTCTTTGCAGCCTGCAATCTTAGCCGGAACAGCCAACATTAATACAGTTGAGAAAAGCGGTGCTGTTCCACCCGGAATATATAACCCGACCTTTTCGATTCCCACTGATTTCTGCCAGCAAGTCACACCGTTCATTGTTTCTACCTTCTTTCCGACAAAACGTTGGGAAGCGTGGAATGTTTCAATATTCTGTTTTGCCAGGGAGATGGCTGCTTTCAGTTCATCGCTTACCAATGTTCCGGCAACCTGTATTTCTTCAGGAGTCACAGCAAGTGCGGACAGAGTCACTTTATCAAAAGTAGCTTCATATTCCAATACAGCTTTGTCACCTTCTGCCCTTACCTTATTTATAATAGTACGAACAGTGTCGAACAAATTTTCCGTATTCAGTGCCGGACGTTCCAAAAGTTCCGTCCACTGTTCTTTTGAGGGGTATTTAATCAATTTCATAGTTTATATCTTATTAGACACGGATTACACGGTACCTGGGATTAGCGACTACATTATCTGTATAATCCGTGCCTATATATATTTATACAATCATCTTTTCAATTGGCAGTACCAAAATACCTTCCGCTCCCAGTCCTTTCAGTTTTCCAATGATTTCCCAAAAACGTTTTTCATCAAGTACTGTATGAACAGAGCACCAGCCTTCCTGTGCCAACGGCATCACCGTAGGACTCTTCATACCCGGCAATACAGCAATGATTTCTTCCAGTTTATCTTTCGGAGCATTCATCAATACATATTTTTTATCTTCGGCTGTTTTTACTGCATTCATGCGGAACAGCAGTTCTTCAAGCACTTCTTTTTTCTCGTCACTCATGTTCTTGTTGCCAATCAACAACGCTTCCGACTTCATTACGACTTCTACTTCTTTCAATCGGTTACTCACCAACGTAGAACCGGAGCTTACAATATCAAAAATAGCATCAGCCAATCCAATTCCCGGAGAAACTTCCACGGAACCGGTAATCACGTGAATTTCAGCATTTACACTATTTTTCTTCAAGAAGTTGCGAAGAATAACCGGATAGGAAGTAGCGATCTTCTTACCATCAAACCATGACAAACCAGGATATTCAAGATCTTTCGGCATAGCCAGTGAAAGGCGGCATTTACTGAATCCCAAACGTTTGATGATTTCCGCATCTTCTTCCTTTTCCATAAATTCGTTTTCGCCGACAATTCCCAAGTCTGCTACACCAGTAGCCACTGTCTGCGGAATATCGTCATCACGAAGAAATAAAACTTCAATAGGGAAATTGGAAGACTGCACCAATAAGGTACGTTTCGTGGTGCTCAACTTAATATCCGACTCTCCTAAAAGTGCCATAGTCTCTTCGAAGAGACGTCCTTTGGCTTGTACTGCGATTCTTAACATGACTTTATTTAATTTTTAATTATAATATGCGTTGAGAAATAAAAAAGGCTTACCGTATTCGGCAAGCCTTAGTTATCGTTTATATAGTTATACACAATATCATCCACGCCCACCGATTATTCGTTAGGAAAATGATGATGATGATGTGTAGTTGTATATTTCATATTTCTTATATTAACTGCGACAAAAGTAAAGCATTTGTTTGAAACTACCAAACATTTATCACAAAAACTTGAGTTTTTATTTCAAATTAAAGGCAGTATCTCCTCCGGTTCTACATCACATTTCGAAAAATGCATTTCGTCTTTCGACTTTTCTTTCGAGAAAGTAAAGTAGGTACAAACAGATTCCGTGCATACTTCTCCATCCTTATTATATAACTTCGCTTCAATAATAACAATGTTCCGTTTTACCTCCTTAATAGAGGCACGCAGTACTATATGAGAATCTTTGGTATCAACAGATTTCCGGTAACGGGTTTCCATCTTCGAAGTCACTCCGGTCGTTTGTAGTTTACGAAGCACCACCCACGCACAGATTTCATCCATCAAAACTGCTTGAATACCGCCATGCAAAGTGTCAATCCAGCCTTGATATTCGGGACGTGGCTTCCAAATGCTCACCACTTCGTCACCGTCCTCATAAAATTCCATTTTTACTCCAGCTTCATTATTGGGAGCACAACCAAAGCAGTTGTACCCCTCCAACCCCTTCCAGGGATTTATTATCTTCTTCATAGTTCTCTCTTTTATTTAGTTTTATTTCCCAAATATAAGCAATTTATGAAAAAGACAATCCCTTTTCACCGATTTACTTTCGTATGCAACGAATAGCAAAAGCTTTTGTATCAACACCAGCATTAGATTCTTCTATGATATTTGTATTACTTTTCAGATAAAAGACTTTAGTGTCGATAGCGGTATTTGTATTGTCCAATGTCCAATATGCGAGATGTTTTTTCTCATAATCTGCTTGAAAAGCTCCTACGTACATTCCCACAGGCATTCCATTAAAACCGGATAAATTAGTTACTGGTTGTATTAGCTCTTCGGATTTTAAAGGCAGCCAAGTTCCTGATTTCAGCAACGAAGCATCTCCTTTCAGATACTCTTTTAGGATATTCCAGTCTTCCCAATTCGGTATACTCCAATGAGCTGGCAAGATTTTACCTGAAAGAGCGATATTAGCGGTATAAAAATAATATTCCGCAGCAGACTGCAAATATCCGACTGTATTCGCCGTCACCGCATCCACTCTGGAAAGCATTTCACCATCTGTATACAAAGAAGCCTCCAAATTATCCCGCATCCAATATTGAGTTCCAATCTTCACTAACGGATAATTATGAATGATTCCTCCACGAACATCACGAACGATATCTTCCTGTGCCAAAACTGGTAACACATCATCTGCCAGTGTTACTGACAAGGAGATTGTTCCATCTGCCAGTACATACACCTTATTACGAACCGGCAGAGCTCCTCCACTATATTCCAATGAGTGATCTTCCACATTCCATGATACACTTCCACCATTCACTTTCCCTAATTTTCCTAATAACTGTACCACAGTTCCTTGAGATAAATTAACGCTACCGTCTTCTTTCATGGAATAAGCAACAATCGCTTGAGAAGAAAAATCCGGAGTAACAAGATACTCTTTACATATTTCGGCTACTTGTTTTCCCAAATGTGTCACTTTATACACATTCGATTTTTCAAAAGTCAGTTTCGATACATCTATATATTCATGCAAAATGCCTGATTCGGTATGGTCCACTTCTGTTCCATCCCAATCCCCTATTTCTCCGTTCACTTTGCTCATCAATACATCTTCGGCTGATACAAACACGATCTCCAGTTCTCGCTGCTTCCCACTTTTTAATTGTAAAGTAGGTGGTAATAAACTGATATATGACTTACCAGCTGCTTTCAACATTATGTATTGATATCCTTCACTAGCTTCTTGAGGAATCAAAATAAGCTCTTTTCCTACTAATCGTCCGTCTCTAATCTCCCATTCTCCTGCAGGAGTAATATCTTCCTCTTCTGAATAGGCAGAAAATATTTGTTGTTGAAAATCATAAACAGCCTTTGTATAAAAGCCACTGACCGAAAGCGTCGGTTTAACAGACAACATTTCTTCTACACTTTCCCCCTCTCCGGGAACAAGAATTATTTTCATGCGGAAGAACTGATGGTTATAGGATAGAGCAACAGCATCTTTACTGGCAAATACATCTCCTTTTAAAGCAACTAGAAAATCCGAATGAGAATAATCATCCGGGTTATCTTGAGTTGTTGCAACGGTCACTTGCATGAAACTTTCCCCCATTGCTACCCCACTATTCTGATATGGATAATAACTGATTAAATTTAATGCAACTCCATCATCCGGATAGTAAACCGATTCATCAGAAACAAACTCTCCAGTAGATGAACGCACAAAATAAAGATTATCTGCATAACGTTCTTCTTGCATTGTAGTGGTTCCTGCAAGTGCAAATAATCCCACTTCATCTCCTTCTCCAAAACTATTATTTACTACACGGGTATTCATAATCTCATGAATGTCGGCAACAAATTTCAATGGAATATCTCCATTATTAACGATTTCCCCTTCTTCCTCCGAAATATGGTTTACACAAGCAGTAAACATAGTACAACAAAGGATAAAAGAACCTACTCCCACAAATAGGCTATGGCATGTTTTCATTTTGTTTTTCTATTAGTTCAAAAAAAAGAAATTCTTGATTGGGCAGAAAGAATGCCATAAGAGGAAGTATTCACTTTCGGTTATGAAAAACCATACAACACGTCTGTTGCAACTGTAAAATCTTAAATTTCCACATTACAGTTTGAAATGTAGAAGCGAAAATACACATTATAGTTAAGAAAAAAAATATTTTCCTTTAAAAAGATTAACCTTTTATATAGAAGCCACCTAATCAGCCATTTACATTATACATGCAAATACAAGACATTCTGAACTCCACATTATTATATTAGCATTAGTTATTATTTACTATTCGTCATTTATTTCAAAAAGAATACCCCACTTCTATTCCGGCAATGTGTTTGCCTTGCGAAGATGCATATTGATAACAATAAAATGCATCCAATGACCAACGTTTGGCTAAAGCAATCTCCACTCCGGGACGATAGCGCATACGGTCTGCTCTCCAAAAAGAAGTATCATCCAGACTTTGATAAATTTCAACAGAAAAATAAGGAGAAACGATTCCTTTTGTAGGAGCATAGGATAACTTCAAACGAGAACGTAGACAAGTTTCAGAATCACCACGGTCAAAAGTCTGCTGAAATCGCTCCCGCAAAGACACTTTCAACCATTGATAACGAAAGCTGGCAATGGCAGATATATGATAACGATGTCTCAATTTCCAGTCTGAGTCACCCAGATTCCGAAGATGGGTCTCATATCCCACCCCCAGATTCAAAAAAGAACAAGGGCGATAACTTCCGCCAACAGTCAATCCCCAACGATCCAACCGGCTTACATCATCTTTCATGCGCAACTCCAAATCACCAGAAACCGAGAAACGGGAATCTATCTTATGATTTACCTTGAATTTAGTCCATGTATTTAAATCATCACTTTGTGCCCATGCGGAAAACGACATTCCAAGCAACAACACAAACAGCCAAATCTTAGTATTTAATATTATTCTACTCATTGATTATCGGATTAAAGTTACAAAGGTAATAAATTATCTCCGGCAAAAGAAAGGCATAAAACTGAATTTATTCTGAAAAGACAATGTTTGTATTCTGCCTAAATTCTCATTTGCATATCGTATAACTCTAAAACCATCGGATATGGACAACTTAATGCGTAAACTTCCTATTGGAATACAAACATTTGAAGGAATACGAAGGGGGAATTATCTTTATGTAGATAATTGAATGATAAAAACATTTCGGGAAGAATCGCAGCAACGAACTTCCCGAAATAAAAACCGACACCATTGAAAATAAACACTTGTTATCCTCTTTGGAAAACAAGTGTTTTTCAATCTAACCTAATATATCAGAAACTAATCTGTTTTTTTTGATTTTGCATTCCAAACCAATAATGCAAAGAGTACCGAAAGCAGAGCAGCCCCAATCCAGAACCAATTGATATATGTGAAATCATAAACATCGACTCCGTTCTGAACCGTCTTCTGACCCTCTATCAAAACACCACTCATCACATCCTGCAAACCGGCTCCAATGTAACTGGCAATACCCACCACTCCCAATGCTGCGCCGGAAGCATTACGAGGGGCAATATCGACTGCCATCAAACCACCCAGAAAACAAATGAGAACTCCGATACCCAACCCGAAAAGAACCATGGCAAGCACATCTATCCAGAAGTGTACACCCGGAACCAACAGAAACAGGCAAAGCGCAAAAACATTCATCAATCCGAATATCAGTGCAGGCACATTACGACGACCGCCAAACAGCTTATCAGAAATGACTCCCGAAAACATGGTACCGATAATTCCACAGACCGGACAGATAGAAATAATAAAACTGGCATCCAATGTGGAGTAACCCTTTTGGGCCTCTAAATAGAAGACACCCCAACTATTGATCGCATAGCGACTGATATACATAAAAGCACTCGATAGAGCCAGTATCCAAATAGCGGGCATCAATAGGACTTGTCGCTGCGCCTTATTGAAATCAGCCGTTTCTATGAAACTCATCTCTTTTTTCTCTTTGGGTGCATTCACAGGAGGAAAGCCCAGACTTTCGGGAGTGTCATGGAAGAACTTCCAGACAATCAATGCGCCAATCAAGCCCACGACACCCGCCCCGAAGAAACCGTAACGCCAGCCCAGCACACTGACGATGGAGGCAATAATCAGAAAGGTCAACGCTTCACCAATATTGTGGCTGGCAGACCAGAATCCATAGTAGGACCCCCGTTCCTTATCCGTGAACCAACGGGAAAGACCTACCACACAAGATGCGGCTCCCATAGACTGAAACCAGCCGCTGATCCCCCAAAGTATAGCGAACAAGAGGAAAGAATTAGTAAAACCTAAGCAAAGGTTGACCAAAGCTGTAACCAATAAGCCGGTAGTCATAAAGCGATTGATATTACTACGGTCGGCAAGGAAACCATTCGTGAATTTCCCAATGGCATAAGTAAAGAAAAGTACAGAGCCAATGATTCCTAGTTCTGTTTCAGAGAAAATCCCTTCATCTACGATGGGCTTCTTCACGACATTCAGGCTAAGACGGCAAACGTAGTACATACCGTAACCGAAAGTAGCTGAAAGGAAAGTAGACCATTTCAAGTATTTCAGGCGACGGGCATCGGAATGAAGATACTGTGAGTCGGATGAAGACAAAACTTCCCCGTTACAAGGTCTCGGTGAAGAGACCTTGTAAAAGTTTATAAGTTGTTTCAACATGAGAAAGTCTATTTAGTCGTGAAGCTTCTTTTTGCGTAGATACTCCAATAAGAGGGCAGGACGATCGGTTTGAATTAGTTTTGCTCCATGATTAATAATCCATCCCCAGCTTTCATCCGGTTGATGAAGTTCTACTGCACGGTCATCATCATGACCACCACACAGTTCGGGCCAAAGAGAATTAATAAACAAGTTAGAACCTGTATCACGCACCTTCTTTATCAAGTTAAGAACCTCCGGACTATCATTATCAAATACTAACTCATAAGCTGCAGGCTTCATGTGAGTCTGGTAACTGTCAATAACAGCTTCAGCTCCTTCTTTGTGCAACTGTACAATAGGCATAAAAATTACTTTATCCAACACAGCACCATTTTCAATTTTCACTTGTTCATAAGGAAGCCCGGCTTTGATGACACACTGGTCGACTGTTCCTGTCTTCTCGAGTACGGCATAAGCCTCCTGAAAATAATCATAGCCCTTATCAATATTTACCATTATCTTACCTTTGCAGAGCAACATGACTTCCTCCAATGTAGGAATCTGATGTCTTGTTTTACAAGCTACCCCGTTTTTTAGACGCATGGCTTTCAATTCCGCTAATGTATAATCTTCTACCAGCCCTTTTCCGCTCATGGTGCGATTGATTGTTTTATCATGCATCACTACCAAATGTCCGTCTTTGGTTCTTTTCAAATCGATCTCTACCATATCGACTCCCATATCAATGCAATTTTGTATCCCTTGCAATGAGTTTTCCGGAGCATTACGCCAGTCGGCCCGATGTGATACAACCAATATTTTATCAGGATGATTTCCTAACAGGTTTTCTCTGATTTCAGTTATTCTATTTTGGGCAACAGCCAGTTGTACCAAACATAGAAGAAGTATGAAGTTACATATCCGTTTCATAAAGTTCAAACATTAAGTATTTTAATTCAATTTATTGTTTTTCCAAACCATTTTTTCTCCCCACATTGGTACATAGGTCTGTTCACAGTTAATCTTCGAAGCCCGTTCGAGTGCCATATCCAACGACCATCTCGATTCGTCAACACCAGCATGAGCCAGCTCCAGAATATGTGACAACAAGACATAATCCGGCTCTACCTGTCCCGCACCCGAACCCAGAATATTATTTTCAGTCAGTGCATTGGGAGCGTAACGTGGTATCAGTACATTCACATGAGAAGCCAGATTCGTATATTGTTCCGGTTTATAGTTGGAGTCTCCTACATGCATAAAGACGAAGTTGCCGGTATCTTCACCGCAATCAATTGAGAATACAGTCACAAAATTAGATAATCCGGAATTGTTGTGATCGGTGATACAAGTTTTAATCTTGAATTTTCCTATTTCATAATCTTTATCTCCTTTTGCGGTATAAGGATATGTCGTATCCTTCAGGTAGTTGGACAATACCGGTTTGCCTAAATCAAACATAGCCTGAATCAGATCATTGTTATAATGATCAGAATGCTTATGAGTGACGCAGAGAAAATCAATATAAGGCGCCAGTTCTTTTGCCCAACGATGAGAAATGTCTATAGCAAAACATCCTGACGGAGTCTTAACCACATATCCCATATTATAGAGTGCCCAAATCTCTGCCGTACCATTTTCCACTTTTGAACTTTTAATTCCATCCATCACACGGTCAAATGCGCTCCGATAAAAATAGATAATAGGATCACACTTTTCCATACTTGTACTTGCCTGGTCGAAACCATTCAGATAACTGATGAAATAATCATCTTTACATTTATCCGCATACCCCTGAATTTTGGTCAAAGTAGCAGTACGTCCGGCATTGACAATCAAAGGAGAAGAACTCCACAACTGTTGTGCTGTGGCATCCACTTCCTCTGCCAATTGAGTAAGGATTCCTTCATGACCTGTTTCGGTACTGTTGTTGTCATCATCATCGCAAGCAACAAAGCCTATTGCCAAAAGGCAAAACAGTAAATATTGAATTTTTCTTATTATATCCATCTTATTTCAGTGTTTTATAATCATTAATTATTTTATTGAAAGTTTCAACGACCCGTTCCGGTGTTGGACGTGTATCATGGCTTTCATGATCTTTAGTCGCTTCATACATGAAAACTCCTTCATAACCGACTCCTTCGAGTGCGTGCATTAACTTTCCCCACTTAATATCGCCTTGCGTAGGAAGCCAGTGGCACTCGTTGACAAAATCAAAATCCGAAGCATGTATGGTGCCAATACGTTCACCAATGGTTTCTACAAAATGTTCCGTCGTTCCTTTTGTATAATGATTGGTATCAAAACAAACCTTCACACCGGGAATGTCTTTGATTATCTCCCAAAGCTCTTCAGGAGTATTTCCCAAACAAGTCCGCGGCAGATTCTCTATACATAACTGTGCTCCTATCTGATCCGCATACTTCTTCAGATAAGCGATAGACCTGGAAGCATTGGCTATTCTTTGTGCCCGAATACTGTCGTCAATCGGTTCGGAACTTGGGTGCAGAACTAAACATTTCGGTTGAAATTGAGCGCACTGTTCGATCATCTCCGCCATAAAATCTACATTTTCTTTCCTTTTCTTTTCATCGAGAACCGATATATCCAATGTGCGGGAAAAAGGAAGATGTATAGACCAGACTTTGATACCGGCACTATCAATTTTTGCTTTCATACCCCGAACACGAGAAATGACCTCATTTGCCGGAACGCCTCTATAACACTGGTTAAATGCAACTTCCACATACTCTAGCCCCACAGACCGGGCTTGAGAAAAGTCTGTGGAAGCAGGTACTTTCCACAAAGCTGTAGTCGTACCTACTTTATATTTCTGTGCATATACCCCCATTGTCATCGCCATAAATAAGATAAAAACAGAAACTCTCATGATTGCTTACTTTTGACGGTTTGTACCTTGAATATCACCACCACGAATACCCCAGGAGTCTGTCTCCAAAGTCTTATTAATATCAAATGCTTTGACGGAACCAATCTCACTAGTTCCGATCGTTCCGCAATAAAGCCGTTTGTCCGGACCAATAGTAACAGCTGCCATGACTTGTTGTCCTACAGTTTCTTCAAAAACGATGTTTCCATTAGTGATATCAAGTCCCAACACTTTGTTATTCGATTGAGTACCTATATAAAGAATACCATCCGTGCTCAAGGCACCTCCACTGTAATTCAAATTGTTGCCTACCTTTTTCTCCCAGATTTTAGCCCCGTTGGCATTTACTGCATGAACTGTCTGCGATCCTTTCTCTGTAAAGTAGATATTACCATTTTTATCTACAATCGGAAAATAGGCATCACCTTTCGTAGTCGGATACGTCCATATCTTTGTCCCGTTTGTCATATCGACAGCAACAAGTCCGCCTCCTTTCAACGTCGCATAAAGCATATTACCATTCAACGCAAAAGTTCCTCGTTCTGTAACTTTATTATCTCCCTCTAATGTCCAAAGCGGTTCACCCTTGGAGTTGAAGGCATAAATAGTTGCATTCGTACCAGCGTAAACATTGCCCTTTTTATCAAGGACAACAGCACCTCCCGTGTCACCATCTAACTGTTTTTGCCATTTGATACTGCCCTGATTAGCTACATCAAGTGCATACAATATGCTTTTATTAGTCAAACAATAAAGGATACCATCTGCAGACAATGCAGGGAAAGCTCCTATTACGCCATCCAATTTAACCGCCCATTTTTGTTTACCATTAGTAGGTGCTATTGCATATACATTATTTACGGAAGCATTACTTACACACTGATAAATAGTGCCATCAGAACCGACTAACGCTCCTCCGCCATAAGTCACCTTATCAATAGCAAACACCCATTTGAATTCACCGCTCACTACATCAATAGCAAATAAATGCCCTGCAGGAGTAGATGTTGGAATGTACATTGTTTTTCCATCCGGAGAGAACACCGGATTGGAAGTCTTTACATATCCGGTAAGTCCGCCAAAGTTCAAATCGACAGAATTCCATTTATAATTGCCGACTGTAACAGCCAGACTACCCGACTCGGTTGTGTTATTTACATAAGTCACCGTAACAGCTACTGTATAAGTTCCGGTAGTAGCAAATGCATGTACAGGGTTGTTTTCTCCTGATGTCGTACCATCACCAAAATCCCAGCTTACCGATTTCACTTCACCTGCCATAAAATACATATCGTTATAAGCAAAGGCGCAAGGTTCCCACACGACCAGTTCCGTATTGGCAAGAATAGGATAGATCAATCCCGGAGTAGCTGAAGTTTCCACCGGAATAGAATTGCCTGTGGGATAGACACAGACTATATTGAACGTATATTCCTGATCGTTAGTCAGCCCGTCAACAATGTATTCTTCCAATGAAGTATCATCCAGATTGATAATCTGATTGCCCGGATTAACAGTAACCTGATAACGGGTAAAACGTTCACTGGCAGGTTTTGTCCATCTCAAGCGCACTCTTTCATTGCCGGCTGCTGCCGTCAAACCAGAAATCGGGTATCTCGCATTCTTCGGCGTACAGGCAGCGGTCGTTTTACTGGCCAGTCCTCCTGTATAACGAGGCTGTACAGAAAAAGTGTAAGCAACATCATTCACCAGATTATTGATTGTGGCAGTCATTGTTTTTGCATCCACAGTCATCTCACCTCCTTCCGCGTCTGACGATCCGGAAGTCCAAAGAATCAAATATTCATTAGGCCGGGCATTTTCGTATGCCTCCCAAGAAAGAGTCACATTCATATCTCCGGCTGTTGCCGCCAGTGACTTCAGTTCATATAAATCGAAACTCGCTTTTGGCAGATCTTCTTCACAAGCAGTAAAAACTACTGTAAGAATAAACAACAAGCTATATATTATTTTTTTCATTGTCTGAATTCTTTTAGTTTAACCCTATTAATATCCCGTATTCTGCCACAACAATTCTGTGTTGTTTATTCTTTCCAATTCCGTTTTGGGAATAGGATACAGGAACTGGTAATCCTGAATAATATGTCCTTCTGCTTTCATGGCCTCCTTAGCACCTCCCATACGTACCAAATCAAACCAACGCTGTCCCTCATAAGGAAATTCCTGTTGACGTTCCAGCATAATCGCATTACGGAAACTATCCTGATCGGGTAATTCCGTAATCAGAATCGGAGACAAGCCGGCACGGGTATGTACGGCATTCAAAGCAACCAGGGCTTCTGAATTCTGCAAATTACTGTAACTGATTTCATTCAAAGCTTCCGCATACATCAACAAGACATCGGCATAACGGAGAATAACCTGGTCATTACCAACAGTGTTATAAGTCGCACTCTTGACATCCTTAAATTTATTCATGACACAGACTTTATCTTCCACCTTTACATAAGTAATCAAATCTTTGCGCTTATCCCCGTCTTTATAACATTCTTTCAGCGCCTTTGTCTGATTGGTATCATCGGTCAGGTTAATGATAGAGAACCAGTATCCATGCCCTTCTCCTTCAACATCTTTATTAAAACGAACAGCAAAAATAATCTCATCATTCATTTTATTATTTACATCAAAAACCTGGTCCGGAGTAGTCATCAAAGAATACTTACCTATTAATTGAGATAATACATTGCGAGCTTCCGTCCATTTATGGAAGGTGAGGTAAATCTTGCCAAGCAGTGCCATTGCAGCACCGGAAGTCACTCGTCCCATATCCGTACTTGTATAAGAAGACGGCAACATACTTTCATTAATAACCTGATTCAAATCACCGACAAGGAAATCATAAACCTGTTGGTCTGAACTACGCCCGATTTTTAGAGCTTCGGCCACTGTCACTACTTTATTAGTCATCGGTATTCCTCCCCACAGACGGTACATATTAAAATAGGTAAGTGCACGAATGAAAAGGGCTTCTCCTTTATATTGTTTTTTCAGAGTAGCGTCAAAGTTGGCTTCATCAATCCTATCTAATATAAGATTACAACGATAGACTCCGTTATTAAAATTCGCCCAAGCATCTTCCAGAATGCCGTTAGAAGCTTTATCTGCAAACTGATCAATATCATAACGGTCCTGCGTTCCGGCAGTAGGTGCGCTCAATGTCAAATTATCACTCCGATATTCGCAACACTCCGTAAAATAAGAAACCTGCGTCTGCAATTTAGAGTAACATCCCATCACAGCTACATTAAAATCGTCTGCTGTCTTATATACCTTATCGGTAGGCACACTGCTACTTGGTTCCAAATCGAAGAAACTATCTGTACAGGCAACTGATAAAAAAGCAGCTGACAAGAATAGTATTAGTTTATATTTTTTCATACAACGTGTATTTTAAAGGATGATTAAAGAGTTATATTCAATCCGAATAAGAATGTTTTAGCCAATGGATAAGTTCCATAGTCCTCACCCGGTGAAAGAGAATTAGTCGGCCGGGCATTCACTTCCGGATTATATCCGCTATAATTAGTTGAAGTCCAGAGATTTTGTCCGGAAACGTATACTCTCAACTTTTCTACAAAAAAGCGCTGGGTCAGATTCTTCGGCAAAGTATATCCCAGTGTCACATTCTGCAACCGTAGATAAGAACCATCTTCCAAATGCCAGGTTGACGTACGTCCATTATAACCTTTTGATTTACGATTGGCACGATTCACCTGACCGTTTCCCGGATCTTCCGGACTCTTCCAACGATTCAAGGCGATGGTAGTACCATTGGTATTGCCTTCCAGATTATCAATGTATCGGCGATTCAAGTTCAGAATCTCATTACCATATACTCCCTGGAAATTAAAATCAAGATCAAATCCCTTAAACCATACTTTTCCACCGAATCCATAGGTGAAATCAGGCATATAGTTACCTACTATCGTACGGTCTTTATCCAAGTCCATTACACCGTCTCCATCTACATCCACAAACCGGAAATCTCCAGGTTTGGTATTGCTGAAATGAGGATATTTCTTCAATTCTTCTTCATTGGAGAAAATGCCATCCTGCACCAACAGATAATAACAACCGATAGGTTCACCAACTTTCGTTATGTAATACGCATGATCTACACTACCGGTAGATATGATAGGAGCATTACCCGGCCCCAGTGCTTTTACTTCATTTGTATTCGTAGCATAATTGGCATTGAATGAATAACCGAAATCTTTCGTTATATTCTTCTGTGAGGTCAATGCGATTTCCCATCCCCGATTGTTTACTTTACCGATATTCATCAATGCAGTGCTATATCCGGTCAGATGAGGAACAGGTACGTTCAACAACATATTAGAAGTGTTGGTATTATAATAATCCACAGTCAGCCCCAACAATCCTTTGAACATTTGTAAGTCGATACCCACATTCACCATCGCATTCTTTTCCCAACTCAAATCCTCATTCTTTATGGTACTAGGCTTATATCCATTCACCAACTGGCCATTACCTGTACCGAGTATATAGTTATCGGAAGCCATCAGAGACAGGTGGTCATAATTACCAATCTGGAAATTGCCGGTAACTCCATAACTGGCTCTAAGCTTCAAGTCATCGACAAACGACAGAAATTTTGCTTTCGTGAAAAAGTCTTCTCCACTTATTCTCCACGCAAAAGAAGCAGAAGGGAAATATCCCCAGCGGTTGTTTTTTCCGAAACGGGAAGAACCGTCCGCACGGATCGCTGCAGAAGCCATATACTTACCTTTATAACTATACTGTATACGCGCCAGATAAGAAGCAATTGTCCACTGTGTTTTATCAGATGAACCTTTCGTTACCGTACCTCCGGAAATTGTTTGTATGTAGTCATTCGGGAAATCGGTAGCCGTCACATTATCCCCTTTATATGTTTCTTTTTGAGCCGATTGCACTAAAACGAGATTGATAGAATGAGCATCTTTGATTGTCGTATTATAATTGATTTTATTCTCAACCAACCAGTTGAAGTAAAAACCGGATGAACTGTATGCAGTAGGATTCGACTTCACATCATAATATTTCTGTCCCAATAACGGAAGTTCCGATGAACGGTATTGATCGTTATGCGAACCATAATAATCACCACCAAAAGAAATGTTATAGGTTAGTCCTTTATATAACTCCAATTCCGCAAAGACTTTTCCTACAATAGCCATACGGTCTACAACATCCGATTGCAGGTTTGCCATGGCTACCGGATTTAATACGGCATTGTGCTGATAGTCATTTCCAATTCTCCAATATCCGTTTCCCTGATAATTATAACTTCCGTCCGCATTATACACCGGCCATACCGGAGGCATCATCAAGGCCGATTGCACAATACCATTGGACCCGGAAGCATCTACCCGGTTGGAAGTAGAATAAGAAGGAGAAAAATTCAGACCAAATTTCAGCCTTTTATATTTCCCGTCCAAATTCATACGCATACTATATTTCTTAAAATCGGAATTAATGATAATACCTTCTTTATCATAATAGTTGGCTGAAATAAAATAACCAACTGTTTTTCCTCTGCCGGAAATAGAAAGATTGTGGCTGGTAGTAGCCGCAGTACGAAAAATAGCATCTTGCCAATCCGTATCGGTCAGTCCCTTGTCCCCATTCAGATAAGGAAAAAGTTCGGTGGGGATACGTTCCCATGAGTTAGGACGCATTCCATTCGGATCATCCGGTGATCCACCGGGATTGGCATCCAGATAGGCGTTATCATGCCCATCTTTTGCAAATTCGGCAAACTGATATGCATTCATCATTGAAAGTTTCTTCGAAACACTCTGGATACCATAATATCCATCATACTGCACTTTCATCTTCTCCGACTGCCCTTGTTTGGTCGTGATAATAATTACACCATTCGATCCACGACTACCATAAATAGCTGCCGAAGAAGCATCTTTCAAAACTTCTACAGATTCAACATCATTATTATTCAAATTAGCAAACCCACGTTCCACCGGTACACCATCGATAATATAGAGAGGATCACTACCTGCATTCACTGTGCTGATACCACGAACACGGATACTTACGCTTCCTTCCGGATCACCACTAGGCTGCGTCACCTGTACTCCCGGCATTTTTCCTGCCAACGCCTGACGAAAATCGGAAGCGGAAACTTCTGCTATTTGTTCGGCTTTCACGGAAGAAATAGAAGTAGAAACATCGCTTTTTCTCTGAACGCCATAGCCTACCACGACTACTTCATCGATCATCTTACTATCTTCCACCAACGTGATTTTTGCCGTATTCTTATCTTTTGCAGGGATATTCACTGTTTTATATCCAATATAAGAAATAGTCAATGTGGCAGATTCCGGTACATTCATGATTGAATAACGCCCGTCAATATCGGTAATGGTACCACTGCCTTCCCCTTTAATCTGAACACTGGCACCAATCACCGGTTCTCCTTTATCATCTGCAACAATTCCTTGGATAGTGCGTGTACGTTGAGCTGTTTCTTCCTTTTTAAGCGGCTGTTTGCTGACAGCAATTGTATGATCAGTCCTATTGAAATAAAGTTTGGCCTGGGTAGTTATCTCCCCCAGAATCTGTTTTAATGAAGCATTTTTAATGTCGAAAGAAACTCTCGGAGCTTTGTTCACTGTCTCCTGGTCATAGAGAAATTTAAAATTAGTCTGTTTGCTGATTTTATTGAAAACACTTTCTACCGGCTCATTTTGCACGCGAAGCGTTATATCATGCTCTTTCAATGTTTGGGCAGCAGCCGGAACAATTAAAATGAAGGTGAATAGTAAAAAAGCTAAAAACGAATAGCTATTTTTACTTATCCCTTTACAAATAAGAAGATTATTCATAAATTTGTGCGTTTTAGTAATTGACTAAAGTTATTAAAAACGAGCAATGCGCGATACGTTATTCATTTGGGTCGAAGCTTATGAATATCCGTCCGGATTGCGGATAGGAGCATTCCTTTGGAGTGCTTCTATCATTTTAGGGAGGTTCATGAAGGGGCTGTTTTCATCTATTATTCTTTTAAAGGTTGAACATTATCTATTCTTCATCTCATTCTTTATAAAGAAGGACATTAATGCCTTCTTTCTTATATTTGATATCACCACTGATAAATTCGATGGATTTAAGCACGGCCTCCAGACTCTTATTATCGTGCTCACCGGTAATCAAGTTGTTGAAATCCTGACCGGGAGCAAAAGTAATCCGGCAATTATATACACGTTCCAGTTCTTTTGCCACATCCCGAATCGGTGTACTGTAGAAACGTAAACCTCCTTTCATCCAGACAGCCACTCCCCTATCTTCTGTTTGCTTGCTATATTCTCCGGAAACTGTATTGATAAGCACCTGTTCTTTTGCAGTCAGCCTCATCATCGCTTCCGGCAAATCAACCTGCACCTTACCACTCTCCACACTCACAGATACAATTTCATCCGTTGAATAAGATTTAACGTCAAACCGGGTACCTAACACCTGAACATCCAGCCGCTTCGTCTTTACAATAAATGGCATCTTTTCATTACGAGCAACACGGAAATATCCCTCACCTTCAAGTTCTATTTCACGGCTATCTCCCACAAAACGATCCGGATAACGCACTTGAGAACAAGAATTCAATACCAAAAGAGTTCCATCCGGCAAAGTCACTTGTCTTTTCTCACCAAAAGAAGTGGTAACTTCGGCAAGTGTGACTTGCTGTTCATTCATATACCGGAAAAAGTTGATACTCCCTATTATAATGACTATGACAGCCGCCGTACTAACCGCCACCACAGACACCCGGCGGAACCAGGTACGTTTTTTGTGTTCAATACGTTTCAATAATTGACGTGCCTCTCTCTTATATTTTTCCCGTTCCAAATCAGTAGCTGGCTGCAAGTTTCCGGATTCTTCCCAAACCTCTGCTGCCAGTTCATCCAATAAATCTTGGTTTTCTGTATCTTTTATACTTTGCAAAAATTGCGAAGCCTCTTCCCGGGTATAAAAATCATCCAAGTAACGATGCAACTTATCTTTTTCTGTTTTAGTATCTTTCATCACGCATTCAAAATAAGGATATTAATTTCCTTCCCTTTGTATAAGTAATACACAAAAGTAAGAAAGAGCTAGGGTATGATTAACATTTATTATAAATTCAAACAAAATAGAATCAAAAGTATATCAGCCGATGTACTTGAATATTTAGTCAGATAAGAGCGAATCACTTTCAGAGAGACTGAAATATGCTCCTGTACAGTATGAACAGAGACACCCAATGCTTCGGCTATTTCTTTATGAGACATCTGTAGCTCACGGCTCATTTTGAACACTTCCCGTTGACGGGGTGTCAATTGTTCCAATGCACGGTCAATAATCTCTTTCAAATCATTGAGCAAAATATGGTTATTGGTTTCGTTAGTTGAATCGATCGCTTGAGAAAGAATCTGTTCTTTCAGCTGATCTTCATTAGCCATGTCACGCAACTGATTCAGAATACGATTACGTACGATGGTATAAAGGTAGGAAGAAAAAGAGGCTTCGGGATTGATGAAACGACGAGTTTGCCAGACTACCGTAAATGCATCCTGAAAAATATCTTCAGCAAATTCACGCGATTTGACGAACTTCAGGGCGAAGTAGAGCAAACGATTCTTGTAAGCGGCATAAAGTTCGCAAAAGGCCTCTTCATCTCCGTCTATCAGACGGAGAACCAATTCCCGTTCATTTACAAGAGTGTCTGTTGCGTACATATTTTCTTTATTTTTGGGCACAAAGGTATTGTTATGATGTTACAAACGTATGTATTTTTTCTGAAATAAAAAAATAAAAGCGATCTCACCGAAAAGATGAGACCGCTTTTATTTCATTTATCATTCAAGACAGTGCCTTATCAAAGATATTAATTTTTCTCTTTCTTATAATTCTCCAAGCCGGTCTGCAAGAATTCGATATACTTAGGAATATCTTCGTTATAAGCATACGACTTATTCAACGGCTTGCCCTGATTGTCCAGCAATACATAGAAAGGCTGGGCGTTGGCTCCGAATTTCACACGTTGCAGATAGCTCCATTTATCGCCGACAGTACGCAAAGTACGTTCTGTTTCATTCTCGATTATCTTTACGGGTTCTGTCAACGGAGTCTTATTATCCACATAGAGAGTAATCAGTACATAATCGTTATTAATCAAATCACTCACTTTCGGATCAGTCCACACTGCTGCTTCCATCTTACGACAGTTTACGCAACCATATCCGGTAAAATCGAGCATGACGGGCTTTCCGTTCAGACGGGCATATTCCATTCCTAAATCATAATCATCGAATTTCGCATGTACCTCATTCTTATACAAATTGAAGTCTTGCGTCTGCATAGGTGGAGCAAATGCAGATACGGCCTTTAATGGTGCTCCCCACAAACCGGGAACCATATATACGGCGAACGCAAAAGAAATTAATGCCATAAAGAAGCGGGTGACTCCCACCTTATTATCATCGTCATCATGCGGAAACTTGATCTTACCCAACAGATAGAATCCAAGCAAAGCAAAGATTACAATCCACAGAGCCAGGAATGTTTCGCGGTCAAGCAGTCTCCAACCGTAAGCCAAATCAGCTACCGACAAGAATTTAAGCGCAAACGCCAATTCGAGGAAACCCAGCGTTACTTTGATTACATTCATCCATCCGCCGGACTTTGGCATAGATTTCAGCCAAGACGGGAATAGGGCGAAAAGTGTAAATGGCAATGCCAAAGCAATGGCAAATCCCAACATACCGATTGCCGGAGCAACCACACTTCCGGTGGTAGATACCTGTACCAGCAGGAACCCGATAATCGGCCCCGTACAAGAGAAAGATACCAGTGAAAGCGTGAAAGCCATCAGGAAAATACTCAGTAATCCAGTCGTAGATTCCGCTTTGCTATCTACTGCGTTTCCCCACTTCGAAGGTAGTCTGATTTCAAACGCTCCAAAGAATGAAGCGGCAAAAATCACCAGCATCAGGAAGAAGAGAATGTTGAAAATAGCATTAGTAGACAAAGCGTTTAATGCGCTGGCACCGAAAATCAACGTGATGGCCAAACCTAATGCTACATAAATCACGACGATAGATGCACCATACGTCCACGCATCACGAATTCCTTTCTTTTTGTCTTTACTACGTTTCAAAAAAAAGCTGACTGTCATCGGAATAATCGGCCACACACAAGGAGTGAACAAAGCCAATAACCCTCCAAGGAATCCTGTAATGAATATATATATCCAGGACATATCCTCCTGACCGTGCTCTTCTCCTAATGCTTGCAGATCACTGATAACGGGTTTCCAAAGTTCACTGGAAGCAACTGCCGGCTGAATATCCGTGACAGCTTCCGTTGTAGTTGCAGGAACCAACTCCATCATAGCAGAAGAGTCTTTCGCGACAACAGGAGTCGCAGCTTCTTTTTCCGCTACCTTTTGCTCCGGTTGTTCTGTTTTCGCTGCGGCAGCATTTCCGGCTTTCGCTACTCCCGAAAACTTGAATGGCACTTGAGTAGGAGGCAGACAACTCTCGTCATCACAAGCTCCATATTCCAGATAACCTTCTATCTCGTAAGCTCCACCCGTAAATTTCACTTTCTGCACAAACTTTGCTGTATTCTCGAAATAACGTACCTTCATTTCGAACAATTTATCGAAAGTAGATACTTCTTTGCCCACAGGCTTCAGTTTACCAACAAGCTCGACACCCGATTTATTATCAACATTAAATGTTGCAGAAATAGGACCGCCATCTCCCAGGTCGGTAGAATAAACATGCCAACCATTATCAATGGCAGCTGTAAACACCACCTCTGCCTCCGTATCGGAGAGAGAGGTCAGCTCTGTTTTAAACTTTACCGGATCTTTGATCTGCGCTTGCAATGCATATACAACAAAGCTTAAAAGCAGGAAAGAGATTATTTTTCTCATCTTTATTTTTTAGGTTTATAATTCATAGTCTACACATGCACGACTTTCCTTCGTTTCAGCCAGAATCTTGCCGGCAGCTACATGGTCGGGATGTGTTGCGTAGTATTTCACATCTTCTAGTGTATCAAACTCACTGTAAAGCGCAATATTCCATGTTTCACCAGGATTCATATTCAATCCGACTTCCACTTTGCGAATGACAGAAATTTTAGCAGGAAGAGCTTCTATCGCTTCCTTGAATTTAGTCATGACTACCAGTTTCTCTTCAGCAGGAACTTCGTCTTTTAACTTAAATAATACAATGTGTTTTACCATTACGTTGTTATTTTAATGAATTGTTTCTATATTTGTCATGTTAATGCAATATCGCATTAATAGTAATGCAAAAATACTCTATTTGGTTCAAATATACATTTAAAGAGATGTTAATTATAGGAATAGCAGGCGGAACGGGCTCCGGAAAGACCACCGTCGTACGGAAAATTATAGAAAGCCTCCCCGCAGGAGAAGTAGTACTCTTACCACAGGATTCATACTACAAAGACAGTAGTCATGTCCCGGTTGAAGAACGCCAGAATATCAATTTTGACCATCCCGATGCTTTTGAATGGAGTCTACTTTCCAAACATGTCATGATGCTGAAAGATGGAAATAGCATCGAACAGCCTACCTATTCTTATCTCACTTGTACGCGCCAGCCCGAAACGATTCATATCGAACCTCGTGAAGTGGTTATCATTGAAGGAATCCTTGCCTTATGTGATAAAAAGCTGCGCAATATGATGGACCTCAAAATTTTTGTAGATGCCGATCCCGACGAACGCCTGATACGTGTTATCCAAAGAGATGTTATTGAACGCGGACGTACTGCCGAAGCTGTAATGGAACGCTATACACGGGTTTTAAAGCCTATGCACCTGCAATTTATCGAACCTTGCAAACGATATGCCGACCTCATTGTACCGGAAGGCGGCAGTAATAAGGTAGCTATCGATATACTGACTATGTACATCAAGAAACACTTGAAAAGTTGAGAGTGGAGAATGGAGAGTTGAGAGTTAAAAGCAAAATGTCAGGTATGAATGTCAAGACACTGATTATCCCTTTATTCCTTGTATTGCTCTGTTGTGTGTTCGGATGCCGGAACAAGCAACATAATACAACGGATGAATCCACACGTGATCTTCCACAAATAAAAGATAGTGGAGAACTGGTTGTATTGACATTATATAGCTCTACTTCCTATTTTATTTACCGGGGACAAGAAATGGGATTCCAGTATGAACTTAGCGAGCAGTTTGCCAAAAGTCTGGGATTAAAGCTTAGAATTGAAGTAGCCAACAGTGTTGACGAAATGATCCAAAAATTACTGGCAGGTGAAGGAGATATGATTGCCTATAATCTGCCTATCACCAAAGAATGGAAAGACAGTCTTCTTTATTGTGGTGAAGATGTCATCACTCATCAGGTGATTGTTCAGCAAGGAAGAGGAAAACAGAAACCATTAGAAGACGTAACCGAACTGGTAGGAAAAGATATATATGTAAAGCCGGGAAAATATTATGACCGCCTCGTCAATCTGAACAGCGAATTAGGAGGCGGCATCCGGATTCATGAAGTAACCAATGACAGTACAACCATTGAAGATCTGATAACGCAAGTGGCGCAAGGAAAAATTCCGTATACGGTGGCCGACAACGATTTAGCAAAACTGAATAAGACCTATTATCCTAATTTAAATATCGATCTGTCTATCAGTTTCGATCAACGGTCTTCATGGGCAGTGCGAAAAGACAGTCCCGAACTGGCAGCCGCCGCTACTAAATGGCATCAGGAAAATATGACTTCTCCTGCCTACACTGCCAGTATGAAACGTTATTTTGAGAATAGCAAAATGATGCCCCATTCTCCTATCCTTTCATTGAAAGAGGGGAAAATATCTCATTATGATGATTTATTCAGAAAGTATTCCAAAGATATCGGATGGGATTGGCGTATGCTGGCGTCACTGGCCTATACGGAATCTAATTTCGATACCACAGCTGTTTCCTGGGCTGGTGCCAAAGGACTGATGCAGTTAATGCCTGCCACCGCCCGGGCAATGGGAGTACCTCCCGGCAAGGAGCAGAATCCGGAGGAAAGTGTGAAAGCGGCTATTAAATATATCGCCGCCACCGACCGCAGTTTCAGTATGATTCCCGACAAACAGGAACGACTCAACTTCATTCTGGCATCTTATAATGCCGGCTTGGGACATATATACGATGCCATGGCACTAGCCGAAAAATACGGGAAGAACAAACTGGTATGGAAAGATAATGTAGAAAACTTCATCCTGCTCAAAAGCAATGAAGAATACTTTACCGACCCTGTCTGCAAAAACGGATATTTCCGTGGTATTGAGACTTACAATTTCGTCCGTGATATCATGTCGCGCTACGAATCCTACAAGAAGAAAATAAAAGCATGAGATAAGTATTAAATATTATGCCATGCGAATAAGCATACCAAAGGCTACGGTTAATACTTAATACTTATTTTTACAGGTCATTAAGCTGATTATGATGATAGCCAATACAGATAATGGTAAGGCAAACAATATAGGGTCAATCACCGGAAAAGGATAAGTGGTAATCAACACATCCCGTCCAAATAATGCTTTGCAGATACCCAATGCCGCAGATTCTTTCTGATGAAGAAACACAAGAGCAAACAGGCTACCGATTGTTCCGACCCAAAGACTTGCCATGACACCTTGCTTAGTAGCTTTCTTCCAATATAATGCACAGAAATAGGACGGAAGGAAAGCTGCCGCACAAATCCCCATAAAAATAGAAGTTCCACGGGCAATAATATCATGAGGCAACATATAACAGATTATGTAGCTGACCAGGATAGAAAACAATACTCCCAGACGAATCACATTGGTTAGTTTATTCCGCGAACGGGGTTTATAAGTTCCATAAATATCAGAACCTACCGAAGCCCCCATCGTATGGAACTGTGAGCTTAGTGTAGACATACTGGCTGAAAGGATGCACAACATAAAGAGTGCGGCAAACCAGTCGGGCATCGCTTTATTAATAAAATATGGAATAATCTTATCGATATCCTGCACTACTTCGGTAGCAACCGCTCCTTCTGTTTTCAGGAAGAAAAGGTTACTCAAAGCTCCGGCATGATAGATAGCTCCTACTGTTATAATCAAAAAGAAACAACCGATAAATACACCGCGATTTAATTGTTTGCCACTCTCGACAGTCATAAAACGAACCACCAGCTGGGGTTGCGCAAGACATCCGATTCCTACTCCCAAAATAAGGGAAGTTACAAGTGAATACCATTGCGGTGAACCTGTAACAGGCATTGTAGTCCATCCCTGATGTCCTAATGCTTTGAATTTTTCCGGGACTAACGGAGCAATGGCAGTCAACTCTTTATTCGCTTCAGTAAAACCCATACCGAGCACCTGGTATAGAGAGAATAACAGAAACAGCATACAAGCAAACATGATAACTGCCTGTAAAGCATCTGTATACATGACTCCTTTCATACCGCCTGCAATAACATAAGCGGCAATGACCAATGTAAATATCAACAAAGAGATATTGAAATCAATCTGAAAAATCTGTTCGATAAATACAGCTCCCCCTTTCATCACGACTGCTGCATAAAGTGGCATTCCGACAAAAATAACAGCAGCAACAAATACCTGTATATTACGGGAACGGAAATGACGGCCTAATAATTGGGGGAAAGTGCTCACATTCAGCTTTGCTCCCATACGCCGGGTGCGCAAACCGAAAAAGATGAAAGCAATGACAACTCCGATAAACATATTCAGGAAACAGAGCCATTGAATCCCCATTCCGAAAGCCGCCGCCACTCCTCCAAAACCTACAATAGCCGATGCGGAGATAAACGTAGCACCGTAAGAAAGTGCCATAACAATAGGATTCATCTGACGTCCGCCTACCAGATAGTCGCTGGTATTCGTTGTTTTCTTATATCCCAGAAAGCCGAGGTAAGCTAGTGACAGGAGATATCCTATCACAATCAAGCCGAGTGTAAATGTATTCATCGAGTTTCGTCTTTTTCGTCGTCCTTATTCCAATACTTCAGCCCAAACCAGGCAGCAAAGATCACACATACCACCGAAAGAAGGTAAGGCAGAATTATAAAAGGGTCGTCTATTCCAAACATTTGCGTATCAGATTTTAATTAGCGTTGCAAATGTAAGGAAATTATTGAAAAGACAAAACTTTTGCTTACTAATACTGATTATAATGTATCTTTTTCTCGTCAAATTTCTGTTTCGGGTTCTCTTTTGTAGCCGGGTAGCCGAAAGGAATGACACAAAGCGGAAGAATGTTATCAGGTAGATTAGTATATTTGCGTACTACTTGCATACGGTCTTCATAAGGATAGGCAGCTGTCCATACAGCCCCCAGTCCCAGACTTTCGGCAGCCAGCAGAATATTTTGCGCTGCTGCTGAACAATCCAAATACCAATAAGACGAACGTACAGAATCTCCGCAAACGATGATAGCGTTACGGGCCTGGGTTAACATCTTTGCATAAGGAAGCGCAGCAGCCATTGAATCCAGTTTGGCACGATCGGATACTACTATAAACTCCCAAGGACGGACATCTTTGCCCGAAGGTGCAGCCATTCCGGCACGAAGCATCAAGTCTATTTTCTCTTTCTCCACTCCCTTATTCAGATAAGCACGCACACTTTTACGCGCGAAGATATTATCCAAAGCAGCATTTCCGGTTCCGGACGTTCCTTTTTCTTCTTTGGCAGAAGAACATGCACTCATAGCAACAACTATTGCCGCAATCAGACATAAAAAAGAGAAAATCTTTTTCATTAGTGATACTATTTAAAACAGATTCAACTTATTTTTCTGCGCCTCTTCCAATGAAACAGTTTCACGTTTCAGCAGACCGCTTTTTTCACGAAGTGCCTCGTATTCGCTATTCAGTTCATTCACCAATTCAGCTTTCAACTGTGGATTCAACAATTTAGAAGCAACACTTGCATTCTGAGAAGCATCTTTCAGATGTACCACCGGAGCGTGATAGACAGGAGCAATCTTCAATGCCGTATGCATTTTCGATGTAGTAGCCCCACCAATCAGAAGAGGAATATCCAGTCCTGCTTTTTCGAGTTCCAAAGCCACATGCGCCATTTCTTCCAAAGAGGGAGTAATCAAGCCACTCAATCCGATCATATCCACTTTTTCTTCAACAGCACGCTGCACAATGGTTTCCGCCGGCACCATCACTCCCAAGTCTACAATATCATAACCATTGCAAGCCATCACTACCGCTACAATATTTTTTCCGATATCGTGCACATCTCCCTTTACAGTTGCCAGCAACACTTTTCCAGCCGCAGCGCTTCCTTCCACTTTTTCCGATTCGATAATCGGTTGCAGGATAGCTACGGCTTTTTTCATCGTACGGGCAGTCTTCACAACCTGGGGAAGAAACATTTTACCGGCACCAAACAACTCGCCTACATAATTCATTCCATCCATCAACGGCCCTTCAATCACATCAACTGCTTTATCATAAAGCGGCAATGCTTCCGCCAAATCCTGTTCAAGGAAATCTCCAATTCCTTTCATCAAGGCATATTTCAAGCGTTCCTGAACGGATTCTTCTCTCCACGCATCTTGTTTGGCGGCTGGTTGTCCGGCATTTCCGCTCATAGTTGCTTTCAGAGACTCCGCCAATTCTATCAGACGTTCCGCTGCGTCCGGACGACGATTCAAGACGACATCTTCTATCTTTTCCAATACATCGGTCGGAATATCACTATATAACACGGAAGTACCCGGATTCACAATCCCCATGTCCATTCCTTGCTGAATGGCATGATAAAGGAATACAGCGTGCATCGCCTCACGGATATAATTGTTGCCACGGAAAGAGAAAGAAAGATTACTGACTCCTCCGCTAATATGAGCACCCGGAAGGTTCTTTTTGATCCATGCGGTAGCTTCAATAAAATCTACAGCATAGTTATTATGTTCTTCAATCCCTGTGGCTACGGCAAGTACGTTGGGGTCAAAAATAATATCATGAGGATTAAAGCCTACTTTATCTACCAAAAGACGGTAAGCCCGTTCGCAAACCTCTATCTTACGAGCGGCTGTATCTGCCTGACCTTTCTCGTCAAAAGCCATTACGACGGCTGCAGCTCCATATTGACGGATGATACGGGCATGTTCGAGGAAAACCTCCTCACCTTCTTTCAGAGAAATGGAGTTAACGATTGACTTTCCTTGCAGACATTTCAAGCCGGCTTCAATCACTTCCCATTTGGAAGAGTCAATCATTACCGGAACACGGGCTATTTCCGGTTCGGACATGATAAGATTCAGGAAAGTAGTCATCTCTGTTTTTGCGTCCAACAGTCCGTCGTCCATATTGACGTCAATCACCAAGGCACCGTCTTCCACTTGTTGACGAGCGATGGAGAGGGCTTCATCATATTTCTTTTCGTTTACCAGACGGAGAAACTTACGTGAACCGGCTACGTTGCAACGTTCACCGACATTTACAAAGTTAATTTCCGGTTTGACTTCCAATAGTTCAAGTCCGGAAAGCCACATACAATCCGGCGCAAGAGCAGGGACGTGTGGTTTAGCACCCTTCACGAGGGCGGGATATTCGGCAATATAGGCATCTGTCGTTCCACAACAGCCACCAATGATATTGATTAGTCCTTCTTCGATATATTCTCTCACTTCATGAGCCATATCGGCAGGTGTCTGGTCATACTTACCTAGGCTATTCGGTAATCCGGCATTCGGATAGGCACTAATATAATAAGGTGCACGAGCTGCCAGTTGTTCCAAGAATGGTTTCAACTGACGGGCACCGAATGAACAGTTCAAGCCGACAGAAAAGATATTGGCATGTTGCACAGAAGCAAGAAATGCGTCCAATGTCTGGCCGGACAATGTTCGTCCGCCAATATCAGACACCGTTACAGATAACATGACAGGGACTTCGACACCCGTTGCTTTCATTGCCTGTTCGGCTGCAAAAATAGCAGCTTTGGCATTCAGGGTATCAAAGATTGTTTCGATCAGAATGGCGTCTACGCCACCTTCAAGCATTGCTTCCATCTGTTGCTGATAGGATGCAGCCAGTTCGTCGTAACTCAAAGCACGATAAGCCGGATTGTTCACGTCCGGGCTCATAGAGCAGGTCTTATTGGTTGGGCCTACAGAGCCGGCTACAAAACGCGGTTTATCGGGATTCTTTGCAGTGTACTCGTCGGCAAGGTCACGGGCTAGTTTTACGGCAGCCAGATTCATCTCACGCACGTATTCTTCTACGTGATAATCAGCCATAGAAACTGTAGTCGAACTGAATGTATTGGTCTCGATGATATCCGCGCCTGCTTCCAGGTATTTACGATGAATATCCTGAATCACGTCGGGACGTGTGAGACACAATAAGTCGTTATTCCCTTTCAACTGTCCGGGAATATGCGCAAACCGTTCACCACGAAAATCTTCTTCCTTGAGGTTATATTGTTGAATCATTGTCCCCATTGCTCCATCCAGAATAAGGATGCGCTCGGATACAACTTGAGAAATTGTCTTTTTCATTACCCTATCACATTAATACCTAATTACCGACTCTGCCATCTTCTGCCAGACTCTTCGCAGTCCGGCGTTATCTTATTGCGGTTTACTTACCGTTTGAACATTCTTGCCATATCTCTACGATCATCTTTCTCCTTTATAGATTCTCGTTTATCATATTCTTTCTTACCTTTCGCCAAAGCGACGACTAGTTTCGCCAAACCTTTTTCATTGATAAACAAGCGTACAGGAACAATCGTAAAGCCGGGATTTTTCATCTCCCGCTGAAGTTTCTCCAATTCTTTTTTACTAAGCAACAACTTCCTCTCTCTACGTGCCGTATGGTTATTGTACGATCCATAGAAATATTCGGCGATGTGCATATTCTTCACCCACAATTCGCCTTTCGTAAAATAGCAAAACGTATCTACCAGACTGGCTTTTCCCAAACGAATGGACTTTATTTCCGTACCGGTCAATACGATACCTGCTGTGTAGGTATCTATCAGCTCGTAATCAAACGTAGCCCGTTTATTCTTTATATTTACAGGAGGTTGTTTCATCTTTACTCATTAATTAAGTATAGCCGTCAGTCTATTAAACACGATCTGTATCACCACCGGACATAGTATTAACAATGCAGACGACAAAAGGGTGTATTTTAATCGTTGTTTTTCTTCTACTCCCATCAGTACAGGAACTCCCTCCCATACCACATAGACGATGTAGAACTGCAGCAACCAAGCAATAATTCTAAAATCAGGTAATAGTCCGGTTACTATCTGAAGCAGGAAAGGCACAACCAATGCATATCCTGCAAACTGTTGCGTCAACGGCATATTGCTATGCATGCCAAACATCCTTGTTCCCATTTCATTTATGGCATAAGCTGCCAGAAAATAGCCACCGAACAGGGCTACAGCTACGGCGCAACAATTGGTCATAGCTATCTGGAAACTTTGCGGACCTCCCCATCCATTCGTCAATAATGAACCGACGAATACGGACAGACCGCATAAACCAATCATAGGATAGACAAAAGCCATATATACTTTTCGCCTATCCTCTTCCATAGAAATTTCCTCCCAGGCCTTGGCCGGAGAGGAAATCAATTTCATTGCTATGTTAAATAGTTCTTTGTAGTTCAATGTTATTCTGTAAATGCGTAATCATATTCAACCGAAGTTTCTCCATTCTCTTCTTTCAACTCATCTTTCGAATTATTGGTTTGAGCTTTCAACACCAGATATTTCGGTAACTTACCTTCTGTTTTACTACTAAACGCATTAAGAGCTGAACTAATTGAATATGCTCTATATGCATATGTAAAATTAGAACGAGTCACACTCTCACCTTCTTCATCACTTACACGATGACTAATATATAAATTCAACTTTGTATCAGTACTCTTTATTTCATCAGGATTATAGTAAAGAATAAATGAGTGTTTTTTTACTTCTGATTCTTCAACACTGGAATTGGTAACTTTCACCCAATATGGCATTGTCAAAACAATCGTATTTTTGTCATAATATACCAGACTTGACTGTTGCTTATCCAATGAATAAAGAGGATTAGTAGGCTCTGATTTAGTTGCGCTTAATCTCTCATTGTCTTTAGGGTCAATACAAAGCGGAGTAGTTAGCAAAGTAACTGGTATGCTAGTGCTGTTTGCTGTCACCTGTGATTGGTCATATTGGCATGAAATTATATACATATTTCCATCCAAGAAGCCCAATTCTGTAGTTGGAACCAACTTCGTAGTTGCATCCCCCATCAGAAATGATCCAAAATTATACTTAACAGGAACAGTCATTGTAACATTGTGGTTATCATCTCCATTCATACAAGAAGTAACTGACATACCCATAACCACAGCCATCAAAGCCACCAAGAAAAATTTCACTTGTTTCATAAACATATTTTTTAGATTTTGCAAAGATATAAATTCTAATTCATAATTAATAAATGCAAGTACTTAAAAAATACTGCATCCGTTACTTTATTATTTTTGCAAAAAGTTCCAAATGATCATCTACGTAGCTTGCAATCAATGCTGTGACTTGTTCTTCCATCTCTAAATAGGCTTCTTCCAACTCATCAAAAGCTTCATATTGCTCGTACATAGCCATAAATTCATCATCCGTCCGTTCCTTTTCCAAATCTTTCCGGTTGGCATCAAAGATTTTCTTAGCCTTATAAACTAATTTCGAAAACTCTTCCGCTCCCCACAAACGCATCACTTTCGCAAACGGATTATCAAAGATATAACCACCATAGCCATTCTGAATCAATTGGCAGAACCCACCAACCATCATCTCATCACGAAAAATCTGATAAGCCAGCAAAGAATGTTGTTCTCCCGTCAGCAAAGGCATTGTCTCCGCAGTCAATTCACCACCGATTACCTCTTTATATTTATCTGTAAACGCCTGGATAAATTCATCCATTCCTTCACCCGCAGCCTTTTGTAAGGCTGATTCTACAACTTCGATCATAATCTTCTTTATATAATGATGCAGCAAAGCTACGAATTTTATTCTACATCCAGTAATAATCCCTCCATAATCTTGCCAATCTTAACTTCATTATCCGTCCTCCACGTTCTTCACACAGTCCATATCATCTCATTTACAGACGTTTCCGGTGAACGATTCATATTAAATACAGTATTCACCTCTATTCACCCCTTCACAAGATATGTATTTTACAGTCTAACAATACAGTGAGAGCTACTATTTGCCATATTATAGAAACAGGCAAATAGTGTATATATTCCGAATAGGAAATATTTGTTCAACAACAGCCGACTTCAGTTGGCTACCTAGCTGACTCTAGTCGGCTTATTAGCCAACAATAGTCGTCTAATAGGACGACTAGAGTCAGCCGATAAGATATTAAAGCCAAATGCTTACTAAGACAGTTTTATCAAGTTCTATTCAGACCGCTTATCATACATGCAAATCTTTTCCGTTACTTAATAATAGAAATCGCATTAATCTCTGCCACAGCCATAGCCCCCACATAAAGAGAAGCAAAACGCACTAAACGGGCATAATAAGAAACATAAAGCTTAGAAAAAAGCTTTTGCGCCGTTTTAGAGTCGGAAGAATTTAAAGAATGTATCATAAATCTCGTATTAGCTCCACAAAGGTAACAAAAGAAATAGCAAAGACAAAGCCTATTAATAAATTCCTATAATAGGACCGATACAGATCAAGTCCTTCCGGATTCTTTCTGTATCGGTCAATAAAAAGGAACTAAAACCTCCTGAAACTATTTGGAATAAGAATAGGGTAAATCTGTCGGTTGGGTACCTCGCCGCAAATTCGGCACACTATCCATCGACAGAGTTAGTTCGCCACCTTGTTTCAGTTCATCATGCGTTAAATAGTTGTGGGTGTATTCTTTCCCATTCAACAAAGCTTTCTTTATATAGGGACGATCCGCCGCATTATCTTTTGCCGAAACGACAAAAGTCTTACCTTCAGGAAGGTGAAGGGTTACTTTGTTAAATAACGGAGAGCCTACCGCATATTCAGGCATTCCAGGGCAAACCGGATAAAAGCCCATTGCAGAAAACACATACCAAGCTGATGTTTGTCCGTTATCTTCATCTCCACAATAACCTTTGCTTCCGGAGTTGTAAAGTTTATCCATCACCTCCCGAAGATGATACTGCGCCTTCCAAGGCTGACCGATATAATCATACAAATAAATGCCATGCTGTATCGGCTGATTACCATGTGCGTATTGCCCCATATTTAAAGCAACCATTTCAGCTATTTCGTGGATAACAAAACCATAAGTTCCATAATTGTAAGTGTTCGGGGCTACAAACATAGAGTCAAGACGAGCACTCATCGGT
Source organism: Bacteroides sp. 1001136B_160425_E2 (assembly GCF_015559655.1). NCBI lineage: Bacteria > Pseudomonadati > Bacteroidota > Bacteroidia > Bacteroidales > Bacteroidaceae > Bacteroides > Bacteroides sp. 1001136B_160425_E2. The sequence continues at coordinate 203,201 of NZ_JADMQH010000002.1, read as the reverse complement.
TCATGTCCACCCATCAATTGCGACAGACCTTCCGGATCGTGGAATACACTCCATGTCCAATGCCAGGAGCTTCCTTCAGTAAAAGGACCTCCCCATTCCGTCGCATCAAAGTTATCACGCCATTCGCCTTTAGCATTTTTCGTCCACATAAAGCCATGTTCCGGATAATAAAGATTACGGTAGTTTTGGGCTTTCTGATAATATTTGTCTGCAATATCTTGTTTGCCCAATGATTCGGCAAAACGGGCTATACACCAGTCTGCATAGGCATATTCTAATGTTTTGGCTGTAGCTTCAGGTATTTCCGGATAAGGTACATAACCAAGTTTGTCATAATATTCAAAACCATCACGCCCAACAGAAGCAATTTCTGCATGACGGGCTTGTGTCTGATGAATCATTGCTTCCAGTGCTTTCTCCGCATCTACTGTCCGAATACCTTTCATCCATGCATCTACCAATAAAGATATAGAATTATTACCAATCATACAACCGCGGTGACCGGGACTAGCCCACTCCGGCATAAAGCCACTTTCATTGTAAGCATTAATAATAGATTGAGTGACGCGCTCCGAAACCTCCGGATAAAGTAACGTGAATAATGGATGAACCGCACGGAACGTATCCCAGAAACCATTGTCTGTATACATATAACCATCATGTACATTACCGTCATAAGGACTATAATAAACAGGATTTCCCTGTGAATCAAATTCATAGAATTCACGCGGAAAGAGTAATGTCCGATACAAACAGGAATAGAAAGTACGAAGTTGTTCGTCCGTCCCTCCTTCTGCGTCTACACGTCCCAAGTAGGTATTCCACTGCTCACGGGCTTTGTTACTGACGAGTTTCACATCGGCATCAGCAACTTCACGATTAAAATTAATGACGGCCTGTTCAGGACTGATAAAAGAAGAAGCTGTACGTATAGTCAACTTTTCCCCTGCCGGAACATCAAATTTCAGATATGCACAAGTATAATCGGCTGCAACATCAGTTTGATGATGCAACAAAGTATCTCCATTGTACGTGCCGTATTCTATGACAGGATGACTAAATTCCATCATAAAATAATTAGCGAAGCTATCGGGTACACCTCCATTATTATAACGTGACGCTCCCTTTACCCTTCGTTTTTCCGGATCAATCGTTATTGAACTCCCCCCACTGTAAGCATCCACTACTACATACTGACCTTGCTTCTCGGGGAAAGAAACTTCCAATACAGCTCCACGGGAAGTAGCTGAAAGAGAGGTTTGCAAACCATTCTTGAACGTGACACTGTAGTTGTAAGGAGTCGCCTTCTCCTGTTCATGAGAGAAAGGGACCTGACGCTCTTTATGACTCATTTTGAGTTCCCCGGCAAGTGGCATTATGGAGAATGTACCATAGTCATTTATCCAGGGACTGGGTTGATGCGTTTGTCTGAAACCTCGCATCAGGCTGTCAGTATACATATACATCCATCCGCTACCATTCTCTCCCGTCTGCGGACTCCAGAAATTCATTCCCCAAGGCACCGCTACGGCAGGATAAGTATTACCGTGCGAAAATGCAAAAGTAGACTCGGTACCCATCAGAGGATTCACGTAGTCTACGAACTCTACAGCCTTCTTTGACTGCTGGCACGAAGTGAGCAGAAAAGGAAGACAAATTGATAAGAAAAACAATCTTGTAACCATGATCTATTGTTGTTTGCTTAAGTTTCACAAGCTTTCCACATGACTGCCATTTTATACTAAAAAGGAAAAGCTATGCAAAAAGCTTGTGAAAACCAGATTAATTAAAATACTTCAGTCAGATACTTCTTGGTCTGTTCCGGACGCTGGCTCATGCGTAAACGCCATACCAGTTCCTGCATATTTACCACTTCAAAAGTATCATTCAGATGTCCTGCACAGAGTTTAGCCGCTCCAGCTCCACGGATATCACCGGATTGGTTCTCTATCAACGGATCTTCTGTTTTTCCATGATCTGAGAAATTACTCCATGCGTGTACACATACTACAGAAAAACTTTCCTGTTGTGCTTCCTGTTTCAACTTTCCGGCAATATATGCAGGGGTTCCTTCACGTTCTGTGTTCCGGTTACCGAAATTCCATAAAGAATATTTCACTGTAATAACCGGAATATCATAGCCCGCCTTATTTGTTACCCAGATAACATCTCCTTCACCACCTGCGTAAGGGCTATACTGAAGTGCCACGATACCTTCCAACTGATCATTCGCATCTACATAAGCCTGAAATGCTTCTTTAGCAGCTTCAGATTTCACATTCATAGCCATCACTCCCAAAAGTTTCACGCGGTGTTGACGCATATGAGCGGACAAACGTTCGGCTACAACTTTCAAATTCTTCGCCCGATCGCCATTCTCGCTATAGTTGTCTACATAATAGTAACCACCTCCCAACATTTCCAAAATAGAACAATTTGGTTTTTGCTGGCTCAACAGATTATCAAATTGTGCCGGTGCCATCATTGGAAGTACCGAAGCTGCCATACCATACGTCATTCGTACTTCTTCCGACTCTGGCGCATTATAGAAATCTTTGAAGTCATTCATCATCCATTGTATGTTGTCACCATCTGAAAGGAAAAAGGAAACGAAATTCTTTTTCTTTGTATAATCAAGAAACTGCGGATTCTTAACATGTGCCAATGTAGATTTTTGTCGTTGAGAATAGAGTAAAGAAGTCAACGAATGATTGTAACTCCAGTCACAAGGAATCATTGGATGTCCGCTCTTGGAAACCAAATCAACAAAAGCATCTTCGCTCACTCCTTGTTCCCATCCAAAAACAGGAGCATTCGGTTCCAACCATGCTAAAATTTCTTTCAGCAATGCTGTATTTTGTCCGCCAAGCGAACTGCCCTGACGCTTATTGAGGTTGAGCACGAAAAACTCGTTCTTGATGGCAAACTCACGCAACTCACCGGTCTGAACGGGCATGATTACCAACGCTTTATTACTACACTTATCTTTGAACTCAGCCCATGCTTGAACAGTAGTTTTGCTTCTTGCATCATACTTCATGGTGTATCCGGCTTCTTCATAATATTCTTTATCACGAACATCTACGATTATTGAATTATAAACATGAGAAGCTACGGAAGCTACCACTCCACTCTCCGGATTATTCTCAATATCCGTTAAAACATATCCATCGAACATTCCTTTTAACTGAATAGTTACTCCATCAGATGGGCCATAATCATTACGCGCCAGCTCCAATCCGCTCTGCCTTCCCTGTTCATGAATACCCATATCTTTAAGCGCTTGTTCGGAGAGTTTATAAGAGTCACTGCCACCGTGATCGTGCAGCCATACGGCTATTTCGCTTTTTCCCTGTTCCACGGCACGGTTGGTCAATCCTGCCAATGACTGGCACAGCAGGTGATACTGCAATCCGCGCATCTTATCCGTCTGCCCCAATTCGTTGCGACTGCCTACCGTCACTACTTCCACACAGTTCCAGTATTTTTTCGGCTTCACTTTCATTTCGGGCATATAGTATTGACCTACATTACTGATCGGGTCATAGGCATCTGCATAAAGGGACGTGTTATTTTCTTCATTCAACCCCTGATTGATTTCCGGTGATTCGTACACTTCACAGCTAGCCATCGTAAGGCTCAACAGCAGTGCGGCACCACATATAGTTGTTTTCATCATTAATTCTTTCATTTGTTAGTTAACTATTAATCAATAACCTTCATTCTGCGTTAATCCGTCTACCTTGTTCCGCTCATCTTGTGGAATGGGACGTACCAAATGATTTTCATTCAAATTATCATATTTCACCACAAACGGATTGTACGCAGGTACACGCGTCAATAATGTTTGAGTACGTTTCAGATCAAACCAACGATCGTGTTCTCCCATCAATTCGCGAGCACGTTCATCCATAATTACGTTTATATCCAGATCCGTCAATTTCATTGCCTCATAAGCAGCCGCATCTTTAGCAGCACGTTTACGTATACTGTTGATACGCTCCAAAGCTAGTTTTTTGTTTCCGGCACCCAGATAAGCTTCAGCACACAAAAGGTAAGTATCTCCCAAACGGAAAATGACATCTTCACGAGAACCGCCTTCCCCCCACTGTATCTTAGTATCACTAAACTTCTGTACCATCGGCATACGGTCTGAAGCCGTTTCCAATACAGGAAGTGCTGTAGATTGCGGATACCACACATATTCATCATCTTGCTTGAATGGATAAAACTTCTTCGCATTATTACTCATGCCCGATTTATCGTTCCAGCGGGGAAAATAGATTCCTAACTTGCCATAATCAGCATTATCAGGGTTGTTTATGTAATATTCACGTTTGAAAGTCACATCATAACGAGTATCTGCTTCCGGATCTGTATAAAGTTCATGCGCTTTGGGATTCACCCAGTATTTACGGGAAATATTAGAATAATCGTTCTGGTTCTTAATAAACAAATCCGGTTCCAATGCAACAATATTAAATCCAAATTGTGCCTGTTGCGGATTTCCGCTACCCCGATAATTCTTATCCAGTCCATACTGAATGGCCCAGATCACTTCTGAATTGGCTTGATTGTTTTCATCAAACAAAGCTGCATAATTTTCCTGCAAGGCATAACCTGAAGCCGGATTCTCTACCAACAAATCGAAGGTCATTGCCGCATTAGAAAAATCATCCGCTTCGGCAAACGATTTATAAGCGCGTGTCAGATACATTTTTCCTAAGAAGTGTATTACCGCTGCATTAGTTACCTTTCCGGCCGAAATAGTGGTCATCTCCAGTTTGTCTTTTATATCATTTAATTCGGTAATGATAAAAGTATAGATAGCCTGTTCACCGGTACGCTCTGCCTGCTGGATAACATTTGTGTTCTCTTCGGTGAGCAAAGGCACAGGACCGAATGTTTCTACCAAATAGTAGTAAGCCATCGCCCGGAAGAAACGGGCTTGTGCAGTCAGCGAAGTATAATCGCTTCCTGCAATATCCGGCGTACAGCGATTCAACAGAATATTGCTTTCCTGCACAATCTTATAGAGAACTTTCCAGTAATCGCCTACGATGGGAGCTGTTGAATTAAAAGTCTTGTCATAACCGTTAAACATACGCTCTGCCGGTTCTTCCGAAATTGCCATATAGATATCTGTTCCATAATACTGCAACTCACCCGTGTTAAAGACATCACGATAACGTGCATTAATATCAGTTAACAACTTCCGCTGCCCTTCTTTGGTATTATAGAAATCATCTGTCACTGCCGAAGGGTTATAACTATCCAAAAAATCAGAGCAACCACTTAGCAAACATATTGCCAACAGTGCTAAATATTTAATTTGTTTTTTTACTCGTTTCATAAGGTTTCAAGTATTTAGAAGGTTAAATTCACTCCAAAAGTAAAGGTCATCGGATAGAGCGATAATGATTTGTATACATCTTCACCAATCGTTTCCGGATCCGGGCCGAGATAGTCGGTAAATGTAAACGGATTCTGAACATTGATGTAAGCACGCGCATTTTTCATTTTCATTTTCTTCATCCATGTTTCCGGAAGGGTATAACCTAAGGTGATATTCTGTATTTTCAGGAATGAACCGGAAATCTTACCTAATACCTGAGTATGATAGGATTGTGCGCCGATTTGTTGGTACTCGTTACTACGATTCTCTGGAGTCCAGTAGTTTACATTTAATTTATTCCAATGTTCATTATCCCATGCAGTAAACATATAAGTGAAGTCATCATTATAAATACCACCGATACGAGCATACATATAGAAAGATAAATCCCAATTCTTGTAGGCAAAGGTATTGGTCATACCTGCTGTCCAATCGGGCGACGGAGTACCGAGTACTTTATAGTCGCGCTCATCAATTACATAATTATCATCCAAATCAGCTACACGAATATGTCCCGGCACCTGCCCATATTTAGCTGCCAGTTCCTTATCTTCTATTTGCCAGATTCCAACCTTTTCTAAATCATAAATCACTTTCATCGGTTGACCGATAAACCAGCGGTTGGCTAAATCATCCTTTTTATCACCATATAGATCTACAATCTTGTTACGGTTTAGAGAGAAAGTCAGGTTTGTTTTCCAAGTAAAGTCTTTAGTAGAAATATTTACTGTGTTCAAACCTATTTCTATACCTTTATTGGATGATGTTCCCACATTTTCAAGAATAGAGCCATAACCATTAAGGCTACCTACCGAACGGGCGAAAATCAAATCCTTGGTAGTACGGTTATAAACATCAATTGTACCATTAATTCGATTATTCAGGAAACCGAAGTCAATACCATAATTCCATTCTGAGGTCATTTCCCAACGAAGATTTTTGTTACCTTTCCGATCACCTAATCCAAACGCATTTTCACCTTTTCCCCCATAGATATAGTGTGCCAGATCCAGCTTTGTCCAAGTAATATCATGGTCGATGCTATTGTTTCCCGATCTACCCCAGCTAACACGAAGTTTCAAACTATTCAGCCAGTCTACATCTTTCAGGAAGTTCTCATTTTTCATCTGCCAACCAATAGCAGCCGATGGCATAAATCCCCATTGATTACCGGTAGCCAAACGGGAAGTTCCATCGTAGCGTCCTGTTATAGTAAACAAGTAACGATCCAGCAATGTGTAATTAGCACGTCCCATGAAAGAAAGCATGGATGATTCCCAATAGTAGCTTTTTACATCACGGATTTCTTCAGCAGTCTCAATTGCATGCCAGTCCGAATTATAAGGCAAACCATCTCCCCGCATTTCTGAACCTTTATGAGTTTCCTTCTGCGCGCTATATAAACCGATAACATTCAAACGATGGATATTCTTCCAGGTTTTATCATAAGTAATGATATTATCCCACACCCAGTTCATATTCCGTCCTTCCTTCCGGTAAGCTTCCGGCGCATTAAGTCCTCCTTTGGCTTGTGTCATTGTACCTACCCATTCTCCATAAACATCCGAATCGTACTGAACGGCAATCTGTGATTTAAAGCTCAATCCTTTTATCGGTTGATATTCCAGATAACCGGAGAAGTTAGTATAATTAGCTTCCTTCTCTCTCTTATTGTTTTCTATCTGAACAAACGGATTGATCTTACTGGAAGTCGGTTGGCAATTAAACAAGTAGCTTCCATCCTTATCATAAGGACTTACTGTCGGTGGTAGGAAGTATGCATTAACCAATGCATCATTCGCTCCTTCATTGGTATTATTCAAAGAAACATAGCTATTAACACCAGTCTTGAACTTATCTGAGAAACGATATTCTAACCCTATATTAGCTGTGATACGTTCAAAACTTTCATCACCTATCATACCATCATCCTTCAAATATCCCAAGCCAAAAGAAAAAGACAGTTTGTCTGTACCTCCAGTGGTGGAAATAGAGTGACTGGTAGTCAATGCATTCTGCGATAATTCGCGCAACCAATCATAATATTCGCCATACTTAATACGACGTTTCTCGTCATCTGTCAGAAAATCCGGACGGCTTAATGAAGCATCCCCATATTTTTTCTTCCACAAAGCGGTACGATAGTCTACATATTCCAAACCGTTACCCATATTACCAATCATTTCAGGAATACGGGTAGGTGTCTTGAAACCGACATATCCCGAATAATCAATATTAAATCCCTGACGTTTGTTAGCTCCTTTAGTAGTGATAATCACAACACCGTTTGCACCACGAGAACCATAGATAGCACTGGAAGATGCGTCTTTCAATATGTCGATAGATTCAATATCGGCAGAGTTCAAATGACGCATTCCTGTTTGAGAAGGTACACCGTCAATCACGTACAAAGGTTCATTTGAGAAATTGAACGAGTTAATACCGCGAATTTCTATTTTTGTATCCGAACCGGGACGATTGGATGTCTTATTCACAAGCACACCTCCTACACGTCCGTTCAGTGTTTCTGTGACATCAGTAGTTACCAGTTTGCTTAATTCTTTGCTAGTCACAGATTGAATAGAACCGGTCAAATCTTTCTTTTCTACTGTTCCATAACCAATTACAACTACTTCGTTCAACTGTTTAGAGTCGTCTTTCAACTGGATAGTAAGGTTTGTCTGATTTTGATTTACAGTCAGTTCCTGTGTCACATATCCTATAAAAGAAATAGCTATCGTTTTTCCTTTCGGAACCTGAATATTAAAGTTACCATCTAAATCGGTTACCGTACCGGTAGACATTCCTACTACCTGAACACTAGCCCCGGGAAGCGGTTCTTTTAATGCGTCCACCACTACACCCTTCACAGTAAGCATTTGCTGTGCTTGTACACTTCCCCACCCGCATAACACAAGAAGCAGGAAAAAGAAAGATCTTATTTTTATTATATTATTTTTCATACTTTCCATCTGTATATTTAAGGTTAGTTCTCAACTTTAAACCACTTGTAGTTACCTACAATTTTTGCAACATGTTTTCCTGTCTTATCAGGGATATTGGTTACATCTTCAGCCACCGTTGTAAAATCCCATGCACACACCAGTCCGCTTTCTGTCCCCGTCACATCCGAGTTCATCAATGATTTTATTTCATCAGCTGATTTTGCAGTACTCCACATACGGAACTTCTTAATGAATCCGGTCATACAACGTGAGTTATCAGTCGGTTCCTGAAATGCCCACATATTTTGGTTACGGGTGTTAGGCATATAGTTTTGTAATACTCCGGCATCATTCTTCACATCATTGGTCTTACTAAAGAATAATTCGCCATTAACATACATCTTCAACTGACCTTCCGAAAGAGTACTGTTCCATACCGTCACAACATGATTCCACTTACCGAAATTATCAGGATATGCACGTCCTTCTTCCAATACGCGACCTTCCTGTGGTCCCATACCGATAGTTGTACGAAGATTAGAACCTAAAAAGTTGATCATCCATCCCTCGTTCGGTTGATTTCCGTCAAAAGTGGAAAGGAAACTACCAATTCCCGACTCAAAGAAGCCGGCATCATATTTCATCCAGCTTTCAACCGTGAATGTGTTGCCACCACCATAGGCCGGATCTGAGCCAAATTCAATACGCCCCTTTCCATCAATACCGAATATTTTCAGTTCAGCGGGAGTACCCGGTTGTAATGTTTGTTGATAAGAATCCTGAAATTCGGCAATAGCTTTTTCAGCCGCGATACAGTAGTTATCTATTTCATACTGTAATACAAAGTATCCTGCCATACCTTTAGAGATACCGATTTGTAATTCTTCAACAGCCTTTTGTAAGTTTTGAGCATTTGCCAAAGGAAAAGTTCCGTCACTTGTACCAATCTTTGCGGTATCAAGCATGTTCGTCATGTCAGTCAGATGTGTATACATGCATTCAAGTGCAACGGGCCGCACCGAATCGCCATTATCGCTCTTGCACGAGCTGATACACCAAACCAACAAACCGAATAAACAAAGTTTCATTAAGAATCTTGTTCTCATACGTATTAGGTTTTAAATAAAACAATAAGTGAATAACATCGCTGCAAACATAATGTAGCGAGGTTAAGCAACTTATTAGTGGTGGGTTAATAGCGGATTAATAAGTGAATAATTATCATTAACCAACTAGCTTTTTATCGATGAAAAGGGGGATTTTTACTCATTAGTTCTACATATGAAATTGAATACTCTTCATTCATCATTTGTTTATACTCACGAACAAACAAAGAATATTGAAGAATTGCCTCTTGTGACGAACCCGTATTATTAAGTGCATGCATACAATATGCCAATGCCAACTCATTAACCGGATCTACCCGGAAAAGCACATTGCAAAAACGAATGACAGCATCATACTTATGTTCCTGATACAAACGTTCAATTTCCAAGGGTAAAAAGGAAGACAAGAATTCTTCTATCTTTTGTTTGAAATGATCCATCATTCCGACATCCAAACCATCAAGAAATTTGCCACGCATCAGTAAAACGCCTAATTCATTTTCCACCTCTTCAACATTCTTCAAAGTACGGAAGCGGAAATAATCACAGTAACAGTCTGTAAATACCAATCTGAAATATCCTTTATCATATACAAGTTCCACTCCATCCAGTGCGGTCAGATTCTTGCGTATTTGATTAATCGTTACTCCTTTCAGATTTTTAACTTTATCGTCAGGCTTATCAGACCAAAATACTTCATTTAATGAAGCAGACAGGACGCCATTATGGGTGCTATGAAGCAATATATAAATGAAAACCTGCCGTAAACGGGAACTGAACAAATGTGTAATATCCCGCCCATTCCGGTCAATCACTGTAAAGGGTCCAAATAAATAAACGGCATTCGGACGAACGATTGATGATTCAAAATCTTTTTTAGAGAAAGTTTCTTTTCCAGATATGAGGATATTCGGTTTCCTTTTCTCGGCTGATGACACGGACGATTGTACCGGAATCACATCAGCCTGTCTCCTTCGCCTCCTTCGGACAATCAAATAACCTCCCAAAAACAATATAACTCCTACTATTATCCATAACCAGCGAATATCAAAAGAAGACTTTGAATTGTAAGAGCGGACTTCATCCAAAGAAACTGGAGGAGCAGACAACACATAGGTCCGAATCACTGTATGCCCCTTTTTATCAAATTCTGTAGTCGTGCAATAATATTCATGCGTCAGTGAATTATAATAAAGGTTAGCATTCGTCATAATTTCTTCCGAACGCATCGGAATTGAATCTCCCAGGATTTTTATAGTTCCATCATCAATAGTCAAACGATAAAGCTGTAAATAGGTTTCTGAAAGATATTCGGGATAACACAAGGCGTAGATATATTTTTCATCAGGCGTTAGTATCATATCTCGAGCCACAACCCAGCGATACTCCGGAGTTTTCTGCCACAAACGTTGAACAGACTGTTGTTTTCTGTCAAGCAAATAAAGATCATGGAGATAATTTCGACCTACGCTCTGTTCACCAGATTCATTTCCCATTCCTCCAAAGATATAGACGTGTTCTCGATTTTTATTTACTGCCATGCCGGAAAAATAACGAGAAATAATCGGGTCACCGGAATATGAAAGGGTATCCCATCGGTCAGCTTCAATATCATATTCCAAAAATGTATTATTAAAACGTTTATTTCCAAAACCGCCAAAAACAAGATATTTCCCAACTGTTTCATCCCAAAAACCATCATGATGATGTAGCTGTACTGGTAAAGCTGCTATTCCAGTCTGCCTCCACTTCCGTTTACCCAGGTCAAGAGCTGCCACAGTAGCATCTCCTAACGGCAGGTTATTCAATTCATAAACATAAAGTTTGCCATCCGTCGTATTCATGAAATGAGTAGCTAACTGCATTTTAACAGGAAGCTTATTGGCATAAGAATATTTTTGTAGCTGACGTTTCAACAGATTAAAAGTAAGGAGTGAATCCTGACTAAAAAGAATCAACCTTTGACTGTCCGGTTCAAAAGTAATCCCAGAAGGAGTCTGGAAAGAATATTCAAAAAGTTTATCCCAATGATATGAACCGTTAATGAGCCACACAGGATTTACAACCGTACCCAACACATCTCCAGTAGAAGTATGTACTTCTTCTCCTTCATTCTCATTCAGTGGAAATATATACGAATATTTTTTATCACCCTCTAGTTTCAAATTACGGATAGCAAAGGTGGGCATATCCAAAATATAGTCATAACGTCCAAAAAACAAATGCGGACAAAAAGTATCTTTCAATCCTAAAGAAGTGATTTTCTTTTCATAATCTCCGATACGAATTGTTAGCAAGTCGTGTTGTAAATCGAATGTAAAAGAGACAGGGATCCACTGATAAGCTAATGCATCATTCCGCAGATTCAAAGAATAATGATTTTCCTTCCCATCAGTATTAAATTTAAATGTACTATTTTCACTATCCAGATATGTATATGTAAAGCTATATTTGGTTTTCCCCCGATTTTCCTTTAGTAAAAACACATATCCAAAAGTATCAAAATCACGAATGGAAAGTTCGAAACTTAACTGAAAGTTTTTTGTAAAACAGGGTATCTTCTCTTCCTGAAATATCTGAAGAGAAGTTCTTTCTTTGATTTGTTTATCATTAGCCTGAAATAACAATCCTTGCGAATAAGCAGACAAGGTCATTCCAGTTAAAAGGTATAAGAGGCGGAGCCTACGTCGTATCATAGTCTTTCGATTTGTTATCACAAATATACAGTATTATTTTAAATAACCACACTAAGCAAATCAAAAGAATCAATACAAGACATGAATTATGTAAATTATAATCGCATCCCCAAATAAACACCTATTAAATAAGGTATAAGCCAAATGCACCAAAACACAATACTGAAACGATTAAAATGCCTCTTTTCTATAGGTGTTCCCTTCACATAGGTCCATATCGCCCATAAAGCATGTACAAACATCAGAAGAATAGCAATTACCCCTGTCACCGTATGCATTTCGTCATGCAGATGAGTCAGTTCGGCAATATGCTCCATCAGGCTTGTGCCAACTGTATCGGCCAGCAACCCGAGAAGAAAGAAAATGATATGCCAAAACTTTAATTTCCTTTGAAGACGTTCTCCCCAAACACCTATCGTATAAAACACAAGCGCAGATGAAATAACACAAATTGCCGCTATTAAATAATGTATATCTATCTGATTTAGTTCCATAAATTTTCATTTTCTAATAACAACAAAGCACAAGATAGATAGTTCTCCCGGTCTCAATCTTTCACAAATGCAATCCCGACTTTACAAACGACGAAAAAACGTAAACAGATTTGTTCCTTTTCACAAAAAAGTAATAAAAGGCGATTTGCAGAAACAAATAAATCGACTACCTTTGTGGGCGATTTAGAGAATCGTGACTACGTATTTTTAATTATATCACTAAAAAAAGAGCTAATTATGACTTATTCACACGAAGTGGAACACATGTGTGTTGTAAAGAAGGGTCCTAACCACGGACCGGCTCCCATACCCGAAGAAGGCAAATGGGTAAAATCTAAAGAAATCGTTGATATTTCTGGTTTGACACACGGTATCGGTTGGTGCGCTCCTCAACAAGGTGCTTGTAAACTGACACTGAACGTTAAAGAAGGTATCATTCAGGAAGCTTTAGTTGAAACTATCGGATGTTCCGGTATGACTCACTCTGCAGCTATGGCTGCTGAAATTCTTCCGGGAAAAACGATCCTTGAAGCATTGAACACTGACCTTGTTTGCGACGCCATCAACACAGCAATGCGCGAACTTTTCTTGCAAATCGTATACGGACGTACTCAATCAGCTTTCTCTGAAGGTGGTTTGATTATCGGTGCAGGTTTGGAAGACTTGGGTAAAGGTCTGCGTAGCCAGGTAGGTACTCTTTATGGTACTTTGGCTAAAGGTCCTCGTTACCTTGAAATGGCAGAAGGTTATATCAAACAAATCTTCTTGGACAAGAACGACGAAATCTGCGGATACGAATTCGTACACATGGGTAAGTTCATGGACGAAATCAAGAAAGGTACTGATGCTAACGAAGCTTTGAAGAAAGTTACAGGTACTTATGGACGCGTAACAGCAGAACAGGGAGCAGTTAAATCTATTGATCCACGTCACGAATAATATAAGGAGGAAAGAAACTATGATTAGAGAAGTAAAATTCGAAAGCCAAGACCGTCGTATCAAAGGTATCATTGAAGCCTTGAACGCTAACGGCATCAAAGACATCGAAGAAGCTAACGCTATCTGCGAAGCTGCCGGACTTGATCCTTATAAAACGTGTGAAGAAACTCAGCCTATCTGTTTTGAAAACGCAAAATGGGCTTATGTAGTAGGTACTGCTATTGCTCTTAAGAAAAACTGCACAAATGCTGCTGAAGCTGCTGAAGCTATCGGTATCGGTCTGCAAGCATTCTGCATCCCGGGCTCTGTAGCTGACGACCGTAAGGTTGGTATCGGCCATGGTAACCTCGCTGCTATGTTGCTACGCGAAGAAACTAAATGTTTCGCTTTCCTAGCAGGTCACGAATCTTTCGCTGCTGCTGAAGGTGCTATCAAAATCGCTGCCAAAGCAGACAAAGTACGTAAAGAACCGTTGCGTTGTATCTTGAACGGTCTTGGAAAAGACGCTGCTCAGATCATCTCTCGTATCAACGGCTTTACATACGTTCAGACTCAATTTGATTACTTTACAGGTGAACTGAAAGTTGTTCGCGAAATCGCTTACTCTGACGGTCCTCGTGCAAAAGTAAAATGTTATGGTGCTGACGACGTTCGCGAAGGTGTAGCTATCATGTGGAAAGAAGGTGTAGACGTATCTATCACAGGTAACTCTACTAACCCGACTCGTTTCCAACATCCAGTTGCAGGTACTTACAAGAAAGAACGTGTTCTTGCTGGCAAACCATATTTCTCTGTAGCTTCCGGTGGTGGTACAGGCCGTACTCTTCACCCGGATAACATGGCTGCAGGTCCTGCTTCATACGGTATGACAGACACAATGGGCCGTATGCACTCTGACGCTCAGTTCGCTGGTTCTTCATCAGTTCCTGCTCACGTAGAAATGATGGGATTCCTGGGAATTGGTAACAACCCGATGGTAGGTTGTACAGTAGCTTGTGCTGTAGACGTAGCTCAGGCTTTGAGTAAGTAATTTATTACTTCATATACAAGGAGAGTGCTTAATACAGCACTCTCCTATTTTTTTTTAAACAAAAACTTTTGGAATAGCGTTTCCATTCTATATTTATTATAAGACATCGTGGCCCATTATTATTATCTAAAAAGCCATAGATTGCAAAAAGCATTTCTTGAAATATGTTCTTTATCCATTTATTTATGATATTAGATTAAGAACTCAATCCTAACGAAAGATCCATTTGAGAACTATTATATAACTTCGATTGTTTATATAACAGATACTAAACATTATACAACAATGCTACTCACATTCTTAAATACACTCGCCACTATCATCAGTGTCATCAGTCTACTGATTGTGACCTATGGTGTGCTCGTTGGTTTTATAGCCTTCCTGCACAATGAGATAAAACGGTTCAACGGAACTTATACCATTAATAATATCCGGCAACTTAGGGCGGATTTCGGCAGTTATCTCTTACTGGGACTGGAATTTCTAATCGCATCCGACATACTGAAAACTGTAGTTGATCCTACTTTGGATGAACTGGCGATCTTGGGTGGAGTTGTTGTAGTAAGAACTGTACTTTCTGTGTTTTTGAATAAAGAGATTAAAGAACTGGCAGAAGATGGTTCATCTAAGGAAATAAAGGAAGTATAAGAAAGGTCAGCATTACTAAGTTTCTCCAAAGCTGCATGTTTTTATTACCGAATATCTCTATTTTTGGCTACCTTTGCAAAAGAAATACCTATGTATATACTGCAAAGAATAGAAACACGTCAAAAATATGGGAATAATACACTTATCTATTGAACTTACACTCGATCTGATAGCTTTAATCATAGGCATCATTCTTATCATACGCGCCAAAGACAATTATCCGAAATTATATTGGGGAATTATAGCTACCGGTATCGGTATCATGTTTTCATGGGAAAATATCGGATGGCTGACAATTGTCACAGACACTCCGGAATACAACTTCACAGAATTACTCAACATCGAGAAAATGCTCAAGTGGTATGCCTTGGCAAATATCGTAGCCTTATTCCCTATTGCTTCTTTATCACCAGGGTATCTGAACCATTTCAGAGTATTCACTTTCCTATTATTACCTATCGTTACAATAACTGTAGGGATTAGCTATTTAGGTTTTAATGGAAATATTACTCCGATTAATTCCATAAATGAAATCATTCCGAACATCGATCAGATGGACATAAAACTTAGAATATTTATATTCTTTCTATCTGTTTTTACCCCGCTCGCTCTTCTCATTTACCCTATGATGAATAACAAAACCTACCGCAGAATGAATAAAAACATGTATCTATTCATCGGTTTTCTATTCGTATTCTTAGGCATATATATCTTGTTCACTCTAAATATCAATGAATTTATTTTCAACCTGTTCGGTATTATGGCAATCGTTTTTACGGTCCTATTTTCCATACAATACTTACGCTACGAAAACCCGTTTTCGGACCATATAGACATGGTTCATAACGCAGAGAATACGAAAGAACCGATAATGTCACAAGTTGAAAAAAGATCCCATCCTCTCCCACTCTTCTCAACAATTGAAACCTATCTTCAGGAACAACATCCCTATACCGATCAACGGTATAACATCGAACTTTTAGCCAAATCTTTAAATGAACAAGAACATACCATCTCAGCAGCAATCAAGAGTCAGGGTTTTACGGGTTTCCGGGAATATATCAATTATCTTCGGCTGGAATATTTCAGACAGTTAGCCGCCGAAAATCCAAAGAGTAACGTGAAAGAACTGATGTTCGCATGTGGTTTTACTTCCCGCGCCACTTTCTACCGGAACTTTTCAGAGAAGTACGGTATATCACCCAGTAAATTCATTGATAATCAAAGAGTAGAACAATAATACCTCCTTTTAAGAAGCACTATTCTTAATAGTAAAAAGTGTCTCATTTCAAGAATGAGACACTTTTTATTTTTGCAAGTAAAACCAATCCGTTACTTTTGAAGCAAAATAAAACTACGACGTTAGCATCATTAATAAACTAATTATATACATAAGATAAACAGAATATGAATATTGATAATTGCAATCACATCAACGTTGAAAAAGATCAAGAAAAAAACATCTTCTTATATACTACAATAACCGGAAACTTACAACTAATCCATTTAGAACAGATTGGTTATTTCCGATATAACTCCAAAAGCAAACTATGGGAAGCTGTATTAAATAACAATCATATCTTAACACTAAAAAGAAATACAAACTCACAAAAAATATTGAGTCTGCATCCCTATCTGATCCAAATTAGCCAGTCATACATTATAAATATAAGCTATCTGGCTTCGATTGAAGACAACAGTTGCATATTGCTGCCTCCATTTAACGAGATGGAACTTTTACAAGTAAGCAAGTCTTTTATGAAGAAGCTAAAAGAAAAATATCCATGCATCTAATTGTATATAGCTCACCTCTATGCAACTCCAAGCAGTTCCACTTCAAATATCAATGTTGAGTAAGCAGGAATAGAATCAAACGATTTAATACCGTATCCCATTGCATAAGGTATATAGATTACCCATTTATCTCCAACGTGCATTCTCTGAAGTGCTACCTGCCACCCTTCTATTACATCACTAAGACGTAAGGCATCGGGACAAGTACGTTCATAAGAATTATCAAATACCCGGCCATCAATCAGACTTCCTTTATAATGCACGGTAACGATACTCCGTGCGCCCGGAGAAATCGTACCTTCGCCAGTCTCCAAAACTTTGTAATAAATTCCACACGGCAACGCAAAAACGCCTTCCTGAAAAGACAGGTTTTTCAGAAATCGCCGATTGGCCTCTTTGTATTCTTTCTTTTTCCCCATAAATAAATTGATTAAGAACTTGCAAAAATAATCAGAATAACAAAGGATTTAGCATAAAAACTGTATATTTGTTTGTTGAATTATAAAAAACTTTTCGCTATGGGACTAATAAAGACTAAACGTAGCATCAGTGCTACCGGACTATTCTTACTTATCATGATGACTGTGGGCCTATATTCATGCACACATGCTCAAAAAGACATCATTCCTTCCGCCGATTATGCACCGTATGTAAATGCGTATACGGGAGGAGTTATTTCACAGAATTCAACCATACGCATAGAGTTGACCCATGACCAACCCATGGTGGATCTGAACAATGAGTTAAAAAACAATCCGTTCAGTTTTTCTCCTTCATTAAAAGGAAAAGCATACTGGGTTAGCAACAACACCATTGAATTTGTTCCGGAAGAAGGAACATTAAAACCGGGAACGCTCTACGAAGGAACTTTCCGGCTTGGAGACTTCATCGAAGTGGACAAAAAACTAAAAGAGTTCAACTTCTCATTCCGTGTGCAGGAACGTAACTTCACTTTGCAGTTGGAGTCGTTACCAATTACAGCGACCCAACCGGATGAAATAAACATTAAAGGAGAAATACGCTTCAGCGATGTAGTGAAAAAAGAAGAGGTAGAAAAAATGCTGACTGCCAGCGATGGCAAGAAGAGTTATCCGGTCGAG
Organism: Bacteroides sp. 1001136B_160425_E2; assembly: GCF_015559655.1. Classification (NCBI taxonomy): domain Bacteria; kingdom Pseudomonadati; phylum Bacteroidota; class Bacteroidia; order Bacteroidales; family Bacteroidaceae; genus Bacteroides; species Bacteroides sp. 1001136B_160425_E2. The sequence goes on along the minus strand of NZ_JADMQH010000002.1, from coordinate 185,054 downwards.
GTTACCGCTACTGACAATCTTACCCGGTATCAGTTTAACATCAGACAAATACCCAGAGAAGCTGATGATTACCCATTGACCATTACCGCCAATGGTAACCCGGCTGGCATCGACCGCAAACAAAGCGAAGAAGTACTGATACCGGCTAAGGATTGCTTCCGTTTTATGTCTGCCGAACGCATTGAACAACCGGAAAACGGAATTGAGATTGTTTTCTCCGCTCCTTTATCCACTACCCAAGATTTAAAAGGACTGATTGAGATTCCGGAAGTCTCTTCATCTATCTTCCAAATCAGTGAGAACAGAGTCTTTATCTATTTCGAAGCAAACACGCAGAACAAACTGACATTGAATATCCATGAAGGAGTCAAAGACAGTCAAGGTAAAGCGCTGGGGACTTCTCATACAATTTCGTTCAGTGAAGTAAGTCTGAAACCACAGGTAGAAATGTCTACCTCCGCCGCTATCCTACCCGATTCAAAAAGTCTGATTATTCCTTTCAGGGCTGTCAATCTATATGCTGTGGATTTGAGTGTGATCCGCATCTTCGAAAATAATGTATTAATGTTTATGCAAACCAATTCACTCGCCTCAGCCAACGAGTTGCGCCGTTCGGGACGACTGGTTTACAAGAAAACATTGTGGCTTGCCAAAGATGCTACCAAAGACATCCATCATTGGGGGGATTACTCAATAGACCTTGCCGGATTGATTCACCAGGAACCGGGTGCCATATACCGTGTCATACTTTCATTCCGTCAGGAATACTCCGCTTATCCTTGTGGAGGAAGCGAGAATCAGGATATGAAATTTGCCGCCAGTAACACATCCGACGGGTTGACCAAAGTAAGCGAAAATGTCTTGTCCGAAGAAGATGAAGCCATTTGGAATACGCCCGAAGCTTACTATTATTACAACGGAGGAACAATGGACTGGAGCGTGTATCGATGGACGGAACGCGACAATCCTTGTCATCCATCTTATTATATGAATTCAGACCGAATTGCTGCATGTAATGTATTTGCTTCCAATCTGGGAATGATTGTAAAACGAAACTCACTGAACAAACTATGGATTGCCGTAAGCAATATTTTGGACACCAAACCAATAGGGAAAGCACTAGTAACAGCATATAACTTCCAGTTACAGCCCATAGGAAAGGGAGAAACTAATGGAGATGGATTCGTTGAAATCACTCCGAAGGGCGTGCCTTTCATTATCGTGGCGGAATCGGAAAAGCAAAAGGCGTATGTCCGTGTCGTAGACGGTGAAGAACAGTCTGTCAGTAGATTCGACGTGGGAGGAAAAGATATTCAAAAGGGATTGAAAGGATTCATATATGGCGAAAGAGGAGTATGGCGACCGGGAGACACGCTGCACATCTCCTTTATATTGGAGGACCGCGAAAAAAGAATCCCCGACAAGCATCCCGTAGCACTGGAAATATACAATCCGAGAGGACAGTTCTACACCAAAATGATTTCAACGCAAGGAATGAACGGATTTTATACATTCGACGTTCCGACACAGGCAACAGATCCGACCGGACTCTGGAATGCATATATTAAGGTAGGTGGAACCACCTTCCACAAAGGGTTGCGCATCGAAACCATAAAGCCCAACCGCTTGAAAATAAACCTGATATTGCCGAAGGTTCTTCAAGCTACGGACAAAGATGTCTACGCCCCACTCACTTCAACCTGGTTGACAGGAGCCACTGCCTCCAGATTGAAAGCTAAAATAGAAATGTCTTTATCTAAAGTGAATACACAGTTTAAGAATTACGGACAATATATCTTCAATAATCCGGCTACGGATTTCACGACTATCAAAACAGATGTATTTGACGGTACACTGGATGCGGAAGGAAAAGCCAGCATCACACTGAAAGTTCCGACCGCAACCGAAGCACCGGGTATGTTGAATGCAACATTCACTACCCGTGTATTCGAACCGGGAGGAGATGCCAGCATCTACACTCAAACAATCCCGTTCTCGCCATTCACATCTTACGTCGGTATCAACCTGAACCAGCCGAAAGGCAAATATATTGAAACGGACAAAGACCACGTATTTGACATCGTGACTGTAAACACGCAGGGACAGTTAGTGAACCGTACTAATCTGGAATACAAGATATACCGCATCGGCTGGAGCTGGTGGTGGGAGAACAGTGGTGAATCTTTTGGTACATACATCAACAACAGTTCCATCACACCTGTTGCCAGCGGCAACTTACAAACAAGAGGCGGAAAAACATCCTTCAAGTTCCGCGTCGATTATCCGTCGTGGGGACGATATTTGGTTTATGTGAAAGACAAAGAGAGCGGACATGCTACCGGAGGAACTGTTTATGTAGACTGGCCGGAATGGCGCGGACGTTCGAGCAAAACAGATCCCAGCGGCATCAAGATGCTTGCTTTCTCTCTGAACAAAGATTCTTATGAAATTGGAGAGACAGCCACAGCCATTATTCCTGCGGCAGCGGGAGGACGTGCACTGGTATCCATCGAAAACGGTTCGACTGTACTACATCAAGAATGGATAGAAGTCTCCAACGGAGGAGATACGAAGTATACATTCAAGATTACACCGGAGATGACTCCGAACGTATATTTGCATATCAGTCTGTTACAACCTCATGCGCAAACAGTCAACGACCTGCCTATCCGTATGTACGGTGTTGTTCCGGTATTTGTCACTAACAGTAAGACAGTGCTGCAACCGCAGATACAGATGCCGGAAGTGTTACGCCCGGAAACCAACTTCAACGTGACTGTCAGCGAAAAAAACGGAAAACCGATGACTTATACATTGGCTATCGTAGACGACGGTTTATTGGATCTTACCAACTTCAAGACACCGGACCCATGGAATGATTTCTATTCACGCGAAGCGCTTGGCATCCGGACATGGGATATGTATGATAATGTATTGGGAGCTTCTTCCGGAAGCTACAGTTCGCTTTTCAGCACAGGGGGAGACGCTACGTTGAAACCTGCCGATGCTAAAGCAAACCGTTTTAAACCGGTAGTCAAGTTTATAGGCCCTTTCTATCTGGGAAAAGGAAAGAACCAGACGCATACATTGAAACTTCCGATGTATGTAGGTTCGGTACGTGCCATGGTGGTTGCCGGACAGGATGGTGCTTATGGTAATGCGGAAAAGACTGCCTTCGTACGAACTCCATTGATGATGTTGTCTACTTTGCCCCGTGTGCTTAGTATCCAGGAAGAAATTACCGTTCCGGTCAATATCTTCGCGATGGAGAATCAAGTGAAGAATGTAACCGTATCCCTTCAGGCATCCGGTGGAGGAGTACAGATTGTAGGAGCTAACCAACAATCGCTCAAATTCACCCAACCGGGAGACCAGCTTGTCTTCTTTACCTTAAAAACAGGCAGCAAAACCGGAAAGGCTACGATCCACCTGACAGCAAATGGTGGCGGACAACAAACCAAAGAAACCATTGAAATAGACGTACGCAATCCGAATCCGGTAGTAACCCTGCGCAACAGTCAATGGATAGAAGCCGGGCAAAGCAAAGAATTGTCATACAACCTAAGTAGTTCTTCTGCAAACAATCAGATCAAGCTGGAAGTATCCCGCATACCTTCGGTAGATATCAGCCGTCGGTTCGACTTCTTATACAATTATCAGCATCATTGCACGGAACAGTTGACTTCCAAGGCCCTGCCTCTTCTGTTTGTCGCTCAATTCAAAACGATAGATAAGACGGAAGCCGAAAAGATAAAGACGAATGTACAGGAAGCCATCCGGCAGATTTATGGTCGTCAGCTCCCCAACGGTGGATTTGTATATTGGCCGGGCAATGCTGTTGCTGACGAATGGATCAGTTCTTATGCAGGAATGTTCCTGACGCTGGCACAAGAAAAAGGATATGCCGTTCATGCGAACGTACTGAACAAGTGGAAGCGCTTCCAACGTGCTGCCGCACAAAACTGGCGTATGCCGCAGGAGGCAAGTGGCTGGCAGCAATGGCAGTCGGAATTGCAACAGGCCTTCCGTTTATATACCCTTGCATTGGCAGGAGTACCGGAATATGGAGCTATGAACCGAATGAAAGAACAGACCGGATTATCTATTCAAGCCAAATGGAGACTGGCAGCCGCCTATGCACTGACCGGAAAGATGAAACCGGCTGAAGAACTTGTGTATAATGTAGAAACAACGGTGAACCCTTACTCTTCCATGAATCAGATTTATGGATCTTCCGACCGTGATGAAGCAATGATTTTGGAAACACTCATCCTGATGAACCGGGAACGGGATGCTTTACGACAAGCGAAAGTCGTTTCTAAAAATCTGTCACAAGAGGATTGGTTCAGTACACAATCTACCGCTTTTGCTCTGATGGCAATGGGACGTCTGGCAGAAAAGTTATCAGGCACACTGGATTTTGTGTGGTCATGGAATGACAAACAGCAACCGGCTGTAAAATCAGCCAAAGCTGTATTTGAAAAAGAGATCGCTACCACTCCAAAATCCGGCACTGTTTCTGTGAAGAATCAAGGAAAGGGAGCGCTTAGCGTAGACCTTATCACACGTACGCAGTTACTAAACGATACGTTACCGGCTATCAGCGATAACCTCCGCATGGATATAAGATATGCCAACCTGAACGGTACGCCGCTCTCTGTCAATGACATCATACAGGGAACTGATTTTATGGCTATCACCTCGATATCCAATATCAGCGGTACTTCCGATTACACTAATCTGGCACTGACGCATATCATACCGTCCGGTTGGGAAATATACAATGAAAGAATGGTTGCTCCCGAAACGGAAAACGTAGCACCCGATGGATCTGGTAAATCAGTCAGCAAGTACAGCTATCAGGATATACGCGATGACAGGGTGTTGACCTATTTCAATCTGCGCCGTGGTGAAACGAAGGTATTCACTGTTAGGTTACAAGCCACCTATGCAGGTAACTTTATTCTCCCTGCCGTTCAATGTGAAGCGATGTATGATGTAAACGTACAGGCACGAAGCAAAGCAGGAAGAACCACTGTCAGTCGATAATTTTAGGCACGGATTACACGGATTTCACGGTTCTACTCGTTCACTTAAACCGCGTAATTCGTGTAAGCCGTGCCAAATTATTTCGCACCTTATTATTTCGTACTTAATCATTTGTCACAAAGATATGTCTCTTAGCTTTTAATATTTAAATGAATCCTATAAAATTCTTCAAACGATTATCTGTCACTAAGAAAGTAATGACAATAAGCATTGCTCTTTTGATGATAGGGTATATCTTTTGCCTTCCCCAACAACTGTTTCATGTACCCTACTCCACCGTTGTGACTGATCGAAATGAAGAATTATTGGGAGCACGCATCGCCTCGGACGGTCAATGGCGGTTTCCTCCCCGAAAGACAACACCCGAAAAAATCAAGCAATGCCTCATTACCTTTGAAGACAAACATTTTTATCACCACTGGGGAGTTAATCCGTTAGCTACCGGAAGGGCGCTCTACCAAAATTTAAAGAACAAACGTGTCGTAAGCGGAGGCAGCACCCTTACCATGCAAACCATCCGTCTCGCCCGGAACAAACCCAGAACACTCGGAGAGAAAGTCGTTGAAATGATATGGGCTACCCGTCTGGAATTTCGGGCTTCCAAAGAAGAAATCTTATCCATGTATGTCTCTCATGCACCATTCGGAGGAAATGTTGTAGGATTGGATGCTGCTGCCTGGCGTTACTTCGGTCATGCTGCCGAAGATTTATCATGGGCGGAATCGGCTATGCTGGCTATCCTGCCCAATGCCCCTGCCATGATTCATCTATCCAAAGGACGGAAGACACTGCTTTCCAAACGCGACCGTTTATTAAAGCAACTTCTTGAAGAAGAGATTATCAATGCGTCTACCTACGAATTAGCTGTCAGCGAACCGTTACCCGACGAGCCACACCCGCTTCCTCAAATAGCTCCCCACCTAGTCAGTCGTTTCTATCAGGAAAGAAACGGGCTATATACCCGTTCAACTATTGACAGAGGGATACAAACCTACATAGAAAGTTTGGCAGAACGGTGGAGCAATGAGTTTAATCGAAGTGATATCCGCAACCTGGCAATTTTAGTTATCGACATTCCCACCAATCAAGTAGTAGCATACTGCGGAAATGTACATTTCGACCATAAACAAGGAGGAAGCCAAGTAGATATAATCCAAGCTCCCAGAAGTACAGGCAGTATTTTAAAGCCCTTTCTCTACAATGCCATGTTACAGGAAGGAAGTTTATTGCCGAAAATGCTGTTGCCGGATGTACCGGTTAATATCAACGGCTTTACTCCTCAAAACTTCAGTATGCAGTTTGAAGGAGCCGTCCCCGCTTCCGAAGCCCTTGCACGTTCATTGAATATTCCGGCTGTAACCATGTTACAAAGATATGGAGTACCCAAGTTTCACCATTTGTTGCAACAGATGGGATTCAAGACTATCAATCGGGCAGCATCCCATTATGGTTTGTCACTGATTTTAGGAGGTGCAGAAACAACATTATGGGATGTAACGAATGCCTATGCGCAAATGGGACGGAGCCTTTCCAACAACAGTGTTTCTCCGAATGTCTCTCAAAGAAAGGGGGCACAGATACTGCTGGAAACAGAAGGCATAGAGCAAACAAGTAGCAATACAGAGCAAATAAATCGTAATCATAAAAACAATCATAACGAACAGGAAAAACGAGAACAAAGTAACTCCAGTCCTCTCTCTATAGAAGAGGGTTCGGAAGAAACTGGTTCGGCTAAAGCAGGAGCAGCCTGGCTCACCCTCTCCGCCTTAACAGAAGTCAACCGCCCCGAAGAGATTGACTGGAAATCAATTCCATCCATGCAGACCATCGCATGGAAAACCGGAACCAGCTACGGATTCCGTGATGCATGGGCAGTGGGTGTGACTCCGCGTTATGCAGTAGGCGTATGGGTAGGCAATGCAACCGGAGAAGGAAAGCCCGGATTGGTCGGTGCACAAACAGCCGGCCCCGTATTATTCGACATATTCAGCTATCTCCCTTCTTCACCATGGTTCGAGCGTCCCACAGGCGTTTTCGTTGATGCAGAAATATGCCGCCAGTCCGGTCATCTGAAAGGACGTTTCTGTGAAGAAACTGATACCGTATTAATTCTTCCCGCCGGATTAAGGACGGAGGCTTGTCCTTACCACCATCTCGTCACACTATCCGCTGACGAAAACCACCGCATCTATGAAAACTGTGCAAATACGGAGCCTACCATTCAGAAATCATGGTTTGCCCTGCCACCCGTATGGGAGTGGTACTATAAGCAACACCATCCGGAATATAAACCACTGCCACCTTTCAAAGCCGGTTGTGGAGAAGATGCTTTCCAATCCATGCAGTTCATCTACCCTCCGATGAACGCTCGTATCAAGTTGCCCAAACAATTGGACGGCAGTAAAGGGTTTATCACAGTCGAACTAGCACATAGCAATCCCAATGCGATTATTTTCTGGCATCTTGACGACACTTATCAGACACAAACACAGGATTTCCACAAAATTTCCCTGCAACCCGCTCCCGGCAAACATTCCCTGACGGCAGTAGATGGAGAGGGTAACACAGTTTCCACTACTTTCTTCATCGAATAAACATCTTATTTTATTATCTTTGCCGCATGAAACAGCCATTAAAAGAAAACGGAGGACTACCGGCATCCATCCTCTGGACACTTGCTATTGTGGCAGGTGTCTCGGTAGCCAACATCTATTATATCCAACCACTGCTAAATATGATACGCCATGAACTTGGCATATCAGAGTTCAGAACTAACCTGATTGCCATGGTCACACAAATAGGCTATGCGGCAGGACTGTTGTTCATCACCCCTTTAGGCGACTTATATCAACGAAAGAAAATCATCCTTGTCAATTTCATCGTCCTGATATTCTCCCTGTTGACGATTGCCCTGACACGCAGTTTCCATCTGATACTCATCGCTTCATTCCTCACAGGAGTCTGTTCCATGATTCCACAGATATTCATTCCCATAGCCGCCCAGTTTTCCCGTCCGGAACACAAAGGCAGAAACGTAGGAATTGTCTTATCAGGACTATTGACCGGTATTCTGGCTTCACGTGTCGTCAGCGGATTTATCGGTGAACTGATTGGCTGGCGGGAAATGTATCACATCGCTGCAGGCATGATGTTTATCTGCGCGATTGTTGTATTAAAAGTCCTTCCTGATATTCAAACCAACTTCCAGGGAAAATATAGCGACCTGATGAAATCTCTGTTAGCCTTAGTGAAAGAATATCCGCAACTACGCATTTATTCGATTCGGGCGGCACTGAATTTCGGTTCTCTCCTCGCCATGTGGTCCTGTCTGGCTTTTAAAATGGGACAAGCTCCATTCTTCGCCAACAGCGACGTAATCGGTATGCTGGGACTCTGCGGAGTGGCAGGAGCACTGACTGCTTCTTTTGTAGGAAGATACGTAAAACGAGTAGGCGTACGCCGCTTCAACTTTATCGGCTGCGGCTTGATTCTCTTTGCATGGTTGTTGTTCTTCGTCGGCGAAAACACCTTTGTCGGCATCATCGCCGGAATCATCATCATCGACATAGGAATGCAATGTATTCAGCTAAGTAACCAGACAAGTATCTTCGAACTGAATCCGCGTGCTTCGAACCGCATTAATACAGTTTTCATGACTACTTACTTTATCGGTGGTTCTATGGGAACATTTCTGGCAGGCAGCTTCTGGCAACTATATGGCTGGCACGGAGTTATCAGTATCGGAGTCGTTTTAACCGGGATTTCTTTATTAATTACGATTTTCTACAAGAAATGAGTCAACAAAACAAACGGTCAAACCGTTTATTACAAAAAAACGCCAATGAAATACGGAGTTAACAGACAAATCTTACTTATCACAGCCGGCACTGTCTGGATTATAGCCGGTGCCAATATTCTGCGAATAGGGATTGTGACTTGGTTAAACACTTCCCAAGATTGGATGTTCAAAATAGGAGAAGCTACCGTGGTTTTCTTATTATTCTTCGTATTGGTTTTCAGAAGACTCTACTACAAACATACCCAGCGAATCGAGCAAAAGAAAGAACACCGGAATTGCCCGTTCTCCTTTTTCGATGTGAAAAGCTGGATTACAATGATATTCATGATTTCCCTGGGAATCACCATTCGTAGCTTCCACCTCCTGCCCGAAACATTCATTTCAGTTTTCTATACCGGATTATCCATCGCCCTCATCCTAACCGGGGTGCTTTTCATCCGTTACTGGTGGATCAGACGCAAGACTTTTGCCAGTTGAGTCGTCTCCTACATATTCCAATCAAATATAAACATCTAATAATTTTTATTACCTGATGTTTTGAAGCAAAAGATTTCATTGTTTTTTGTTGTATCTTTGTGCGGCTATCAACAAACAGTAGCCGGAAAATAAATAAAAGGTTATAAGAATCAAGATGAAGAAAGCTCCCTCTCCCCTCGTATCGTTGATACCGATCATTGTACTAGTGTTATTATTGTTTGCCACTATCCGCACCTTTGGCAGTGATGCCCTAAGCGGCGGAAGTCAAGTGTCACTGCTTACCACTACAGCTATTTGTATCCTGATCGGTATGGTGTTTTATAAGATTCCCTGGAAAGATTACGAGCTCGCCATCACTAACAATATTGCCGGAGTGGCAACAGCCATCATTATTCTGTTGATAATCGGTGCGTTGAGTGGCATCTGGATGATTAGCGGAGTAGTTCCGACTTTAATCTATTATGGGATGCAAATCATCCACCCCAGTTTCTTCCTGGCGTCAACTTGCATCATCTGCGCATTGGTTTCTGTAATGACCGGAAGTTCGTGGACTACCATTGCCACTATCGGTATCGCATTGATGGGTATCGGAAAGGCCCAAGGCTTTGAAGATGGATGGATTGCCGGAGCTATCATTTCGGGGGCATACTTCGGAGATAAAATATCTCCTTTATCCGAAACCACTATCTTGGCATCTTCCATCACAGACACTCCCCTGTTCCGTCACATTCGTTATATGATGATTACTACGGTACCGTCTCTTATCATCACGTTGATTATTTTCACAGTGGCAGGACTCTCCCATGATGCCAGCAATACACAACATATTGCGGAGGTGGCAACCGCTTTGAATGAAAAGTTTCATATCACCCCGTGGTTGTTGATAGTTCCTGTTGTAACCGGAATACTGATAGCACGGAAAGTGCCCTCTATCGTAACGCTGTTCCTGTCTACCCTGCTGGCTGGTGTCTTTGCTTTGATATTTCAACCGGAGTTGTTGCAGGAAATTTCCGGAGTTGCCGTTTCCGGATTCGATTCTTTGTTCAAAGGACTGATGATGACTGTTTATGGAGCGACAAATTTACATACAGACAATGCCGTTCTGACAGATTTAATCGCCACACGTGGTATGGCGGGAATGATGAATACGATTTGGCTGATTCTATGCGCTATGTGTTTTGGCGGAGCAATGACAGCAAGCGGTATGCTGGGAAGTATCACTTCCATCTTCGTCCGCTTCATGAAGAAAACAGTCAGCGTGGTTGGCGCGACAGTCTGCTCCGGCCTGTTTCTTAATCTGACAACTGCCGACCAGTATATCAGTATCATTCTGACGGGAAATATGTTTCGCGATATTTACACCAAGAAAGGGTATGAAAGTTGCTTACTAAGCCGTACGACGGAAGATTCAGTAACCGTTACATCTGTATTGATTCCGTGGAATAGTTGCGGAATGACACAAGCTACCATCTTGAGTGTACCCACACTTGTGTATCTTCCTTATTGTTTTTTCAACATTATCAGTCCCTTAATGAGTATCACTGTGGCAGCCATCGGATATAAAATTGCAAGACGTTCGTGAACAATCTGGCATACACTTTGTTTTTGCAATAAACGAACAACGTATTAAACCTAAACAAAAAAAAGTTATGAAAAAGTTTATTGCATTAGTAGCATTAGTATTAATGAGTGCAAGCACAATGATGTACGCACAGGAAAGTAACGCAGCAGCACGCCGCGCAGAAAGAAAAGCCGAAAGAGATGCAGAAAGAGCGAAACTCCGTGCCGAAGAAGAGGTGCAGGACATGGTAGCCTACCAACAAGCTGTACAGGCTTTGAAGAACAAGCAATTTGTATTGGAAGCTAATCAGGTGGTCTTCCGCAACGGTATGAGTGCTTTTGTTACTTCAAACACCAACTTCGTCTTGATGAATGGAAACAGAGCCACCGTACAGACTGCTTTCAACACTCCTTACCCAGGTCCTAACGGAATCGGTGGTGTTACAGTAGATGGTAATTCTTCGGATATGAAGATGAATATCGACAAAAAAGGAAATGTGAACTGTTCATTCAGCGTTCAGGGTATCGGCATCTCCGCTCAAATATTCATCAATATGAGTAGCGGAAACAATACAGCTTCGGTTAGCATCAGCCCGAACTTCAGCAACAACAACCTGACATTGAACGGAAATATCGTTCCGCTTGACCAGTCAAATATCTTCAAAGGACGTTCCTGGTAATCCGGATACAAGAATCTTATCATAACTCCGCTACAAATCGTGCAAAATGCGTACATTTGTAGCGGAGTTTTTTTATTCATCATTGCTTATGAGAGAATTTATCATCGCAGACAATCAGGATATCAGTAAGGCGGGAATGATGTTCCTGCTAAGTAAACAAAAGGAAGTGTCCCTCCTTTTAGAAGCTGATAGCAAGGCTGAACTGATTCAGCAGCTACGATTGTATCCGCAAGCGGTGATTGTATTGGATTATACATTGTTCAATTTCGCCGGGGCGGATGAATTGATTGTCTTGCAGGAAAGATTCAAGGAAGCCGACTGGATTCTATTCTCTGACGAACTTAGCCTGAACTTTCTCCGCCAGGTACTGTTCAGCAGTATGGCTTTCGGGGTAGTGATGAAAGATAACTCAAAAGAAGAAATCATGACCGCTATTCAATGTGCCACCCGCAAACAACGGTATATTTGCAATCATGTCAGCAATCTGTTGCTTTCGGGCGCTTCTTCTCCGCTGGCTGCCTCAAGCGTAGACGATCATCTATTGACACAAACGGAGAAGAATATCCTAAAAGAAATTGCATTGGGGAAAACGACGAAAGAGATTGCAGCAGAGAAAAATCTTAGTTTCCATACGATAAACAGTCATCGTAAGAATATCTTTCGCAAATTGGGAGTAAATAATGTACATGAAGCTACTAAATATGCGATGAGGGCTGGGATTGTGGATTTAGCGGAATATTACATCTGAGATGCCGCCTTATAAGAATTACCCCCTACACATCCTATTAGCACAAACTAGTGAACAGTGCCTTTCTCTATTCTATTTCAATCCATTCTGTTTCAGAAGTTGTTCTATTTCCTTTTCTGATATAGACGCTCTATCTGCTTTATCATAAATATAGAGAAGATTCAAAACTGCATCTTGTTGAGAAACGACTAAAGTAAATGTTATAACCCTTGCTCCTCCACTTTTACCTTTTCCTTTTGAAGTTATTTTCATACGAACTTTGCGCAGTCCATGTCCCAAGTCCGTTCCTAGCAGAGGATTCTGTTCTAAATCATCAATCAATGAAACAAAATCCTCCTTAAAAGAGGAATAGTGTTTCGCCAGCCTTTTAGCCTCCCGCTGAAATGTCGGCTTAACTATAATTTCATAATTCATTAATGAACTCTCTTGCGGTCTTTACCTCCAACTTACCTTCCATTGAAAGTTTTACCTCTTTCAGTCCGGCGTCAATCCCTGCTAGAACTTCTTCTTTCGTGATTTCTTCCTCTTCTTTTTCAGCTTCCATTTTTTTCAGTCGTTTCAAATAGTTCTTCACTCGATTGAGCATCTCTTTGTCATTCAAACTCAGGAGTTCCTCCACCAAATCCATCTTCAGACTTTTCAATTCCATCGTTGTCATAAGCAATCCTCCTTTATTTATATTCTACGAAACAAAAGTAGTGAAAAATCTCCTGATAATCCAATCTTCACCAATCAAAATAAACTATTTAACAGATGATTTCACCGCTCCCCACACAAACTGTTGCTTCTTCATCATAAATCACTCCAAACTGTCCCGGAGCAATGCCTTGCAACTTTTCGGACGACAAAATGTGAAACTGCTTCTCCCCTTCCTGTATCAGTTTTCCTTTTGTAAATTCGGGAGTGTGACGAATCTTAAAAGTAATGTCTATCTCCTTCTTCTGACCTTTCCAGGGATTATCAGTAATGAAATGGAAATCATGCATCCGGAATTCATTACCGTATTGTGTCTCTACACCATAGCCACGGGATACGTAGATGGTATTTTCCAAAATATCCTTCTTGACAACAAACCAGGGACCACCACTCAATCCGAGCCCTTTCCGCTGACCGATTGTGTGAAACCAATAGCCACGATGTGTGCCCACTTTCTTTCCAGTTTCCAGTTCAACAATCGCCCCTTCCTTTTCTCCCAAAAAACGACGGACGAAATCATTGTAGTTTATCTTTCCAAGAAAACAAATCCCCTGACTGTCTTTCCTTTTGGCACTAGGCAATCCGGCACGGTTTGCAATCTCACGTACCTCCTGCTTCATCAACCCTCCAATGGGAAACATGAGTTTGGAAACTTGCAGGTAATCAATCTGGGCGAGAAAGTCTGTCTGATCTTTCACGGGATCTTTTGCCGTGCCCAGCCAAGTTTTACCATCACATTGCAAGGTGGTGGCATAGTGACCGGTTGCCGTAAAGTCGAAATCTTTCCCGACACGCTGTTCAAAGCAGCCGAATTTGATAAGCTTATTACACATCACGTCCGGATTCGGTGTCAATCCCTGCCGGACTTTATCAATGGCATACGCCGCTACGTTTTCCCAATACTCCTGATGCAGGTCCACCACTTCCAAAGACAGACCGTATTTACGTGCCGTAGCAGTAGATAATTCAATATCCTCCTCTGCCGAACAGTCCATATATTCCGCTCCGTCCCTACCTATCTTAATATAAAAAAGAGTAGGCTTATATCCTTGCTCACAAAGGAGATGTACGACAACCGAACTGTCGACACCTCCTGATAATAATGCAGCTATCTCCATGAATGAAATCGTCTATTAATAACTTTCTATATTTAAGCTAATACCTGTCGAAAACTTTGATGTCACAAAGATAAGGCAAGATTCTCTAACAGCCAATCACACATTGAAGGCATTTTTATACCATAAATGTGGTAGATAAGCAAAGTATTTCCTACATTTGCACAGTAAAAAGCTTTTTATGATGACGAAATTAAGAAAGATAATCCTCATACCTGCCCTGATCCTCGTTTCTATCAGTGGTTTCTTCTCCTGTGGCGTTGACCGCTGGCCGGAGTATGCCCATCAAACTGCACTGGATACATGGATGTACGACATTATGCAACAGAATTATCTGTGGTATCAAGATCTACCTTCTTACGATGATGTGAATCTGTTTCTGGAACCTGCCTCGTTCTTATCTAAAGTGAAATCAAAAAAAGACAGTTACTCGTTTGTAGACTCTGTGATGGAGACTCCGCTGCCTACTTATGGATTTGATTATTCACTGGTTCGCAACCCGGACATCGATACTGCCTACAACGCATTGATTACTTATGTAATTCCTGGTTCGCCAGCTGCTGCCGTACTAAAACGAGGCGACTGGATTGTAAAAGTAGATACATCGTATATCAGCAAAAAATATGAGGCTCAACTACTGCAAGGCACAGGACCTTTGGAAATAACTTTGGGAAAATATCAAAAAGTACCACCTACAGAGCCGCCAGTAGAAGGCGAGGAAGAAGAAGATATTTACCGAGTTGTACCGGTAGGCGACCCTGTAGAAATGGGAGCAGCCGTATCATTGGTAGACAACCCTATTCACTGCAAGAAAATATTAACGTTGACTGATGGAAGTGAAGTCGGTTACCTAATGTACAACAGCTTTACAGCCGGTACTAAAGACAATCCGGAAAAATACAACACCGAATTACGTGAATGGTCGGATGAACTTGCCCAAAAGAATATCCATCAAGTGATACTCGACCTACGATATAACAAAGGAGGAAGCATTGATTGTACACAACTATTAAGTACTATTCTTGTGTCTTCTTTTTACCTTGACCAAACAATGGCATTCTTGGAATATAATGATAAGAATACGGCAAAAGATGCAACTCTGATCTTTAATTCTGATTTATTAGGTACCTCCGGTGGCAAGAACCTGAATTTAACGACTCTTATCGTTTTGATCAGTGGAGAAACGGCAGGAGCTCCGGAAATGTTGATGCATAGCTTGAACGGAAAAATCCAACAGTTAATAGCTATCGGCAGTTCAACCAAAGGACAAAATGTAGCTACGGAACAATTTATCAATGAAGATTTTTTGTGGTCTATCAATCCGGCTGTATGCACTATCTATAATTCAGAACATGACACTTATGGTGGATTCAAACCGACATACGCAGTCAATGCTTCAACCGATTACTTAACTTTCCTACCTTTCGGCGATGAAAAAGAGACTTTGTTGAGTGTAGCTCTCGGGGTATTGAACAAAACTTATCCACCAAAGGACGAGGAAACCGAAGAGACGACAAAAGCACAATTCAAAATAGAGAAAAGCGTAATAAGTCCGGCCAGCAGGCGTTTTAGTAGTAACGGATTACGATTAAAATAAGAAAGGATGAAAAAAATAGCTATTTTATTGCTGGCAATACTGACATTCAGTTGTTCGGATGATGACGAAAAGGGCACAGTAGAGGATAAAGGGCAATGGGCTATGATTTTCAATGAAACCGTCAAGAACGATTCGAACCCTGTAGATAGAATAGAGGAGTTTATGTTCGATGGCGAGCGTCTGATTCAACATATTATAAAACAACGTTATTTCGGAGAAGAAATCAGTAACGAAGTAAACTTGAGCTACTCTGATAATCAGGTAACAGTTACCACTGACTATCTCACTTTAGTATATACATTAAATAGCGAAGGCTATGCCAGTCAATGTGTATACAGGTTGTCTTCACAAAATCGTATTTATCAATTTTCTTACTCTGCAGAAGGATACTTAACCGGAATTGTCGAGAATATTGGCGATGCAGAATATTCATCAACATCACTTACATACGAAAACGGAGATATAACTTCTATCAGTTCCAAGATGAACGGCCTTGAAAACAAGTTCATTTATGAACCGGGAGAAGAAAGTTCGACATACCATTTGCCCTGCCTCGGTTTATTAGAAATACACCCTCTGACATTCCATATTGAAGCTCTTTACGCAGGATTATTGGGTAAAGACCCGCGCCATTTCACCATACGCAGTTATCCTGCAGGAAGTAACGATGAAAAGACAGGCTATTCGTATGAGTTTGATAAAAAAGGAAATCCATCCAAGATGATTTGTCAGACGACCTATGCCGGAGGACAGGCCAGCTATTATCCATACACACGCAACATTTCGGTTTCTTTCGAATAATCTTTCATTCCGAACATCGAATTCTCTTTTAAAGCAGCATAATCACTCTATTTCTGTCAAGAGCAGAATTATAGATTCTTAACCTACAAAGGCGCTTTTCATGCCTCAACTTTGTTTATTCCGAAAAAGGCTCTGATTTTACCTAACAAAGGCTCTTACTTCTCCTAACGCAGCGTTTAATGAGTCGTAACGCACCGTCTAATTTTTATAAAGCTACGGTATAAAACACGTTAATCTCCGGTTTCATCCCCTTTATAAGCCCGGCTAAAGCTCACGCCTCTCCAAGGTACAACAAAAAAGGAGAAAGCTTCCGCTCCCTCCTTCTATCGTAGTTTAACCTCAATCTATTTTATGATTCTGTACCAAAGATACAACATTGAAAAGCCAAAGTCAAGTATTCCCGGTTTTATTTCTTGAAAAACTTATTAAAGAACAGAATCTGATAATCAATGGAGTTATTCCAATACTGCCCTGTATGTCCTCCCGGACGGGTAATAAAATCATGATCGATCTTTCTTTCCAACAGGCGGTTATGCAAATCCTTGTTCACATTCAGGAAGAAATCTCCTTCTCCACAATCGACAATGATAGCCAAATCGCCATTCTCTATCTTATCAATCTGGTTGATAACGGTGTGATTATCCCATACCTCCTTATTCGATTCATATTCTCCCAACTGTTTAGCCATGTCCCAGTTTTTCGGGAACGGGCGAATATCCATCCCTCCGCTTGTACTTCCACTGGCACCAAACGTATCTTTATGACGGATTGCATTCCACATCGCTCCGTGTCCACCCATACTCAATCCGGTGATGGCGCGTCCCTTGCGGTCGGCAATCGTCTTGTAATGTTCGTCGATATACTTCACCAGTTCCGACGAAATAAAAGTTTCATAGCGGAAAGACGGGTTGACCGGACTGTCCCAGTACCAGCTATTCTTTCCATCCGGACAAACGAATATGATTCCTTTTTCGTCCGCAATTTGAGGAAGATTAGGTTTAATGCCAATCCAGGTTTTAGCATTTCCACCGTAACCGTGCAGTAAATAAATGGTGGGACAAGCCACAGCTTTCTTTCCCAACGCAGCATCCGGCGTTACCACCACTACTTGCACTTCCTTATTCATGGAAGAGCTTTTAATTAATAAAGTATCTACTTTGGCAGCAAAGGATGGAGCTACCCAAATTAAAAGAAAGGCAATTAATAGAAGTTTTTTCTTTTTCATTGTGTGTTATAAATAGTTAGATATAGTTATTCCTCTGACTCAGCAGCAGGATTAAATTTAGCAACCGGCATTTCAAAGGTTTTATGACACTGTTTACAAGTATAGTTCCAGTGGTTATCTCCCGGAGGAATGACCATCAATGCAGAAATGATAGCAGCACCCACCGCACGCCAGCGCTTTCCTTTTCTCAACACCAACTGGATGTCCGATGAACCGCAGTACGGACAAAGCGTCAACTCTTCCGGCCAACTATCGTTATCCTTCAACACTTGGACAGCATTCTCGTAGTCTTCATCTGCCACCAATATATCCACCCCTGCTATACTACTCACGCAACTTTTATACAAAGTAGAGAAATTCTCATTGTGCAGAATAGACTCGATGCCTTCATTCTCCAATGCTCCCTGAAGGATATGTGCCTTCATCGCATCATTACAAGTTATCAATTTTACAGTCTTCATCAGGAATCTGTTTTAATATGCCCCACAAAAATAAGATATAAAAATGAAATGTGAAACAAAATACGGCTAACTTTATCAATAGGTAAAACGAACCAAATTAGGAGTGATTCTATTTTTATTCACGGAAGGTATCATTATTTAATACTTTTTTTGTACTTTCGCAGCGACAATTTGCAATCACATGAAAAAACTGTTGACACTGCTACTATTTTCCAACATCCTGCTTTCCCTGTTACAGGCACAATCTGTACATCAAATTAAGGGGATAGTGATTGAAAAAAACAGCCGTCAGCCATTAGAATTCATTAACGTTATGATTCTTGGGCTGAACAAAGGTGGCGTCACCAATGCGGAAGGGCATTTCACTATCGAACAAGTGCCTCCCGGCATCTACCGTTTGCAAGCAACAGCCATCGGCTACAAAAGTGTCACTACTCCCGAATATATCTTATCTACCAAAGATCTGAACATTTCGATAGAAATGGAAGAAAACCTGACCGAACTCGCAGGAGTAACCGTCACCGCTTCTCCTTTCCGGCGCAACCAGGAAAGCCCGGTCAGCCTGCGCATCATCGGATTGCAGGAAATAGAAAAGAGTCCGGGAGCCAACCGGGATATTTCGCGGATTGTACAGTCTTACCCGGGAGTTGCCTTCTCTCCTATCGGCTACCGCAATGACCTGATTGTACGCGGTGGCTCTCCTTCTGAAAACCGTTTCTATTTGGACGGAGTGGAAATTCCCAATATCAATCACTTCAGCACGCAAGGAGCATCCGGCGGTCCGGTGGGAATCCTTAATGCCGACCTGATACGTGAAGTGAATTTCTACACCGGTGCTTTTCCCACTGATAGAGGGAACGCGCTTAGCTCCGTGCTTGATTTCAAATTGCGTGACGGAGATATGGAGCATAACTCACTAAAAGCTACCCTCGGAGCATCCGAAGTCTCTCTGGCCTCCAACGGACATATTGGAAAGAAAACCTCCTATCTGGTATCTGTACGTCAATCTTATCTGCAATTCCTGTTTGATATGCTCGACCTGCCTTTCCTGCCGACTTTCACCGACGCGCAATTCAAGTTGAAAACCCGGTTCAACGAACAGAACGAACTGACGATATTGGGACTTGGGGGAATCGATAATATGCGGCTGAATACGAAAGCAGATAGCGAAGACAATGAATATATCCTTAGTTACCTGCCGAAAATCAAGCAGGAAACGTTTACCTTAGGTGCCGTATATCGCCATTATGCAGGTCCGCATGTGCAATCGGTAATAGTCAGCCACAGTTATCTGAACAACCGCAATACCAAATATCGTCAGAATGATGAAAGCATTCCGGAGAATCTGATGCTCCGCCTCCGTTCTGCCGAACAGGAAACGAAGTTCCGTTTCGAAAACAAATCTTCTTTCCGCAACTGGAAAGTCAATCTCGGAGTAAACCTGGATTATAGTCAATATACCAACACCACCTTTCAAAAGGCATATACCAATCAGGCACAAACGTTTGATTACCATACCTATCTGGGAATGATGCGTTGGGGACTTTTCGGTACTATCAGCTACTCTTCGATGGACGAACGTTTCACAGCTTCCCTGGGATTGAGAGCTGATGCCAACAATTATTCGTCTGCCATGAAGTCACTCTCCGACCAACTTTCTCCCCGCATATCACTTTCCTACCAACTTGCCGAACACTGGTTCGTAAGCGGAAATGCAGGACTTTATTATCAGTTGCCTCCTTACACAGCACTCGGCTTTAAAGATAATAACGGAATGTATGTCAATAAACACAATCTCCGCTATATGAAAGTCAGCCAGGAAAGTCTGGGCATCAGTTGGCGCAAAGGAGATACGTTCGAAGTCTCCATCGAAGGATTCTATAAAGACTATGATAAAATTCCGCTTTCCGTTGTAGACGGTATTCCTCTTACCTGCAAAGGAAATGACTATGGAGTGATTGGCAATGAATTGCTGACTTCTACCGCTCAAGGACGTTCGTATGGCGCGGAAATTCTGGTAAAGTGGCTGATCGCCAAGAAACTGAATCTGGCTTCCTCCTTTACCATCTTTAAAAGTGAATACCGCAACGACAAAGAGAGCGAATACATTGCATCCGCATGGGATAACCGGTATATTTTCAATTTACGAGGAACTTACAATCTGCCCCGCCAATGGAGTGTCGGCATGAAAGTCAGTTGCATCGGTGGTGCTCCTTATACACCTTATGATGAAGAAAAGTCATCCTTGGTATCCGCCTGGGATGCACAAGGCAAAGCATATTACGACTATTCGAAATACAATAAGGAACGACTTCCGGCCTTTGCGCAGGTAGACCTCCGCATCGACAAGACATTTTATCTGAAGCATTGTATGCTGGGATTCTATCTTGATTTGCAAAATATCACGGCAAGCAAACTGAAACAGCAGGATGTACTGATGAGCACCAGCATCATAGAGAATCCGGAAGCTCCTGCCGACAATCAGCATTATAAGATGAAAAGTATCAAGCAATCGAGCGGGACACTACTCCCTACATTAGGAATCACATTTGAGTATTAATTTATGCATTAAATATTAAACTAGAAAAGAGTATGAAAAGAGAAATTGTAATGATTGCCTTCGTCTTGTTAGGCATGGGAATGACAGCTTCTGCACAATTCGGCAAGAAGATTAATTTAGGAAAAGCTTTACAAGCAGGTAAAGATGTAGTATCAGCCGTTACGTTATCTGATGCGGACATTGCTAATATGAGTAAGGAATATATGGCATGGATGGACACTCATAATCCATTGACAAAACCTGATACCGAATATGGCAAACGTCTGGAGAAACTGACCGGACACATAAAAGAAGTGGACGGACTGAAACTAAACTTTGGTGTATATGAAGTGGTAGACGTAAACGCCTTTGCCTGCGGTGACGGTAGTGTACGTATCTGCGCTGGTCTGATGGATGTTATGACGGACGAAGAAGTTATGGCAGTGGTAGGTCATGAAATCGGTCATGTGGTTCACACTGATTCCAAAGACGCTATGAAAAATGCCTACCTACGATCAGCTGTGAAAAACGCGGCAGGTGCAGCCAACGACAAAGTTGCCAAACTGACAGACTCCGAACTAGGAGCTATGGCGGAAGCTCTTGCCGGTGCACAATTCTCACAAAAGCAAGAAAATGAAGCCGATGATTACGGTGTTGAATTCTGCGTAAAAAACGGTATCGACCCGTATGCAATGGCAAATGCCTTGAGTAAATTAGCAGAACTTGCAAAAGATGCTCCTAAAGCATCCTATGCACAAAGAATGTTCTCTTCACATCCGGACACTCAAAAGCGTATTGAACGTACAAAAGCCAAAGCAGACAGCTACGCCAAGAAGTAAGGAACAATACTTTCGTATAATTACTACCAGGAGGGTATCCGAAAAGGGTACCCTCCTGAATATTTATCAATACAACCTATATTCAAATGCCTTAATTTATCCGCATATTCTCCTCCTTTTTTGTAAAATACCGACATAGCGAAGCAAACAATTTTACCTAATTATCATTAATATATACAGAGAGTATTCTTTTTTTATATAATTTCGAAGCAATAACCATTTTAATCCATTTATGGAATTTCTTATCATACTTTTCTTACTTATACTGAATGGCATTTTTGCCATGTACGAAATTGCGTTGGTATCATCCAGCAAAGCACGTCTTGAAACACTTGTCGCAAAAGGTAACAAATCAGCCCGTGGAGTTTTAAAACAATTGGAAGAACCGGAAAAGTTCTTATCTACCATTCAGATTGGTATCACGCTGATCGGTATCGTATCCGGTGCGTATGGTGGTGTGGCTATTGCCGACGATCTCGTTCCTTTCTTTTCTCTCATTCCGGGCGCAGAAGCTTATGCACGCAACCTGGCAATGATTACTACCGTAGCAATTATCACCTATCTTTCTCTGATAATCGGAGAGCTGGTTCCTAAATCCATTGCTCTTAGTAATCCGGAGCGATACGCCACTTTGTTCAGCCCGGTCATGATTCTGCTGACGAAGGTTTCTTATCCTTTTGTATGGTTGCTAAGTGTCTCTACCCGGTTACTGAACAAACTTATCGGTCTGAAAAGCGAAGAACGCCCCATGACGCAGGAGGAAATCAAAATGATTCTGCACCAAAGTTCGGAGCAGGGTGTGATTGACAAAGAGGAAACGGAGATGATACGTGACGTATTCCGTTTCTCTGATAAACGCGCCAACGAACTGATGACACATCGCAGAGATCTTATTATCCTTCATCCCGATGATACACAGGAAAAAGTGATGAAGATTATCGAAGAAGAACATTACAGTAAATATCTATTGGTAGACGAACGGAAAGATGAGATTATCGGTGTGGTTTCCGTAAAGGATATTATCCTGATGGTAGGTAACAAAAAGGTGTTTAACCTGCGCGAAATTGCCCGTCCTCCCCTCTTTATTCCGGAAAGTTTGTATGCAAATAAAGTTTTAGAGCTATTTAAGAAGAACAAAAACAAGTTCGGAGTTGTTGTTAACGAGTATGGCAGCACAGAAGGCATTATCACACTGCACGACCTGACCGAAAGTATCTTTGGAGACATCCTTGAAGAGGATGAAATGGAAGAAGAAGAAATCGTCACAAGGCAGGATGGTTCAATGCTGGTGGAAGCTTCAATGAATATCGACGACTTCATGGAGGAAATGGGTATCTTATCCTACGAAGATCTGGAATCGGAAGACTTCACCACTCTGGGTGGACTGGCCATGTTCCTGATTGGTCGCATCCCGAAAGCAGGAGACATCTTCACCTACAAGAATCTGCAATTCGAAGTGGTGGATATGGACCGCGGACGAGTAGACAAACTGCTTGTCATCAAACGGGATGAGGAACAAGAATAGGATAGCAAAAAACGAGCAATAGCTCACTATATTTATATTAACTTAAAGCACTTAACGATGAAAAAAGTAATTATGTTAGCAGCAGTCGTAGCTGCTTTGGCATCATGCCAATCAAAAGCAAACAAAGCCGCAGAGGCACAAGCAGACAGTCTAGCTCTTGCTATGACTCCGATTACCGAATTGACTGAAGTTTATGAAGGTACTCTTCCTGCTGCCGATGGTCCGGGTATTGACTATGTACTGACCCTGAACGCTGCAACTGACGGTGTGGATACTGCGTATACACTGGATATGACTTACCTCGACGCTGAAGGTCAAGGACAGAACAAGACTTTCACTTCAAAAGGAAAACAAGAGACTGTACACAAGGTAGTGAACAAAAAACCTGTTACAGCTGTAAAATTAACTCCGAAAGATGGTGAGGCTCCGATGTATTTCGTGATTGTTAATGACACCACTCTTCGTTTGGTGAACGATAGCTTGCAAGAAGCTGTCAGCGATCTGAATTATGACATCATCAAGGTAAAATAATAATAAGCCTAACCCTAACCAGTAAAAAAAGCTCTGTATAGAACCCTTCGTTCTTACAGAGCTTTTCCTTTTTCACTCTATCATCTATACTAATCTAATTATTCACTTTATTAGTTCTACCGATACTTTGATATTACCATATTCATAAGCCCGGTAATACTATTATCCCAATACCCCGTGTCCTTCTTGCAGACGTTTCAGCCTCAACAAGGCTTCGATATAATAATAATCTGCATAAATAATAGAAGCATCTATTTCCGAATGAGCCGGCCAGTGTCCTACACTATGCAACAGGAATGACGGT
This sequence comes from Bacteroides sp. 1001136B_160425_E2, assembly GCF_015559655.1. NCBI lineage: Bacteria > Pseudomonadati > Bacteroidota > Bacteroidia > Bacteroidales > Bacteroidaceae > Bacteroides > Bacteroides sp. 1001136B_160425_E2. The sequence goes on along the minus strand of NZ_JADMQH010000002.1, from coordinate 161,108 downwards.
TTGCTTTTACCACTCTGATAACTGTCAGAGTTCAGGCTTGCCAGCATTTCAATAGCTGCATCTTTATAACGTTTTCCTGTTCCATTCGGGAGGTAAGTGGATAATTCAAGCAAAGCAGAGGCCACAACTGCAGCAGCAGAAGCGTCACGGGGAGCATCCGGTATTCCCGGTGCACTGAAATCCCAATAAGGAACCTTGTCTTCCGGCAGACGTTCGAGATAGACATCTGTCACTTTCTGCGCGAAATCAAGATACTTCGGATCTTTCGTTTCACGATAAACAACAGTATATCCATAGATTGCCCATGCCTGACCACGCGCCCACATGGTGCTGTCAGCGTAACCTTGGTGGGTTACTCCTTTTATCAGATTACCTGTAATAGTGTCGTATACCGCTACATGGTAAGATGTATAGTCGGGACGGAACTGGCATTTCATCGTTTTATCGGCATGAGAAACGGCAATATCATATAAATAAGGATTTCCACCATTCTTCGCTGCCCAAAAAAACATTTCAAGATTAATCATGTTATCCATGATGGTATTGTGCGGCCAGTTGCGGGGTTCCACTTCACGAGGCCATGAAAGGATAGTTCCTACGATGGGATTGAACAGAGTAGCCAACGTATCGGCTGTATCAAGAATCACTTGTTTGTAAGCCGGATTCTTGGTCAGGCGATAACCGTTTCCGTAGCTACAGAACACGAGAAAGCCCAAATCATGGTCGAAAGCCGGAGTCTTGGAAAGGAATTCCAGAGAGTTCGTGAACTTCTCCGCTTCTTCCTGAATCTGTTTATCTTTCGTATATTCGTAATCATACCATAATACTCCGGGCCAGAAACCGGCACACCATTCTTCTTTTGTCGCTTTCCGACAATTCCAATGATGTTCGTCAGTCATGATATTACGTGGCATCATTGTATAGTCGATGCCGGAGTCTGTTTTCAGTTCCGCAAGCGTACGTTGTGTCTGCTCTGCACAATAGTCCAATGCCTTATTCACATCCAATGTACCGGACGGCTGATGAGCACACGTACAGAAACCTAACATCACAGCCCAACCTACTACAATCTTTTTCATCTTAATCTGATATCTTCGAGTTAATTCTTAATCTTTATTTCTCTTTGTCAATTATTGATTGGTCAATTACTTATTCATCCGAAACCAATCTACATCTGCCCATCCCCGATTGCCTTCATTCGGAGTCACACAGAATAATCCGACTTTGGCTCCAATCCATTTGCCTTGACGGGCTGTGAAAGGCTCTCCCACTGGCGTATATTTCTTCCCGTCCAGACTATAAGCAAATGTACAAACGGCTCCTTTCCGAACCCTTACCTGTAAATAAACTGTTTGCCATTCATTATCTGCTACTCCCGGCATCTTTAGATATTTTACCGGAATGTTTGCCAATTCTTTTATCTGCTCGGGATTTTGCTGTTCCGCATCCTTACAAACTGCCTGTTGCAGAATAAACTGATCCCCCGCCTTGCGAATAGAAAGATAACTATAATCCCATCCCATCACAATAATTCCGGTTTGTTCTCCATCCTGCTTGGCAGTAAATGTCAGCTTGGTCGTAGCTGTAAACTCTTCAGCCGGAAACTTTTGCATCATCAGGTTAGGAACTTCCCAGAAGTTCACAAACTCTTTCGAAAGGCTGCCTGCATAAAGACGGATAAATCCCAAATTGGTAGTAAACCCGTAAGTGTCTTTTTTATTGGCATGCCATTGCCATTGTAATCCCAAATGCCGGGTATTGAATTCATCACTCTCCGGCGGAGTAGCGATCGGATAGGTCTTTCCTACATCCGGTTTCTTATAGGCCGTTACAGGTTCGCCGCAACCGTCTTTATCCTTATCTACTCCGATTACAGGCCAGTCATTTATCCACATCATCGGATTCAAATGAATCACACGTCCGTAAGCGCCTTTATCTTGAAAATGGACGAACCAGGATTCTCCTGTGTTGGTGTCTACCCAACCGCCCTGATGAGGTCCGTTTATCGTTGTCTTTCCTTGTGCCATCACGATTTTCGATTCGTAAGGGCCATAGATGTTCTTTGAGCGAAGTACCAATTGCCAACCGGTTGCTACCCCTCCTGCCGGAGCAAAAATATAATAGTATCCGTTGCGTTTATAGAGCTTCGGTCCTTCTACGGTATGATTCTTTCCATCATTTCCGTCGAACACCATCACCGGATCGGAAATAACTTCTGTTCCTTCCGCATTCAGTTCGCAAATGACGAGGATACTGTTCACCCCACTACGGCTTCCGGCATAAGCATGTATCAGATATACTTTCCCGTCTTCGTCCCACAAAGGAGTTGCATCAATCATTCCTTTTCCTGCTTTCACCAATACAGGTTTGCTCCATTTTCCTTTCGGGTCTTTGGTTTTAATCATATAGATTCCATAATCCGGATCACCCCAGTAAATATAAAATTCTCCGTTATGAAAACGAATGGCCGGTGCCCATACGCCTTTACCATGCTGTGCCTTATCGAAGAAGGCTTCCGGCTCCTGAACCGGTAACGCATAGTTTACTAACGACCAATTAACCAAATCATTGGAATGAAGAATAGGAATTCCGGGAATACAATTAAAGCTGGATGCTGTCATATAGAAATCATCTCCGGCCGCACAGATATCCGGGTCTGAATAGTCAGCATGAAGAACCGGGTTCTGATAAGTTCCATTCCCCTTATCAGCCACCCAGGTCTTAGAAATTTCTTGTGCGCCTGCCAATGAACTGCAAGCCATCATTCCTGCTAAAAACAGAATCTTTTTACGCATATACCTTACTAATCAATTTCATTCAAAACTAGATTCGTTATTCCTAAAAACAGGTTCTTTCTACCTTATATAAAAACCAATCACTTTTAAAACTGAATCCTATCTCTGATTTCAAAACAATCTATTTATTGACCTATTTACTTATATATACGAAAGGGATTAGGTAAATACCTAATCCCTTTCCAACTTTTTTTTCTATTTACGCAAGATTATTGTAAAAATATCATGCTACATAACCAAAAGCATTCTTATTTATTCTTTAGCAAACATCAGGGTTCCAAAACCTAATTGATCATAACCACCGCTATTAGGTCCATAGTCACCTGCTCCACCATCTGAATTTCCGCGACTAGCATTTTGGCGCATTAGTTCCACCCATTCTTTTGCATAACGTGCCGGACGATTGTTATCTAATGCATAGCGGTAAAAAAGTTCCCACGCAGGACGCACCGAACCACGAGTTTCGTTGCCGTTCTTATGTTCTTCATAGGACATACTTGGCCAAACACCACCTTCACAATTTTCATAAGTAGTGTAAGGCAAACTAGATACGTCATATTTAAAATTACTTAGATTCCAGCTAGCAGATGCACTGCCTGTTTCTGTCGTACCATAATTATATTTAGCTATATATTCACACATAGACAACGCACGATAATTATCATAAGCAAAAAGGTCTTCACCAATATTCTTCGCCATTTGACAGAATACTCCCATCAGACTGACACACAAAGTTGCATGTCCCTGGTCGCGGCCTGACTCCTGACACTGTCCTAACAATTCTTCACTATCCGGATCTTGATGAACAAAAGGTACGCCATTTACAATGTTACCTGAACCAATACCGTATTTAAAGTATTGTATAGCTTCATTGATAAGAAAGTTATCATCATTCAAAATCCCAATTGACAATATAGCTGTCATGTTAGCCAAGTCCCAATTTAACCAATAGTGTAAAGCACATGCACGTCCCTCATGAGTACTTAGAAAGTTAGTAGCAAACGGATAAAATACATCTTTCATCCAAGCTTTGTATTTTGTAAAATCAGCTTCATTCCATCCCTTATAAGTACGCAACACTTCAGCCGCATTTGCTAATTGATGAATTTGAATAGCTATCAGATTCTCATTCGGGTCGATGAACTTACCATCTGATCCCACAATATATCCTGTACATTTCTTGGCCCAGGCATTTAATATATCCACTCCGGCTTTTGCATAAGAATCATCACCCGAAATTTTCCAACGAAGTGCCAATTGATAAGCAGACGCAGCATCTCTCATCAGATGCGTATAATTATTCCAATCATTCGGATACTTATCAGACCAATTTTTCTGATCCAAACGGGCCAGTTTCTCCACTGGAGATGCGGTCCATGTATTTTGCGAGTGCTGGCTTTGACATAAATGATCATAAGCATTTTTCCATGGTTGTAGTCCGGCATCCACTTTCTCCTTCACAAACTGAAAATCTGCTTCAGTATGCAACATACAAGGATGTTGTAAAGTGGAAGTATAATCTACCACATCAGGCCAACTATCAATGTCGTTGTAACCGTCTTCTATTTCACTACACGCTAAGAATGAGGGAGAAAACAAGGCTATCAGCCCTGCTCCTAAATATGTATCAAATTTTTTCATATCTATAAATTATTAATTATACTCCTTGATGAATTCAGCCAATTCTTCTTCACTCTTGAATGTTCCCATCCAATACATATCATACCATTTAGTAGTTCCGTCATCTTTTACATCAGGAACCCATATGGAGAATAAAGTCATTTCGGCAATTCCTGAAGGATCAGTAATAATAGGAGCTCCTTTAATTGCATCATTTACAGATAAATCAATAACATAAATGTTAGGTTCTCCAAATTTTTCATTTGCCTTATCTTCTATTTTACCACTTTCAACATTAAATATAGAATAAGGGTTACTAGTGTTCCGATAATTTCCAGCGGATCCACCTGCCCCAAGATCATATTTGATAACACCACTTCCGCTGACGTTAGTTCCTTCCTTATAAGGTCTCAAAGACTTGTAAGCAAAATACTTGTATGTTTGAGGAGTTAAATATAACTTAGGATTTGCGCTGTTCACCACCTGGAAATCCTGTCGCCAATTACCGTTCCCTTGATTTCCCAATTGAATTCTTGTTTTTGTACCGTCACTTGAATAAGATCCTTTATGTCCGGCGTTCAACTGGCAGGGCACGATATCATTCTCAAACGAATAGAAGAAATGTCCGGCCGTAACATTGATATCCAACGTTACATTGACTCCATTAGGAGTAGAAGCTGTCAGCTTTATTGCATTTCCGCTACCGGTAATCCTGTTGATACTCAAAGTTCCATTCTCTTTTACCGTAGCCACATTCTCATTATCACTGGACCATGAAATCAATCCGAATGTAGCATTCTCCGGTTCTAACTTACAGAATGAAGCCAAATCAATTTCTTGACCATAAGCCAAATCTTGCAGTTTTTCTGTATTTACAAACGTAATACCCTCAATAGCAATAGCAGGCTTAACAACAAAAGTAAATTCTCCCGATGCATTACCACCATCCAATGATGTTACGGAGATTTTAGCCGTACCGGCAGATATTGTTTTTACATAGCCTTGCTCATTCACTGTAGCAATATCCGGCTTATCAGAGCTCCATTTGTATTTAGAATACGTATGATTCTCCGGAAGTACAGCCATTAGTAACTGTCTCTGATCACCTGCAAAAAGCTCAATAGAATTGCCTTCATTGCCTGCAACCGACAATTCTATATTTTCCACCTCAATGACCCGTTCTATAACTTTCACTAAACGAGTCGGAGTCGCCTGTGATCCCCCGAAGCCAACACCGGGTGTTACACTAATCACGGTACTTCCACATTTATCTTTAGTAATTAATTTCCCGTCCTGAGATACTGTTGCTATCGTCTCATCGGAAGAAGTCCATAATACAGTATTATCTGTAACATTTTCCGGTTCTATCGAACAAGACAATTGCAATTCTGTATTGCGTAAAAGACAAATCGTATTCTTATCGACATCATATTCAGTTGGAGCTATTGTTATGGATGAAATAGTAGTTACTTCATCCATTTTTCCTCCAAAATCTTTGTCATCACTGCAGGAAGTCGTAACCATGGTAGTTACAAGCATCAAAGCCACTCCCCAATATGTTATTCTATTTTTTTTCATAAAATACTATTTTAATAAATTTCAGGTTACTTATTGCCAGCCGGAATTCTGACCCAAATTCGGATTCAATTGTATTTGATCTGCAGGTAGTGGATAAAGGTCATTCTTGCTGCTCCAACTACGTCCACTTTCCATAACCAAACATCCGTCTTCATTTCTAGCCATAGAAGAAGCATTCGACCATACCGTTTCAAATTCCGTACCCTTCCATTGTATTCCCAGAATATCTTTCGGCATCTCCACAATAGCTTCATTCCAACGCTTTAAATCATCAATACGAAATCCTTCATTATAGAGTTCCACTGTACGCTCTCTACGAATTTCTTCTCGCATATCCAACCCATGATCTTTCACAAAATCATTAGTCAATTTCGGCATATCCGCATTTACACGAGTTCGAACTAAATTTAAAGATATATTCAAATCTGAGTCTGAGATTTTATCATCACGCTCATACAACGCTTCTGCATAGTTCAACAAGACTTCTGCATAACGAATAATGGGAAAGTCATATCCTTCTTGTTCATCTTTCACTTTTCGTTCTGTACACCATTTCTGATTCTGATATCCTGAACCTGTACGGACATCACATGTCATTGCATGTGTAGCATCTTCCCCTTCCATACCTTTCCAGTCAATACGACACTCTGCATCCTTATTTGCCCAGTATTTTGTTCCATTAGCCAGCAAACAATTTTTCATACGGTTATCCCGATTCTCAAATTCGGAAGTCATACTTGCATACTTACTAAATTTATTAGACTTCCCTATCGGTAAACCATCACTACAAAGATATAGATTCACAAACTTACGATTAATATACTGTACGTTCTTCAAACAATTGTGAGTAATATTCTTTCCTATCGGTGCAATCGTTTCATCATGACGACGAGAGAAAATGTACTCTTTGTTATCACTCTTTGTCAGATTCGCCGGGTTAGATTGAACATTTTCCAATGTAAACAAATACTTATAAGCCATTTCACCTAAAGCAGCCGGCTTAAACAGTTCATATTGCTTACTATCAATCACTTTCTTTGCAGCATCTGCCGCAATAGTCAACAGAGACTTACCCCGTGTTTCATTATTACGGAATTTCTGCCATGTACCTTCATAAAGAGCTACTCTTGAAAGAAAAGCATATGCTCCCCATTTGGAGATCTTACCGGCATCTTCCGTACCAATCGTTTCCGGAAGATCCGGTGCCGCCTCCTGCAAATCCTTGATAATATAATCTATAACTTCTCCACGATCGTTACGGGTAGTTCTCAATTCCGGAGAATTAATGTCCAATGGTTCAGCGGTCCAAATCACATTTCCATATAATTGTACCAAATCAAAATAACAATATGCACGGAAAAACTTAGCTTCTGCCACATAACGGCTGATAGATTCAGCCCCCGAATAGGAAGCGGCATTCTTCAACAGAAGATTACAACGGCGAATATGTGCATAATTACTTGTATAATTACCATCCGAAGTAGGGATTGAATTATTACCATGACTATATTCATTGATCGTGTTAGAAGTCATCAAATCCGAACGTGTATCGGAATGAGGAGCGTCATAGACCGCAGTAGAAAAATCACGTGTCCAACCGTAAAAGTTGTTAGCGAAGTATTCGAAATCGCTAGCCGATTCCCATAAATTACCATCAGCCAACTGGTCTTGCGGATCAAGATCCAAGCAAGAGTTTAAAGTCATACCGAATGACAGTAATAAAAGAGCTTTTTTATATGTTTTCATAATTATCATTCAATTAAAATGTTACATTCAATCCAAAAGTTACTGTACGTACAAATGGGAAACGTCCGGCATCCGACACTTTACGACTTGCTTCGGGATCCCATCCGTCATTAATTTTGGAATGTTCCCAAAGGTCTGCGCCCGATATATATAAACGACAAGCACTTATAGATTTCAATTTATTCAAGAAAGAAGCAGGCACGGTATATCCCAATGTCACATTCTTCAAGCGTATATAAGAACCATCCTCAACTGACCATGAAGAAGCCTGATAGTTATAAGTATTGATAGTATTATTATTGGTATATGAGGGATAGAATGCATCCGGATGTTCCGGACTCCATGTATTGCCTACAGATTGATTGGAGGTGTTCATATAAACCGCCTTCATCGGAATACGCCAAGTTTCATTACCATCATTACTATTACCACCACCTGTACGGAAGATCGTACGTTTAGCTACTCCTTGAAATACCAAAGACAAATCAAAACCTTTCCATTCCGCACCCAAATTAAATGAATAAGAAATTTTCGGGTCATCAGTTCCTAAATACACATAGTCATTATAATCCAATTTGCCATCATTATTTATATCTGCGTACATATTGTCTCCCAAACGTATGTCGTTGGTCAGACCAATAGAATTACTTGATAAGAAACGATACAAATATTTCTGACGCTGTTCTTCAGTCTGAATCTTACCAGCATAGCGCAAACCGAAAATACTGTTTAACGGATACCCTTGCTGCTTGTCCTTAAATCCTGACGAAAGAACTGTCACTCCTCCGATATCAGTCAGTTTATTATTGGCATAAGAGAATGTACCACCTACATGGTAACGTACATTTCCTATCTTATCAGACCAGTTTAGATTTCCTTCCCAACCATAAGCTTTAAATTTACCACTATTAGACATACCGGCATTATCTCCCAATATTCCCGGATACGAAACGTTGATCAACATATTATCATTGCGTTTCATAAATGCTTCTACAGTACCGCTCAAACGAGAACTCAATAAAGAAAAATCGACACCTATATTGTAGTTTTTAATCCGTTCCCACTCACGCCCAATTGAAGCAATTTTACCATTCGTATCAATAATAGTAGCTTTACCAGCCCCCAAATAGGCTCCACTTTGAGACTCAAATTTATAGAACTGCGCCCCATCATAGCGATCTACTCCACTCTGATTACCAACTTCACCATAAGACAGACGGAGTTTTAAATCATTCAGCCATTTAATATTCTGCATAAATGATTCTTGAGTAATACGCCACCCAGCAGACAATCCGTAAAAGAAATCCCAACGATTTTCCGGTTGGAACTTGGAAGAACCATCATAACGCATATTCACTTCAAACAAATATTTCTCGTTATAATTATAATTCAGACGAGAATAATAAGACATTACAGCCTCATGCCATTTTGTTCCATGCTTATCTTTCAAAGAAATCTCTCCGGCACCGTTAACCGTTTCTAAAGAATTCTGAATATCTTTTACTGAAACCCCAAAATAATCGTATTCTTTGAGTTCGTACTGTGTACCAATCATAGCACTCACATTATGTTTCTTTGCAAATGTGTTATGGTAGTTCACATAGCCAGTCATTGAATAGAAATCAGTGCGGGAATCTGTTTTCTCATAAGAAGAATTAGCCTGGTTAGAAACAGACGGTCCTCCATTAATTTCTGTTCCGGCGTAATTGTAGGAAGTGATAGCCATCTTCTTGATGTCACGTGTAGCTGTGCCTGAGTTATAACCGAAATTAGCCACAACGTCCAAATACTTATTTATATTATAAGTAAACTTCTCGCTAATGTTTATTTCTGATACTTTCAGATTATTGTCACCACCTTTCTCTGCATACCAAATAGGCGACATCCAAGTACCCCATGAATAAGGTTTACCATCAATAGTAGCAGCCGGCAGACCTGGTTGCGGATAACCAGATGTCAATGTATTACCAATCATAGAGGGAGAAACCTGATCTTGCCGATTGTATGCAATAACAGACTCAATCGTAAAATTATCAAAGACTTTCAGCTTATTAGTCAAACGAAGATTAAAACGTTTGTTATTGTTATTTCCCCATTTCAGGTTACTATCATCATACATAAATCCTGCCGATAAACGATATAGATTCTTCTCCGTACCACCGGATATAGCCAAATCATGTTGTGTAGAAGCTGCATTACCAAACAGAATATCCGTCCAGTTCGTATCCATAAACACAAAGTCTTTTACATCTGTGAAAGCCGATGTAAACGGATTGGCACTGTGACTCAAATCTATGTATTTTCCCTCATTGGCCAAAGCTAGTTTTGCATATTGAATCCAAGTGTCTGTGTCTGTATATCCGTCGTTATAACGAGCCTGCAATACAGCATTAGACCACTCTCCCAAGCTCATTAACTCTGGCTGAAGACCTACCATCTTATAGGTATACGAACCGCTATACTCTACTTTCGCTTTTCCTTCTTTTGCTTGCTTAGTGGTCACTAATACTACACCACCGGCAGCACGTGAACCATAAATCGCAGCCGAAGCATCTTTCAAGAAATTGATAGACTGAATATCCGAAGGGTTGATATTACGTAATGCATTTACACCATCATAAGCAACTCCATCAATGATAATCAGTGGATCAGTAGCATTAGCCGAAACAGCACCGCGCAATTTCAATCCCCAGCTTTCATCACCCGGAGCCGAAGAGTTACGCGTAATCATGACACCCGGGACCTGTCCCTGCATCGCTTGCAACGGACTAGACATAGTTCCTTTTTCTTTCAGCATTTTATCACTCACAACTGTCACAGCACCTGTCAATGTCTCTTTCTTCTGAGAACCATAACCAACCACCACTACTTCGTCAAGCACTTCCGTACTTTCTTTCATGGTTACGTTCAACACTGTTTGATTTGTCGTATGAAGCACTTGATCCTGATAGCCGATATAACTGAATTTCAACTGAGCACCCGCAGGAACATCAATCGAGTATTTGCCATCAATATCCGTTATAGTTCCTCCTGTCTGACCGACTACACTTACATTTACACCAATCAAAGGCTCGCCTGTAGCATCAATCACAGTACCTTTTATTTTCTTCTGAGCTTGAGCTATCACCTGACTGTCATCAACAGCCGCATTTGTCCATGCCCCTGAGAAGGGAAACAGACCGAACATCAGACCTAATGTAAGAATAGTTTTCTTATCAGGTCTAAAATAACACATTAATCCTTTTCCAGATTTCATAAAATTAAATTTGAGGTTCTAAAAATAAAATCATTTTTTCATTCTCTAAAGCTAAATCTGACATAAATATGTCTTTTTTGTCTTTCATTCCTTTTTCCATAAGTACAAAGGGTTTATTTATTAAACAATAAAATTAAATACAGTTCTTAAAAAACTCACGCATCTCACGGCGTCCCAGAAAAAGATGATTCTCCACCGTACGGCGGCTAAGATTCATTTCTTCTGCAATTTCCGTAGATGTTTTAGCCTCAAAACGGTTCATTGCATATACCAAGCGTCTCTGTTCGGGCATCATTGCCAACTTGCGTTGTTCGGTTGCCATCAAATCATTGGCTATGATGCCTTCTTCTGTTTCATTAGTGGAGGTGACAGCACAATCATACATATAGCTATCCACCTCCTGCTTCTTATAATAGCGGCGGATATAATCAGTTACTATATTACGTGCGATAGTGAAGAGGAAATACTTCACTGTATCGGGACGAAGCATTTGCTTATAATCCAGCAAGCGTATAAATACATCTTGGGTTAAATCTTCCGCTTCGTAACGGTGAGTGATACGATAGGTTATATAGGTAAGTATTACCTGATAATATTCTTCGTAAGAACGAGTGATAATGTTGTCGGAAGTGTTAGCTGTTGTCTCCATAATACTATCTTTTTCGGTTTTGATCACGATGCAAATATAGAGGTGATTTTGGATATAACAGCCAGAAAATAAAGCAGATCAATCTCAATGAATCTAGATATACTCATTCAAAGATATAATACTAATTATCAACACATTACATTAAAACAAAACGAAGTCTCACTTTATAAAATGAGACTCTTCACCTCTTCAATCTTATCATTTGATTGTTTCATTGTCACATCAAAGCTATTATGAAGTAGGAACATTAATAGATAAGTTCCGTTTCATTAAAGATAAACTTGCTCTGTACTTATGGCAAAGTTACATTTTGCTAAGGATAAACTATAAATGAAAGTTACATTTATATAATTGCAAGCTTTGTTTTTATAAACGCAAGCTTCATTTATAAAAACAAAACTTGCATTTATAGATTGATCTATATGAAAAGTAACTTTGCAATAGGAGCAAAAGAAGTTTGCATAGGGAAGAGAACAACTTATCTATTAATAGATAACAAGCAAGAGAGAAGTAAAAGAGAGATTCACCGGGTGAAGGGAGGGCCTTCACCCTCTAATCCCGATTAATAGGGCGGTGTGAAGGGTGAAAGGAATATGAGCATAAAATAGATTTCAGTGATAATAAGTCGAAAAGTTACTCTTCTTTGGCAGTTCCACCGATGCTACGGATATATTCGTTCGGAGTGACTCCCGTACTCTTTTTGAACGAACGAAAGAAAGAAGCACGTGAGCTGAATCCGCACAGTTCTGCCAATGCCACCAATGTATAACGCGAATACTTGCTGTCGACTACCAGTTTCTTAAACTCGGATATTCGATACTCATTGATAAAGTCGTAGTAAGACTGATTCAGATACTGGTTCAATAAATAAGATAAAGAATGGGAAGATGTTCCTAATGACGCTGCCAAATCTCCCATTTTCAGATCCGGATTAATATAGGGACGTTTCTTTTCTACATAAGCAACCAACTTCTCATAAAGTTCCTTGCATTCAGCATCACTCAATCGATTGGTCTTATACTTCTCTTCGATAGATTGTTCCTGTTTGCTTTCAACCGTCAATCCTTCTTCTTCCACAACTTGTTGCTTACCTGACTGAAAAGCTGGAATACTCAAGCCACGAATACGTTTCCAAAGATAATATCTAATAAGCAGTACCCCTAAAATAAGCAATATAACCATCACTCCCCATGCCCACCAAGGAATCAGAGAACGAATTTCCAAAGTCAAAATAGATTCCGACTGATTATTACCCGGAAGACGAACACGAAAAGTATATTCTCCCGAAGAAAGCCCATAATAAGAGACTTCACTTTGCGCTGCAAGCAATTTCCATTCTGTATCCGCTCCATCCAGTCGATATTCATACATCATAGCAGATGGAAGCCCATACGAAAAATCGGTAAAACAGAAAGTCAAATTATTCTGATCGTGCTTCAGAGAATAGTCATGAACGGATATTCCATTTGCCATTACATCAGTAAACACAATCGGATGTACTGTCTGATGACGCACTTCATCCACCTTTTTCGGATCGGCATAAATCAGTCCACGGGTATTTCCAAACCAAAGTATTCCTTTTTCATCCTTAGAAGCGGCGCCATTGGTAAAGGTCGGTCCCGGAAGACCGTCATTAAACGTGAAAGCATCATACTCCTTCCCTTCATCTTTAAAGCGAATCAGACCATCATTGCATCCCAGCCAAAGCCACCCAAAGTCATCTTCGACGACAGACATCAATGAATTTTCCGGCACTGCAGGGATAACCGGCAATTGTTGGAAACGATCCATCGTCAAAGTCGAAGTAAACAGATTGCCTTTTTCACGCAGAAAATGAAGATTATTTTTAGAATCTTCATAGATACAGCGCACCTTATCTTTATTCACAAACCCATTCGGAAATACATTAGAACGCAGACTTTGCGAAGCAGGGTCGTAAATGCACATTCCATTTTCCGTAGCAATCCATCCTTTTCCGGTAGAGTCGAAGCGCACTTCGTATACATTCCCTTCGGGAAGTTGAGAATTGGCACTGGTGTAAATCTTTGTTTCGCCGGAGATTTTGTTGTAACAGAAAATGCCTTGTGAAGTGCCAATCCACAAATTCCCCATTGAATCGGGAACGAGGCTGAAAACATGTCCGTTAAGCAGCAATTTGGTATCTCCTTGGGTGATATGTCCCAGCGACAAAGTCTTCGGATTCAATACCATCATTCCTCCACCATACGTGCCGATATAATATTCTCCCTGATAGAAACACATCGAAAGAATAAGATCAGAAGGCAGTTCCGGTTTCATAAAGCTTTTCACGACACCGGTCGCTTCGTTGATATAAAACAAACCGTCGCGGGAGCCTATGAGTTTTTCTATCCCCCGATTCAGGAATGAACGGACGGAAATATTAGCCGAATTAAACAATGGTGGATAGGTATAAATATGAAATAATCCATTCTGATAAAGTGAATAATCCACCCCCGCCTGAAAATGTCCAATCCAAACCGCCCCTTTATCATCCACCAGCAAAGAATAGATTGAATTGCTACGAATTCCGTCTTTATCACGTACATCATGACAAAAACTTTGCACAACATGCTGATCTTTATGAGAAAGGAAATGCACGCCATTGCCATCCGTTGCGACATAAATCAGTTCTTTACCGTCACTGGAAATATCAGAAATCACATTACATCCCAAGTCCGTTGTATGCGAAAAAGTGCTTCGCTTCATATCAAAACGAATCACTCCCTGACTCATTGTGCCCAAATAGAGCGTATCACCGATGCGGGTTATACACCGAAAATAATCGGCTTCGGATACATTCTCACGAAAATGCCAGGAAGAAATATGCCCGTCAGAAAGTGAGTAAGCAAATAGTCCTTGCACCGTAGCCAGCCAAAGTTGTTTTTTCTCCTCGTCCAGGCACATATCCAAGATTCGGTTACAGGCGGCCAGCATATTTTTATCGACAAGTACTTGTGTCAATTTTCCGCCTATTTGAACAAAAAGTCCGCGATCCGTTCCCATATAGAGTGCTTCGTCATTGCAGAGCAACGCATTAACAGAACAATCTATTTTCTCGGGGACGATTCGCTCCAGTTCGTTTTTCGTACGGTTCAATCTCCACAGACCTATCCCGTTACCCACCCACAGCTGTTTATCAGATGTTTCCACAATAGCGGAAACTCGTTTTTTACGTACTTCCTCTACACCTCGGAACTCAAAATGCTTCACTTTCACACCATCAAAACGGTCGAGGCAGTTGTCCGTACCCAGCCATACAAAGCCCTCGGAATCTTTATAAATTGTATTCACCAATAGCCCCGACAGACCATCAGCCATTACTACATTGCGAAATGTATAGGGTTGCGCTGACAAAAGCATGTGCCAACACAGAAATATAAAAAATGAAATGCTATATTTTAAAGTGCTCTTCACGAAACAACTGATTTTATTAACATGTACGATGCAAATATACATATTCTCTTTTAAAGAATGAAAGAAATGTATTATTTACATTGGCAAAAGCGCATCTTCCTTCCGGATGATACGCTTGCACCGAATTACTGTTTTGAGCCAGCTTTTATTTATCTTTATAAAGAATCCGTACGGGACCCAATAATCCGGATTCCAACAACGGGGCTTCCTTCGTATAATATTTCCATGGAGCAAAGAGAACACGCTGACGGTCGTCGTCTTTCTCCTGATTGGTATACCATGCAGGAAACTGACAAATACGCCCATATTCATCATACGGATATTTTTCCGGCAGATATTCATCACCTATCAAACGATTGGGGTAGAGATTGGTAACGTCCACTTTCAGTTCATTCACCCCCGCTTTTATCAAAGAGGTGATATTCATCTGATATGGTGCTTTCCATATCAGCACAGGCGCACTCCCGTTGATACTTACTTGTGCTAAATTCTCTACACGTCCCAAGTCTAACAAAATCTGCCTGGAAACTCCCTTTTTCGTCAGATTCTTTATTTCTTTCTTTGTGAGAACGAACGTTCTTGAATAAGTAGAAGTACCGGAGAAATGTTTTACGTTAAAATCTGAATGTTTGTGAAGAGATTGCAGTACCGGCAACGTTATTTCGGTAGGAGCTTTGCTCCAAGCCGGAAATTGAACAGTCCAACTTTCATTCAAGGTCTGCAAAATACAGTTCTCTTCAGAAAGTAAAGGAACCGGTAAGCCGGAGGCCACTTCCGCTTTTATCTTTTCTTCTGACCAAGCTTCAGGTACATAAATAGTCTTTGTCTGATCTCCTTCAAAACTACCGATATACTGTTCTTCCGCCATCGGGACATCATAGGCCGGAGAACAAATATACGGAGACTTCTGACCGGTTGCTACTCGATGTCCATTCAGATAAAGTATCGGTACCCCTTTGTGGTAGACTAATGCTACGTGCGTCCATCCTTCTACCGGAGTTTTTGATTCAAGCACCACACTGTTAGCGGAAGCACGTTCATAGACCCGGACGGTATTCTGCCCCATGGCAAGCCCTACCGTAGCATGTCCTTTACCATAACGTTCCTCGCCTTTATCGGGGAATATAAGGAAACCACGCCCCGCAGCTGCAAATGTTTCCGGTTTGGCCCACATTGAAATAGTGAACGTATCATATATAGGCGAATCTAAAGTAGAAACAGAAGTTACTTCTTTAAAATCAGTCGTTTCCTTTTCTATGTTCTCCGAACGGCGGAATACAAGAAAAGCGGAACCACTTTCGGCCAGTGATAAATTCACTTTCGTTACTCCGTTTTTTTCTTTGTAAGGAACCGGAATATCTGTTTCACCCGTCTCTGCATTCCAAAGTGAGGGTTTCATACCACTGATACGGAAAGTGGCTGTCAACTGTTCCGGACGACGGCGATGATTACTGATAAAATAAATTTCATCACCTGCCACTGAACGATGTATAAAATGAATTTGTGCATCCTTATTGATTGCGGTAAAAGAGAAATCAGGACGTATATTTTCCATATCCAATACTTCTTGCAGGTTCTTTGTATGATAGATACGAGCATTGCCGGTGGGCTGACGCTCCCATAATTCGCCCGCCAAGACTTTTACTTCTTTGTCTTTCGCAGCATCCATTCCCATATATCCTGCCGGCTTTTCACCCGCAAGCACAATAGTAGCTCCCTGTTGCATCAATCGTTTCACTTGTTGAAGCAATTCAGGTGAACATTGCTCCATAGGTGTCAGGACCAATATCCGGTAACTCATTCCGTGCGGTAACAAGAGTCTTCCGTCTTTTACTTCCAAACGAGAAAGAATATTCCTGCTGCCAATATCCCATCGATAGCCGTATGGAGTGGCGGGAGTTTCAAAATCATAATCCGCTATTCCGGATGAGATACCTTCATCCTTAATATATAATATATCTGCCGCATACAATCCTTGTTGTAACATGTATGCACAACGGGAATTATAAGTGTTCCATCCTATGGCTTGTTCCGCCCAAACGGAGTTACGGTTAAGATGAGTTCCGAAAGGTCCCATTGTCATGAATGTTCCCGGCGTACCACCCACATAAGGTTGATGTGCAAACACATGATAAACAAAACGGTTCACTCCGGTAGTCATCATATAATCTCCTTCGGCTTTCATTGCATACGGGTGTTCCGTCAGTTTACTGTTGAAAGGAGTTCCTGTGAAACACTCTGCTCCCACAACCGGACGGTTCCAAAGATGTGCCGTACTGGCCGCCATCTTTGAAGTGGTAACGCCTCCATAAATATAATGTATCCAAAATTCACTCATCGGATAATCCAGATATTCGGCATATTCAAGGCTTTCGAAATTCCCGTCACCGTATGGTTCTGCAGCGAACTTTAAGCCATGACGGGCGGCTCTCTCTTTGAAGTGAGCCAGAAAGTTTTCATTAAACATATCAGTATGTGTGCGACGCATATCATACAGGAAACGTTCGGTTGCCTCTACACTTTTCACGATGCGTCCGGTCATGGCCAATAACCAGGGAGTCACATCGTATCCCCGACGTTCGCAGAAGAAATCCGGAAGAGAAGAAGTCCAGTTCTGCTTTCCGGCTTCCCAACTATCCATCATCAACGTCGTCAACGTCTTGCCACACCATGGTTTCAATTTATCCAATAAAGGGTCAAGAAAAAGATCGAAATGCTGGTCCAATGCTTTTTTACTGAATTTATCACAATCCAGACCAACACCACTATCGGGAGCGGCAGCTACTACTTCTCCGGTAGTAGTGGAACCGATACGAAGAATTGTCCAACGCCCGCTACCCTTCGGAGCTTTCCATTTTAATAATCCATTAGCATCCATACAGGAGGTTATATCAACCACTTTATCCGGATCAATTATTTGATTAAGATTCACTTGTTGAGAAGAGAATCCCAATGATACAGGATCTTTCACATAATTAGTTTTAGCCGGCCAGTTCTCCAACCGATCGGAAGCGTGAAGATTCACTTCACTCAAATTCGTACTGCGGTTCGATGTTAATCGGAAATAACGCCCTTTTGCAGGAGTAAAACGAGCGATACCCGGCGTATCCATTTCACGCAAAGCAGGACTGTTTAAAGTAGCAATCTTAGTATATTGTATTCCGTCTTGAGATACTTCGAGAGTCAATACGGGAGCATAATCACGGGGGCCGTCATGTGGATCGAGAGGTTTCTCCCGGTCACCACGACGAACTGTAATAGCTTGCGCTTCGAAGGGTTGGTTCAATTCAAAAGTCAACTGTCCTTTCTGTTTATCCAAATGAATTTGAGATTCCAGATCATTATCGAAGAACAGTTCTTTTTCGACTTCTTTTCCATTCAGAAGTACTTTTGCTACTAAAGAATGAAACAAACAAGTTTCTGTCTCCAAAGCCGGATATGCCAATACAAAGGCATCTTTATAATAGTCTCTTTTTGCATAAGGACGGGGAAGCCGGACATTCACATTTCCCTTTTTATCCGAAGTTGCCAATACTTCCGTCCATTCCAGTTGTTGCATGGAGTTTTCCAATGTGATCCACGGACCACCTGTACCGCTATATCCCGGTGAATTCTGTAAATAGAGTTCCAATCCCAGCCGTTCTGCTTCTTTAACGGCATGAATGGTCATTTCTTCCCATTGCGGAGAAGCATAATCAACACTTCCACGCACGATACCAACACCGGTATTAAACATCATAGCGGCTCCATAAGAAGAACGCTTCATATATTCCAAATCAGCAGTTAATCCTGCTTTGGATATATTCCCATTCATCCACATCCAGTACGTACTGGGACGTGCCTGCATAGGTGGATTCACAAACTCTTCACGGGTAATCTGTGCCTGCATCAAACTACAAAGATATAATGCAGACAGTAACATTGTCCATTTCTTCATCATCGTCATTTATACATATATACATAGAAATACGAAAGAGGTAAACAGGTTACTCAATGCAAGATAAAATTTATAAAAAAGCCGCCACCAAAAGTAGTGACGGCTCTTATAAAACACACATTCTGAATACGTATAATCTATCCCCACTTCAATCCGCCTTGTTCAGTTACCGGCAGAGACCTCTTTCGTATTCCTGAAACAGACTATTACCGGACTTCCAGTACAACAGTTGTCCGAGGGCTAACTTTTAAGACGTCTTCTTCCACCTTCTTTTTATGATCTGTCAAATTAAATACAGCCTTTGCTTTCGGAACAGATAGTTCAAAGGTTTTATCAGTAGAACCATTTATGGCGATCACATAATTGCCGTATTTCAGTTCATAATAGTCCGCCTTTCCGGCATAGATATTTTCATCTCCCGGTTTAAACTTTACTCCTTCCGGTATTCTGGCTATCGGCAGTACTTCTCCGGCATGAGCAGAATGAATACCCTTATACCACTCACGCCAACCGGCAAAACCCAGATTCACCCAGTCCGGACGAGCATATCTCATTCCGCTATCTTCAAATTTCGTTTCAATATGTACATTAGCCAGTCGCTCAAATGTAGGAGTGATATAATGTACTTTCGCTAAATTATTCACTGCATTACGGGCACGCCAATACAACGATGCATAAAGGATTTCCGAACCATTCTTGATAGCCACTACTCCATCCTCTTCATCCGAAAACACATAATCAGGAGCTGACACGGACATGGGAAGTTTTTCCTCTGATGGTGTCTGTTTCATAATCAGTTCATATTCATCAGGAATGTGCAGATAACTTTGCAAAACACGTATATTGCCAGCATCTTTCAATTTCTTCGCTACCGCATAGAAGAACTGGTTATCTTCCAACATTTGTTGAGCAACACCCACTGTCCGTTGGTCCAAGGTAGCAGCGGCAGCCATTAACGGAGTGGCATCCCAGGCCGTTCCCCGATCCCCGTAAATCACATCTCCCGGATAATGATTTCCATCTCGCCACCCTACTACGGCTTCCGCACGGAAACACTTATACCCTTCCTCATCTATGGCAGGATAACGGAAATTATAACGGGCATTGGCTACACGAAGAAGTTGGTCTTTAATCTTCAAATCCCCCGAAAAAGGAACACCGGGTATCGCTGTTGCCCGATAAATATGTATCAACCAATCTACCACTTCTCCATAATAACCGACAAAACCAAGCTCTTTAGTCAGTGCCTTATCCGTCAATTGCCAATAATGATCCCCTAATGGTCTCTCCGGTCCGTCCGGTGTCTCTTTACCTAGCCACGGAGCCAATGCCAAAGATTCATACAGATAGCGTAATGTTTGGTATTCCGGCAATGCTTTTCGGGGATTCATCAACATTAATGCCCGATTACATTCATAAATTGCCATGTCAATAATCATACTCTGGTTCGTGTAGTGACGCCGATGAGTGGTTCCATAATCTAAAGAAGCTATCATCAGTTGTGACCAAATATCACGACGGGTAGCCCCATTGACAGAGACCTCCAAACTATCCTGCAATTCACTCCACAAACTCCGAATACTACGAGCCAACAGACAAGTAGTCATCCAGTCGCCATTGTACACACTAGGGTCCGAACTTATAATAGCCGGTTTCTCAAGATACTTTGTATAATAATGATCAATATTTCGGATCACAGCATCCACTACTTTCGGATTCTGAAAAGCAGGAGTCCATTTCACGGAATAAGCGTCCGCCAATAACCATACTTCCTGTTGTCCCAAAGGGGTATCTTTAGCAAGAATCTGATTAATACGGGCTGAAACCGTTTCCTTCAACTGATTCAGCACCTCTATCCCCGGAGCCGGACGAACAGGAGCTAGTGAGACCTCATCTTTTCCCTGTTTTTCATTCTTGTCCGGCAGGAAACAAGGTTGCACGTCCATATATACCTTATAAAATCCGATAGTAGGACCTTCCATTTTTTTTTGGTATTTCTCGAAAGTATTTCCGTAATCCCATGTATTTCCGTACGAACGCATTTCCAGATTTACTTCCTTTTTTCCGCGAGTATAGTTTAAAGGTAAGGGCACTGTATAATAATAGAAACGTCCCTGACAGGGTGCTCCTCCATTTCCACGATGCAGTAAATCATAATCTCCCAAATGGCGATAGCCCAATTGTTTTCCTTCAATAAATAACATCACCATGGCATTGTCACTTTCCGATCCCCAACAACGAACCGTAAAATAGTTCTGTTTTTCCGAATCGACTTTCATCTTGAAACGAAGGATCCCTCCTTGCCAATCCGGATTCGTTCCGGGCAGCATCCGACGGGCTGTTT
This sequence comes from Bacteroides sp. 1001136B_160425_E2, assembly GCF_015559655.1. Taxonomy (NCBI): domain Bacteria; kingdom Pseudomonadati; phylum Bacteroidota; class Bacteroidia; order Bacteroidales; family Bacteroidaceae; genus Bacteroides; species Bacteroides sp. 1001136B_160425_E2. The sequence goes on along the minus strand of NZ_JADMQH010000002.1, from coordinate 139,748 downwards.
CTCCCATTCCTCCTACATACTTCTCTGTCAGCGAATCTCTCAAATCATGTTTTTGCTCACTTGACTTATTGCCCAATATCAGTATGTCTTTGCCCATTGCCATCAACTGGCAAGCACACAAGAAACATAAATAGATATACTTTAATTTCATTATTTTTCTAGTATTAATTAATAGATAGTCATTGTCACTGTAATATACGAAGGTATTAAATATATTACTCAATTTTTTCTATATTTTTTATACCTTTGCCTCAAAATGCCTATGTCTATGAAACCAGTCAAATATATAATAGAGAACAAACATGATTTATTATGGGGACTTTCTATTAATACTGTCGGATATGAAACGATCAACAAAGGAGAGAAATATCCTACAGCAAATCATCAGACTGGATATTATTTCTCTCCTCGGAAAGGACGGATATTACAAGAATACCAGTTGGTTTATATATCTGAAGGCGAAGGAACCTTTAAAACACAAAGTATAGAAGCCACTACCATTAAGGCAGGAACAATGTTCCTTCTCTTTCCCGGAGAATGGCATACTTATTATCCAGATATAAATATCGGCTGGAAACAATATTGGATCGGATTTAAAGGGACCAACATAGACAATAGAGTACAGGTCTGAATCGTAACAATCAACTTAGTAAAAGTAAGTACCTGTCAGAAGAAATAAACAAAGCACGTGTACTGATGCGTGAAGGAATAGAAACCTCTCTTTCCATACAAGAGATAGCTGAACGCTTGGGAATCAGTTATTCAACTTTCCGTAAACAATTCAAAAATTACACAGGTTTATCTCCTGCACGCTATTTTCAAGATTTAAAACTACAACGAGCCAAAGAACTACTCCGTACCACTTCCCTATCTATTAAAGAAATAGCCTACTCGCTGAATTTTGAGTCACCCGATTACTTTTCTACCCAGTTCAAAAAGAAAATGGGTAAAAAACCAAGTGATTTCCGTGAATAGTGATGATCGCAAGTAATGATTACAAAAAACAGTAATCTCAAAAAACAAGGTTATCTAATCAAATAATAAAGTACTGTCCTGATTTCTACCCGTATCTTTGTCTGTATAACAAATTTAAAAATGTAAATACACATGGAAACAACAAAATCAACAGTTAAAGTTGGATTAATCGGAGTGGGGCTCAACACTTATTGGGAACAATTTGAAGGACTTCTCCCCCGTCTACTGGGATATCAAAAAGAGATCAAAGAAAAGATGCACAGACTTCATGCCGATGTAGTGGACGCTGGTATGGTAGATACACCTCAAAAAGCAATAGATGCCACTACTCTTATGCAAAATAATGGAATAGAAATTGCTTTTATTTTTATCTCGACTTATGCACTTTCATCTACAATCCTCCCGATAGCACAACGTATAAAAGTTCCGATTGTCCTATTAAATATACAACCGGTCTCTGCTATTGATTATCAACTCATTAATAGTATGGACGATCGTGGTAAAATGACTGGAGAATGGCTTGCCCACTGTCAGGCATGTTCTGCACCGGAGTTTGCTTGCGTGTTCAACCGTGCAGGCATTCATTATGATATTGTCACCGGATACTTACAAGAAGATATTGTATGGAAAGAAATCGAAGCTTGGATTGACGCCGCACGTGTTATTAAAGGGATGCGGGAGAACCGTATGGGAATTCTCGGACATTATTATTGTGGTATGTTGGATGTATATACAGATACCACCATGCAATCTACTATATTCGGCACTCATATTGAGCAAGTGGAGATGTGTGAATTGAAAGCCTATCGCGATGCGGTAACTGAAACGGAATTAAAAGATAAGTTACAGGAGTTCAATGATAAGTTCGATGTTGTAGCAGAGTGTGATACTTATGAATTAGAACGTGCCGCCCGTACCTCCATCGCTCTCGACAAGCTAATAGCAGCACACAACCTCGGTTCCATGGCATACTATTACGAAGGATATTCAGGAAATGAATATGAAAATATAGTGACTTCCATCATTGCAGGAAACACTTTACTTACCGGGAAGAATATTCCAATAGCCGGAGAATGTGAAGTTAAGAACGTGCAGGCCATGAAAATCATGTCTCTACTGGGAACTGGTGGCTCCTTCTCCGAACCGTATGCTATGGATTTCAATGATGATATAGTCATGTGGGGACATGACGGACCAGCACATTTTGCTATTGCCGAAGGCAAGGTGAAACTAGTTCCTCTCCCTATTTATCATGGAAAACCGGGAAAAGGACTTTCTATACAGATGACCGTTAAACATGGAGATGTCACCTTCTTGTCTGTTTGTGAGGGAAAAGATGGAGTTTTCTTACTCGTAGCAGAAGGGAAATCGGTAGAAGGTCCTACATTACAAATCGGAAATACAAACAGTCGTTATCGCTTTAATTGTGGAGCACGTGTTTTTATGAATAAATGGAGCAAAGCAGGACCTTCTCATCATTGCGCTATCGGAGTGGGGCATGTCGCAGATAAACTGGGAAAAGTTGCTTTTTTATTGAATATTCCTATGGTAAGAATATGCTAATATAAATAGTGACGCTATTTTATAGTGATAGCGTCACTATAAATAAAATACGAACTAACACTATCTATAAAGACCATATCCATTCTATACCAACTTTATAGATATCAACTACCGCACTAGTTATAATTTTACCTTTATCTGTGATCTCTGATAAACAACAGGTATTCTATGATTATTCACCTCCAACAAAGTTGGTTTCTTCTCACTTCTGAACGTTGCATGGATCTTCGGTTGCCCGTCTATCCAAAGGTTCAACTTTTTACCTTCTTCTTTCTGAATTACAAATAATTTGGAAAGAGAAGAAAAATAAGTCTCCTTATCGCGTCTCAATGCACTGCCATGACAGATAAAGAAATCTTTTGCGTCAGCAGATTTAGTACCTTCGGGATAAGAGACAGCAAACATATAAGCATCTGTCATCCAGCCGTCCGGCATAATCCATGAGTTGCTGTGCATTAGCCTGCCGTCTGCTAATTGATTAATATAAAGATCGGTCACTTTCCCTTTATGACGGATACGAAGCCCAATCCAATCTTGTCCTTCCCGCCGTTCCATTTGTGGCAAGTCTTTCTCATTGGGGGTCTCCTTTAATATAATAGCTGTCAGCCCTTTTATACGATTGACTTCTGCCGGCAAATGAAATGAATAATAGGTTTCAGTGCCTTTCAAGTCTTCAGTTGGTGCCTGTATTTCTTCCCAATATAAATCTTCCGGGTAGTCATGCACAAAATCGGATTTAGCCAGCAAACGAGGATATAACGGACGAATCACAACCGACGAGTTACCGTTCGTCACATTCACGTCAACTCCCGACTTTTTATATGTCCCGTTTGTATGCCATAACCATTCAAATTGCCCTATTTTATGTGTTTTCAAATCATCAATCATATAAATAACATTATCCATCCAAATGAAATGGCGGAAATTACGACTGAAATTATTAGATACAGGACCTGTTCCATTAGCCAGGACATACTTCACATTTCCCGCATCCAGAAGATGATGCAAATATCCTCTCAAAGTAGAACCGCTGTACTGCTGCTCACGAGGTTGTCCCTCTCCATTAAACAATACTACATTATGCGCTTGGCTTTGAAAGAAATAATTCCGATAAGCAGGATTAGGATACCAGCAGTTTCCCCCGTCTTTAATAATATCTACCCCTTTATGAAAGACAATAAATGAATTGGCATCTGCGTGAGAATGATTCCATGTATGACCGCTTTTTACAGCCAGCATCGTAGCATCCTTTTCCCACGAATCACGCATCGTAGCCCAACCAAAATCGGCAAATAATTGAGAAGTCGGCAGTTGAGGGACAGCGGGCGCCTTACTCAAATCAGGAGTGTAAAGGAAGCCCATGGGACGATTCAGGAAAAAGCCATCACGATGTTGTCCTTGTTCCACCTGGGCTATATACCACAATATTGTTGGATCTTTCACCCCCAATGCATACAATAACATCATGCTGGATTCTGCCGATACATTTTTATGGCTATCTCCAAAATTCAAACTATGCAGCATACCTGTACGCGGATAGCAGACTTGTGAGAAGTAACTCGGCAATTTTGCCAATTGAGGAATATCACCCGGATTCTGTCCGGGATGAGTATTTATCCAAGCGATCCTGAACAACAAAGCTTCCTGAATACCAAAGTTGGCGTAATTCAGACTTTCATACATTCCACCGGCCTCATCAAAACTCTTTGCTTTCTGTTGCAATACATCACCGGCAAAATCAAACCATTCAGGAAGTGATTCGTGAAGTTGCTCCACCCATTCTTTAACTTCAGGAAGTTCATTTTGAAGACTCAAAGCCAATATTCCACCCTGACAAACACAGGAGGTCCACCAATTATGTCCCATCGAATTCAATGAGTGAATACGGGTCGGTTCCAACAACCAGTCTCCCAATGCCGGTTCCACGGCTAACCGTTTCAATCCTTCGGCTATCTTTTTTCTTTCTGAAGAAGACATGACATTGTATGCAGCATCATACCCCACTGCGGAAAGAAAACTCTTATGAGCCATACCTAGTTGTGAACGCCATGCAGGAATACGTGCCATCATTTCCACATCTCCCCATGATTCGGCTTCCACAGCTTTCAGGAGGATTTCTTTGATTGCGTCTGCATACTCCTTATTATCAGTCATCAAATAAGCTAACGACAAATAGTCTAATCGATTAAAATCTTTCTTTTGCAAAGCTTCATCTGCTGTTTTCTTAATATCTCCCCATGCTTCCTGCAATTTAGGTTCATGCTGCATACGCTGTTTCACTTGCTGTATGCGTTGTGGAGTATACAGTAATGAAGGATGATTTATTTTTTGTGCTTGTATATATAATGAAGAAACACACAAAAAACAGATAACAGCAATAATAGTTTGTTTCATGGTACTTAGTCTATTCTATATATAATCAGTTACAATATTATTCTTTATTGAACGTTTTTCAAAAATTCTTCCAATGCTGCATTAAATTCTTCCGGGCGTTCCATATTCAGCATGTGTCCGCAATCGTCAATTACTTTCAGTTTTCCATTGGGAAGATATTGTAAAATGGGAGGTTCTTTTGAGAATCGGTTGCCGGAAGAATGACCTTCAACAATTAAAGCAGGTACATCGGGATGATTCTTTTTCAATTTCTCGATGGCATCCAAACCAGCTACCACCCGTACTTCTTTGTGTAAAGGTTGCCACGCATCCCACTCATCGATCATTTGCCATAGAGACTCACGCATTCGTTCCCGCTGACTTCCTCCTGACTTCATCAATCCTTCAAACCACTCTTTCTTCATCACATCTACCCCTTTCTCTTTCAAAGCAGCAATCTCCTTATCACGTACTCTTGCTTCTTCCGGAGTCATCGGTTCACTCGGACCTTTCGACTTTCTTATGTTCCCACTGGCTAAAAAAGCAGATAACATCCGATCCGGGAAATACGCCAACATATCGGCAGTAATAAAACCACCTAAAGAAAGTCCGACGATATGCGCTTTCTTGATGTGCAAAGAATCCATCAAAGTAACTAAATCTTCAGCATGTGTAAATTGATAGTCTTCCGTTTGTGAAGACGAAATACCATATCCTCTCAAATCATAGCGGATCACACGATATTTTTTTGCCAATACAGAAAATTGTTCATCCCACATACGATGATCCAAAGAATGACCATGTACAAAGATGACGGGGGCACCTGTGCCGGCTTCCTCATAGTAAAGAGAACCGTTGCCCACTTCAACGCGGCCTTGTTTCACAACCAACGGATGTCCCTTTACAATCTCTGAAACAGTTCTCGAAATTACAGGACTACCATAAAAAGATGAGAAACCATCTTCTTTACTGGAAGCACCGACTACATGAGCAATAAAGAAGCCATAAACATTCTCCCGTTTATTGATCCACGGGTAAGCGCCAGCCCATCCCGGTGAACTGATTTGATAGGCTTCCCCTGTCTTTTTATCGACCAGTTCACGCCACTCACCTAATCCGTAAATGCCATTATGGGACTGTCCCAATGCTCTTTCCGTATATTCTCCGGGAGAAACAACAGCATTTTTCACTTGATCCGCCTGCATCTCCTTCACAGTCTCGGTTGTCAGTATCTGCTTATCATGATATATTCCTTCGTGATAAATCATAGATAGGAAATGAATATAATCGTTCAAGGTAGTACACAGACCACCACCTAACATCGGGGCATGTCCGCCATCTGTATTTATCGGAGTAAAATGGGAATTTTTCATTTCTAATGGCTGTGCTAATAATTCCTGAAAAAGAGTTTCAAACTCTTTCCCCATTGCCACTTCCGCCATTCTTCCGGCAATCTGCATGGCAAGCCCTCCATATTGAAACCGGCTTCCCGGAGTAAAAACCGTATCTAACGGCAATATCTCAATAATGGCAGAATCCAGATGATTGTAATTATCTACGCGCGGTTCAGGAAGATAGGGACGCACTCCGGAAGTATGAGATAACAATTGTCGCAAAAGGATTTTACCTTTGGCATCTCCCTTAAATTCCGGCAACCACTTCTCCACTGGATCATCCCACCCCAAATCAGTACGGTCTACTACCGCTCCGATAACAGCAGCAGCCACCCATTTTCCGGCAGAGGCTACGTATACTTTTGTATCAAGAGTATAGCTACCATAGTTCTTCTGAAAAATGACAGAATCATTCTTTACTACACAGATAGAAGCACCTGGATAGTACTCTTTACTCACCCAGCCTTGAATAACAGAATCTAATGAAGAGAAGTTATAACGCCCCCCTTGTACGGATGATACATTGCAGGAACCTGCAATTAAACAGATACTTATAAAAATTACTATTAATAATCTTCCCTTCATTTTCGTTATCTATTAACTTCGTATTAAACACAAATTACACGAACTACACTGTTGTTTGATGCAGTTATATTTGATGCAATTATAATTATAAAACTGCGTAATTCGTGTAATTCGTTCTTAAAATCTTCTATTTCGACTGCAAATCCCAATATACCACATAACGCTGATGATGCAAATCATAAAGCGGACGAATCACATCTCCTTGTTCTGTTGTAAATTTCAGGTCTTTTCCTGTACGCTGCAAAGTACGTTCCGGATGTTTCATATCTACTTTCAATGAGATATGCAAATCGGCAGGTACATGGAAATTATAAGTATAATAATCATTATAAAGAGCTGGATTAGAGAAAGGTGCGGGAGCCTGCATACCTTCCGTACCCCGTTCTCCAGCAAGCACTAACGGGCCATACAATAAAGCTACCTTATTCGGATTATCGGGAGTGGCTTCCAATGCAATCTGCATCGGGTAAGTAGCCGAGATACGATCATTATCTTTCCAGTCACGGGTGATAGCGATGTAAGAACCCGGCTTTTGTCTTACTGCTACTTTTTTACCGTTCACAAGAACTTCCGCTTTTTTACTCCATGAAGGATATCTTAGATAAACAGTAGTGCGAACCGGTTTCTCGGCACGAATAGTAAACAGGGTCGTTTCCTCTTTCGGAAATTCCGTTTCCTGAAGAAGGGTTAATCCTTTTTCTTTCCAGGTGACTTGGGAAGGAATAAACAGATTTACATAGATTCCCTCGTTGTTGTGGTAGTAGATAGCTTCTCCGTATTTAGCATGATTTTCGAATCCGCTGCCGACACAACACCAGAAAGAGTTCTCTTTGGTACTATACAGTTTATGTGAGCCCGAAAGTAAGGGCAAGAAATAAGTGACCATTCCTGTTTCCGGATCTTGCTGTCCCAGGATATGATTATATAGTGCCCTTTCATAATAATCGGCAATAGATGAATCGCCCGTCCAACAGAAAAGATGACGACTAAGCTTCAACATATTATAAGTACAGCAAGTTTCTCCGGTATAGCCGGTCAAGTGTTTAGAAAATTTCTTCGGGTCGAAAAAATGCTCCTTATCACTACTGCATCCCGGAGCAAAAGTATGGTGGTCAATCATGGTATGCCAGAAGAATTCCGAGAGCTTTTTGCTGGTCTCATTCTCTGTCAACTCATAGTTACGCGCTTCGGCTATGACTTTCGGGATAAACGTATTCGTATGTTTTGTTCCCAAATCGTCCCGAAGTTCTTTCAACGGGTCAATTACATCATTATGGTAGAAATATTCGGCCAACCAACGGTAACGTTCATCTCCTGTGATAGCATACAAATTGTAGAATGATTCATTGACACCTCCAAACTCATTGCGTATCATGAGTTTGCGGGTTTCTTCACTAAGTGGTTTCAGTTTGTTATAAGCCCAGTCGCCCATTTTGGTCACTGTTTTCAAAGCCTGCTGATTATCCGCATACAGATATTGGTCTATCAGACCGGAATAAAGCTTATGCAAGGTGTACCAAGGTGCCCAAACACTCTTTCCCCGGATATTACGGTTTATCAGTTCTTCGGGAAAAGCACTTAAATATCCGCCTTTCAAAGCGTTCTGAACTTCGGTCAGCCCGTTGACAAGGCTATCCCCTTTCAGCTTGAAAATCTCACTTCCAGTAGCGGCATACATCAAAGCGTAAGCCGAAAGCAGATGTCCGGTAGTATGGCCGCGAAGCTCACAGTCCAAAGATTCCCAGCCACCGAGTTTTTTCACTGTCATATAACCACCTTCACGACCAGCAAAGACTCCGGCATTTGTCCGGAAACTATGCAACAGGCAACTTACCTCAATAGAGGTCATCCATGCGGAGTCCCGCAACATATTGTCACGAAAACGACTCGGTAATAAACGGACGTCCTTCAAATCAAAGCTTTGCACCCGCACAGGAGCCACTGTCTCTTTTTTCATTTTCCCCTGGTGCTGTCCAGGGTATACAGATTGAGCCGACGATATAGCCGATACTGCCAATAATGCGATTGCTACTAAAGATTTCTTATTCATAATCATTTTTAATATCCTTATTTATTATTGGATACGAATAAGTTCTGCCTAACACTCAATGCAAAAATACGAATTCCAACTTATAGTTCCATAATCTTTCATTTATCAATTGCCTATTGATAAATGAAAAAACTCCGCTCTACCGGTTCGGCAGTCTGTACTTCTCCTGCCAATCCATATTGCCATGCTACCACAGTCACTTTCAACGGGAACTTACTGCGTGGGGGAATTCGAGTAAATACCAACTTGTTTCCCTCTATTTCTGCCGGCCCTTCTTTCACGTAGTAATATACGAGTAGCCCGCAATCGGAAGTTGCATGTAAAGAGATAGTTTCCGTACCTTTCTTCACATCGTCAAGACCCGGGAAAAGAATATGCTGGCGTTTACCTTCCGTATTGCGATAGGGAATCCGGAAACTAAGTTCCTGAACTGTGCTTTTATAGTGCTTGTCACCATCATTGTTGGCTAGAAGGCAAATATCTCCCGTACGGCGCTGATTGTACATTCCCATACGGTAGAAACGGACAGTAAAGGTTGTATCGTTCACCTTCTGAACCGGGCCACAGATACGGGTTATTTCAGGAGAAATGAGCGAATGTTCGTCAGAAATTGCAGTATGCAAGCTATCCGTATATACAGCTTTCAGATGAAAAGTCAATCCGTCTTTTTCCGGCAGGAAGCGGGCGGCAACTTTCACATGGGATTTGGGATTATATGTGAGCAATTGCCCCTTTTGTACAAAACCTAAGTATTGTGGTTTCTTCCCTCTCTCCCAGCGATAGCGTTCTTCCGTCATTTCAGCCATTTCCTTATCGAAATACCAGAATGCGTCGTGCGAGTCTCCTTTATACTCTTTATAAGGAGCAGCTTTTGCACGTTTCTTCTGATTCGGATGCCACCTTTCGGCAAGCCAGCCATTCTGCGGATTCAGCTTCTTCAATTCCACAGGCTTATTTAAATCATACGTTGCGGGCATACGATATTCCAGTGCTTTCTTTAAGAACAACGCAATATAACCAGCGGTACGGTCGGCTATATCGAAATGCCCGCGCCCTGTGTCGCAAAGGAAAGAGACGCAACTTTTAGGATACATCATACGGAATGCCAAAGCCGGATTTACACGGTCTTCCCACCATTCGTATTCGCCTTCAATCATCAATCCAGGGATGCCGTCAATCGTACGTTTCCCCCACTCCATATTGTCACGACCATATCCGGTAAGGTTAGTGCGCGGCGCATCTCCATGCAAAGAGATAATGGCTAGTGTGCGGTCGGGATTCCAGACAGCGAAGTTCCACGGATAGGTAGCCATTGCCGAATGTCCTAAAGGGACAATAGGCGCATATTTCAATTCACTATAGCCACTGACATTCGCAAAATCCTCCATCATCTTTTCAAAGGCTTCCTGACATCCGGTAGTTATATCCCATCTTTGATCCCATCCAGGGGTAATCCATATCAGTGCTATACCCGTTTCTGATAATCTTTCACGAAATAGAGAATTTTCAAACAAAGTCTCCTCTGTCATATTATGATTGCCTATTATCACAGCTTTCACTTGAGTACAATCGGAAGGTATCCACAAGAATGCTTGCGGATGATCGTTCGTTTCGTTGGAAATAATACCTAGCAGCTGTACAGACCACTGCCATTCGGCTGCCATATTGCTGGGTAACAGAATAAAAGACATTATTCCAAATACCAAAAATCGAAGTAGTTTCATGTTTAATTCATTTATTATTGTTTTATATAATACGTAGCAGGAAGAAAGTATACTCAACCGAAAAATACAAAAAAACTATTATTATAGGAAGCCTTTCACTGACTATTCCATAAAAACGTTGTATCTTTATTCTCAATTTAAGAAAGGAGTGATATGGATTTACGTACAGCAAATGTAACAAGATATATTCTTCCCTTGCGGGAAGGAGGGTCATTGCCGGCTTTGGCTGAAGCGGATGATGAATTCAAATATGTCGTAAAATTCAGAGGAGCAGGACATGGGACTAAAGCCCTTATTGCCGAATTGATAGGGGGAGAAATAGCCCGTACACTGGGATTCAGAGTTCCGGAGATTATATTTTTGAATCTGGATGAGGCTTTCGGGCGGACGGAAGCGGACGAAGAAATACAGGATTTACTGCAATGGAGCCGTGGGTTGAACATGGGTCTGCATTTCCTGTCCGGTTCATTGACGTTCGACCCTGTTGCGCATAAGGTGGACGGTAAAACTGCTTCGCAAATTGTATGGCTGGATGCATTATTGACCAATGTAGACCGTACAATCAAGAATACGAATATGCTGATGTGGCATAAAGAATTGTGGTTAATCGATCATGGAGCTTCCCTTTATTTCCATCATTCGTGGACGAATTGGCAGAAACACGCACTTAGTCCGTTCGTACAAATAAAAGATCATGTACTATTGCCGTTTGCCGATCAGCTGGAAGAAGTAGACGCAACATTCAAACAACTACTTACCGATGACAAGATACGGGAGATAGTCAATGCCGTCCCTGACGACTGGCTGAACTGGACGGAAGGACAGGAAACTCCGCAAGACTTGAGAGATGTTTATATTCAATTTTTAGAAGAAAGGATCAAGCATTCCGAAATATTTGTAAATGAAGCGCAAAATGCAAGAAAGGCACTTATATGAATACGCAGTTATCCGTTTCGTTCCTAAAGTAGAACGTGAGGAATTTATTAATGTAGGTATTGTACTGTTTTCCAAACGGTGCAAATATCTCAAATCTCTTTATACAATAGATGAAAACAAATTGAAACTGTTCTCTTCCGAATTGGACATCAACTGTCTGATAGAAGGTCTGAAAGTCTTCGACAAGATTTGTCAGGGAAATAAAGAAGGAGGAGTTATTGCCAATATGGATATTCCGGACCGCTTCCGGTGGCTGACTGCGGTAAAAAGCTCCTGTATTCAAGTGTCCCGTCCTCATCCGGGATTCTCTACAGATTTAGATAATACTTTAGAAAGGTTGTTCAAGGAATTAGTTCTTTAATTTCTTGAATAACCTTTCCACTCAATGAATGAGTAGTGATATATTTACATCAATAGATGCCAACAAAGCAACAAGAGAATATTATTCATAATGATTCTTTTAATTGATTTAACTCCATATAGCATGAATATGGAGAACAAAATACTCCTCAAAAGACTATATATTAAAGACTAAATTCCAAAGATAGAGCTATCCGTAAAAATGGTAGTAAAACCTGTAATCTATATAAGAACAGATTAGTTTCTACAAACTAACTTTGCATACAGAGAATAAGGATCATGCAATCAGTGGAATATGACTTTAATTAAATATACTCGATTATGGAAAAAGTAAAGTTGAACAATGGCATTGAAATGCCTATTTTAGGTTATGGTGTTTATCAGGTTACACCTGAAGAATGTGAACGTTGTGTATCAGATGCAATCAGTGTGGGTTATCGTTCTATTGATACGGCACAAGCCTATCATAACGAAGAAGGTGTTGGAAATGCAATCAGCAAATGCGGCGTACCGCGTGGGGAACTGTTCATCACTACAAAAGTATGGATTTCAAATGCCGGTTACGAAAAGGCTAAAGCTTCTATTGATGAATCACTTCGTAAATTAAAGAGTGATTATATAGACTTACTGCTCATTCATCAGCCATTCGGTGATTATTATGGAACTTACCGGGCTATGGAAGAAGCATATAAGGCTGGTAAACTCCGTGCGATCGGTGTCAGCAACTTCTATCCAGACCGCTTTATAGACTTGGCTGAATTCTGTGAAATCACTCCTGCCATCAATCAGGTAGAGACACACGTTTTCAACCAACAGATAAAGTTGCAGGAAGTAATGAAAGAATATGGTACTAAAATTATGTCATGGGGACCGTTTGCTGAAGGACGAAACGACTTCTTCACCAATCCGACTCTCCAGAAAATCGGTAAAGAATATGGCAAATCAGTGGCACAGGTCGCACTGCGTTATCTGATTCAACGCGATATTATCGTGATTCCGAAATCGACTCATAAAGAACGTATGATTGAGAATTTCAATGTTTTCGATTTTTCGTTAACACCGGACGATATGGCGGCTATCGCTGCGCTTGACACAGCTAAAACGCTCTTTTTCTCCCACTATGATCCGGAGATGGTGAAGTGGTTGATTAATTATAGTAAATAAGAAAATGAAATCCCCTTTAATCCTTGTTATGACTTTCGACGAATGAAAGACAGGATTAAAGGGGATATTTCTTATTATTACACTTATCATAGTGTATTTATCAATAAACAGCTAATTTATTTTTCCAGTGGAGTGAAATGCAATGCGGCTCCGCCACTTGCTTTTAGCTTCAAAACAAGCTTATCTCCGGCTTTTATCTTCTTGTGAGTACTGCGTACTTTCGTTCGTGTATTCAGCTTGTCATCATCTTCGTACAGGTGAAGCATATACTTCTTATCCGGTTCCAGAAAATCCGTAGTCAATGTAATTGCGCGGGCTTCCGTATTCGTCATTGCTCCTACAAACCAGTCATTCCCCGAACGACGTGCTTGAACGATATATTCACCAATTTCTCCATCTAACACGCGGCTGTCATCCCATACACTCGGAATTGCTTTCCAAAATTCCAGTTCTTCTTCTCCCTGGTAGAATTCCGGTCTGTCATACCAAAACATAAATTGCAAAGGACTGTAATACACAGCTGCCATCGCCAACTGATGTGCTTTCGTATTCTTCACCCGATTATTGAAATAGCAAAGCGTATAGTCTCCTGCACCTGCCAGATAGCGGGTGAAAGGAAGAGTCGTATTGTGTGTGGCATCCGGCATTTCTTCATTTCCACGAATACCTTCCTGCGTCATCAGGTTAGGATAAGTACGGCTGAAACCTGTCGGACGATATTCGTCATGAATATCTACCATCAGACCATATTCTCCACATTTACGAACTGCATCATGCAGCCAGGTACTCCAACGCTGATTACCTATCTGTACAAAACCGAACTTGATACCTTTCAATCCCCATTTTTTATACAAAGGCAACAGAGTATCCAACTGCTGCACTAATGCACGCTGATTGACATACACCATAAGTCCGATTCCTTTCGATTCGGCATATTTACACAAATCGGGTATATCAAGGTCTTTATCAGGAGAAACAGTAGTAGCATCCGAACTCATTTTCATTTCCGGTCCGTACCATCCTGCATCCATGTGCACATACTGAATACCACGTTCTGCCGCAAAGTCAATGGCTGCTTTTACTCTATCTTGTTTCAAGTCGCCCGAACGGAATACTTTCCCGGGTTTGATCCAAGAAGTATCAGCCAGTTTGCAAGCCGGATTCAGATTCAAGACAATATCATTATTGTTAATTAAATCGACCGGACGTTCGCCAACCATGATTACACGCCACGGAGTACTGTAAGGAGATATAATATCGACACTACTATACAGGCTTGTCTCCAAAGTGGAAGGTTTCTCTGCCGATAAACGGAATTTACCACGAACATAATCCACCATTTCCGCTTCCAACAAAGCTACAGATAATCCATCAGGCAGTTTCAAGGTCAAAGGACGCTCACTCTCCTCTTTGCCCCATCCTTCCAACGGACGAAGTTCATAAGGTCCTTGCGCCCAACGTTCATAATACGCCATCGTTCCTTCAGGCATTGTGAAGCTAGTCTGCTCACCGACGATATGCAAGAAAAGCCCGTTTGTCATTTCCGGAAAATGATAGCGGAAAGCAACTCCTTCATTATAGGCGCGAACTATGATATTCATAAAGTAATTCTTACGCTTATCGTAACCACCGTCCTGATTGCCATTTCCTTCTCCCTTCTTGAGTTTCAAAGTCATCTCATTGTAGCAATCACGTACTTCCGCACGTTCGCCATATACAGGCTTCCATCTCTCGTCCGTTTTTTGATGTTCAGTCTCTGTCAACTTCAGATTCTCACACCAAAAATGACAAGTATCATTCGGTATACCTAACGCCGATTCAAATAACTGATTATCAATCAGAACACCCAGTTTACTTTCTTCAATCACCGGACGATTCTTATAAGTCAAGGTATAATACATTTGTGTATTATCCTCTCCCACCGCACGTTGATAAAAGGTAAAACGATAAGCTCCATCAGGAGACGTCAGTTCCTGACGGGTTTCTGTCATCACATCTTGCGCTTTTACCAATGCCGGTATCACCAACAACAAAAGCAAAATTCTTTTCTTCATTCTATTTACGTTCATGTTTATTCATCTTTCCTATTATATACGAACGAGGAAGAAATTATACTCAAATGTTTATTGCCTGAAAAGCTTATTCCATCTGCTCTCTATATAAAGTCGGTGTCATTCCTGTCACCCTTTTAAAAATGCGGTTAAAATGTACAGGCGATTCAAATCCGCAAGTAGCACTGATTTGAGATATATTCATCATACTACTATTCAATAGTTTACAAGCATATCCGATACGCATATCAAGTACATACTCTTTAAATGTCTTTCCTGTGTTTTCTTTAAAGTATCGGCAGAAAGCGGCAGGGTTCATCGCTGTATAAGAAGCAATTTCATCCAGACCTATAGACTCGGTATAATGTTTATTCAAATAGGCAATCACCTTTTCCATTCTTTCATTACGCATAATCGAAGGGGACGGAGTATAATGAGAAGTAGTCAGATATTTCTTATGATTACTGGTAGCCATCATCTGTAGAAGTGAAAGCAACAGGATGATTTGATCTGCTCCTTTGGCAGAAGGAATTTGTTCCAATAACTTGATGATTTTCCCCGAACGGGTAATTGTGAATTTAATTCCTCTGCAAGCATCCTCCAATAAATTCCTGATAGGAATAAACTGGGAGTATTGAGAAATAGAATAATGCATAAAGTCTTTCTCAAACTGAATATTCACTCCTTTTACTTTCAGTTCGGATTTTTCTTCATTATCAGATTCTTCCCCGTCGTCCGGTGGACTTTGCATACTATGAGGCAGTTCGGAACCGAAAAGAATCAAATCACCTTTTGAATAGGAGATAATGCTGTCACCCACCAGACAATCCCCCTCTCCCTTCTCCACATAAATAATTTCATACTCACTATGAAAATGCCACGGATACGTGAAACGTGGATATTCATAAAAGCGGGCACGGACGGGATTAGAAGTCGTAATAGTCAACTTCTCATTCATTATCTTCTTCATAAATCTCCTTTCTAAACTGCTTTTGCAAAGATAGGTAAATATCTTGCAAAAATACGCATCATAGCATGTATAAAAACCCGCTATTTTTGCATCCATTCATAAAAACATTTGATAGAAAACATGAACGAATTATTTAGTATTGCCGGTAAAGTTGCTGTTATTACCGGAGCAGGTGGTGTACTGGGCGGAAATATTGCCCAACACTTTGTACAGCAGGGAGCAAAAGTTGTAGCTATTGACATTCGTCAGGAACAACTGGACAATCGCGTAGCAGAACTGAAACAATATGGAGAAGATGTTATCGGTATCATCGGTAACGTACTGGATATTGACAGCCTTGAAAAGGTAGCGGAAGAAATCGTCGCCAAATGGGGACAGATTGATATTCTATTGAACATTGCCGGTGGAAATATGCCGGGAGCCACTCTCGAACCGGATCAGCACTTCTATGATATGGACATCTCTTGTTGGGAAAAAGTAACTAATCTGAATATGAACGGTACGGTTTATCCGTCTATGATATTCGGCAAGGTAATGGCAAAACAAAAGAAAGGATGCATCATCAATGTATCTTCTATGGCTGCTTACAGCGCTATCACCCGTGTGCCGGGTTACTCGGCTGCTAAAACGGCGGTAGCCAACTTCACCCAATGGCTGGCAAGCGAAATGGCACTGAAATATGGTGATGGCATTCGTGTAAATGCTATCGCTCCGGGATTCTTTATCGGCGACCAGAACCGTCGTGTACTTATCAACCCGGATGGTTCATTGACCGACAGAAGTAAAAAGGTATTAGCCAAAACTCCGATGAATCGTTTCGGTGACATCAAAGAATTGAATGGTGCCGTACAATTCCTGTGCAGTGAAGCCGCCAGTTTCGTAACCGGAGCTATGTTGCCTATCGATGGTGGTTTCAGCGCATTCAGCGGCGTTTAATTTTAATCTCTCATTTTTAATTTATTCAAACGCTATGATGGAAAAAACATGGAGATGGTTCGGCAAGAAAGATAAAATCACCTTGCCGATGCTCCGTCAGATAGGTGTTGAAGGAATCGTCACCGCATTACATGACGTACCGAACGGAGAAATTTGGACAGTAGAAGCAATCAACGATTTGAAGTCGTATATTGAATCGTATGGATTGCGTTGGTCGGTCGTAGAAAGCCTTCCGGTTTGTGAGGCCATCAAGTATGCAGGTACAGAACGTGAGCAGTTGATTGAAAACTATAAAGTAAGTCTTGCTAACCTGGGTAAATGCGGAGTAAAAACTGTCTGTTACAACTTCATGCCGGTAATCGACTGGATACGCACGGATTTACAGCACCCTTGGCCGGATGGTACCAGTTCGCTTTACTACGACCGTATTCGTTTCGCTTACTTCGACATCAAAATACTGGAACGTGAAGGAGCTGAAAAAGACTACACGGAAGAAGAGCTGCATAAAGTTGCCGAACTGGACAAAGTAATTACAGAGACCGAAAAGGATGATTTGATTGATACCATTATCGTCAAGACACAAGGATTTGTGAACGGCAATATCAAAGAAGGAGATAAAAATCCGGTTGCCATATTCAAACGTCTATTAGGTTTATATAAAGAAATAGATCGGGACGCTTTGCGAGCAAATATGTGTTACTTCCTTTCAGCAATTATGCCTGTATGCGATGAATATGGTATCAATATGTGTGTACACCCGGATGATCCTCCATTCCAGGTTCTCGGCCTACCCCGTATTGTCACCAATGAAGAAGATATAGCTTGGTTCCTGAATGCCGTAGACAATCCGCATAATGGTTTGACTTTCTGTGCAGGTTCCCTTAGCGCAGGCACACACAATGACACTCGTGAATTGGCGAAAAAGTTTGCAGGAAGAACCCATTTCGTTCATCTGCGCAGTACAGAGGCCATGCCGGGCGGAAACTTCATCGAAAGTTCTCATCTATCAGGAAGAGGACATCTGATTGATCTCATCCGCATTTTTGAAAATGAGAATCCGGGACTCCCTATGCGTGTGGATCACGGACGAATGATGCTGGGAGATGAAGATAAAGGTTACAATGCCGGTTATTCTTTCCATGGACGTATGCTGGCTTTAGCGCAGGTAGAAGGAATGATGGCTGTAGTGGATGATGAGAAACAGCGTAAAATAAAGTTTTAGCCTTATTTTTCATCAATATACTTTGAAATACAGGAAAGGAGCTTTACTTTTGTGAAGAAATAAAAAAGAAGAATATTATGAAAGCAAAAACTACAAGGCTCTGTCTACTATTTATTCTACTATGCTCCCTTCCTGTATTTTATTCATGCAGCGACGAAGCTGACGATTTTTACCTGTTTGAATACTGGGAAGTGATGCTCAATCCAGAACCTCCTATTAGTGAAGCCAGTTTGTCAATCACGGGAGGAACAAAGTTGGGAATTAAGGGTGGCGTAGCTCCTTATACAGCGGAAATAGCCGATGGGCAAATAGCAACAGCTTATGTAGACGAGAATAATGATATTCGGATCAGCTCTCTAAAACTGGGCAGCACGGCATTGATGGTAAAAGACGCTGATGGAAGAATCATAAAAATAGGGCTAAAGGTCGTTAACGGCAAACAATCTTTTTCAGTAAATTCAGTGGAAGCAAGAATCATAGGAATAGATGAAAGCCTGTTGAATGAACAACAAAAAGAAAAACTAGAAGCGGTAATAGAAAAGATAAAGGATGAAGCAGATATACAAGCTACAGGAGGAATAGCTTTCTCTTATGACCAAAAAAGTAGTGGTAAAGTGACAATTGTTACCGGTAAAGAAAATACTCCGGAAATAGAAGGAAGTTTCTCCCGCTCCACATCAGAGTCAGGCACTACATTCCAAATTACAATCAATGGTAAAGAGTATGACTGCAAATTTAAACTTCCCGAACGTCCCGATACTTCAAAGAGTATCACCACACGAGACCTTGGTCCAATTCCTTATTGGTTAGTGGAAGATGTGACTGAAGATTACAAATCAGATGTGACAGGCCTATTCGGAATAAACGCCACCTCCCTGAAAATAGAACGCATTTATATAGGTTCATTCACTCCTTTACGATAGGTTGTAAAACGCCAAATCTTTTCGCAAACACTACAATCTAATATGAAGTAATGATTTTCCTACGTAGAAACTAGAGTTTCCAGCTATAGACTGAAGTTTCTTAATACAAAATCTAACCGTCACAACAATAAAAAAGGGGATGCCGTTACATTGGGCGACTCCCCTGTTCTTAATATTTGCATGGATGAAAGCTTTCATCCGGAAAGATTCATTATTTGTTTTCCTGAGATACTTGGAAATCCGGTATACGTTTTACATTCGCCCCTTTCATCACACCTCTTTTGATAGCTTCATTCGTATCGGTGATTTCTTTCTTCACACGTTTATAGTATTCTTTTGTCAAGCCTTTCTCGATCGCTTCCGATTCTGTTACAGCCCACAAATACTGATAATCCATCAACATCAGATCTGGAGCAACAATTTTAAAGAAAATACTATCTCCCTCAAACTTCTCACGCAAATCACCTAAATAAATTGTATCTGCCGGATTCACTTCTTGAGTATTTGCGTTCCCTTTCGAACTACTACCTCCACAAGAAGCCAACAACAAACTTCCAACCAATGAAATAAAAACTAATACTTTCATATAATATCAATTAAAAATTAAAGATTAAAATTTAAAAGTCTGCGATACTATACCCATTAGACAGACTATAGAATATAGCAAATTGTTGCAAAAGTAATAAATTATATTACAGTCTGACTTTTTTCATCATTCTTTTTTCATGCTCTTCTACATACCGCTTAAGTTACATCCCAAACGTCTCTTTATAACCCGGATAATCACGCTTTAGTCTCGTACAAATTAATCCCACATAACCGGACAATAGATTCATTTTCTTCATTGTTTAGTAGGATTCAAGATTGTACAACCCTCTTATATTTGAATTTCCGATAAGCTTTATTCGAAAGTAGGCATCTTAAACCGGTATAAAAATCCTCCCATCATAGATGCGACACGATCAGGTCTGCCTTGTTTGATCCCGTCATAAGTATCTGTACGGATACCGACTTTAGGTTCGGCATACAGATACAAAGAAGATGCTACTCTTAATTTAAACTGTACACCGGCATCCAGTCCCGGCACCGCTTTGAATTCTCCTTTACGACGTACCAAACCAGCGGTAACTCCCACAAAAGGAACAACATCTATCACATGATCGGGACTATACCCTTTTGCGAGGGTAGCCAGGCTCATCATATAATCCATACCTAAACCGGCATAATGGAGATTCATTTTTGATGGTGTTTTTGCTTTGTACATAATCGTTCCGTTTACCCGCCATGCAGATAACGGAGTGTACCATTTACCAATACTCCCTTTAGCTTCTACCCCCATATTCTTAATCAGTTCTTTATTAGCTACTAACAGACTGCCTACGCCCAATGCTCCGGAGACGAAGTAACGTTTGTCATCCTTACTAAATTCACTACGATTGGCTACTTTTGAATAAGGAACAAAACGATAATGCAATCCGGCATTGATAGCCACCATTACATCTTTTTGCATAAAGCCCAAATTGCCTTCGATGAATTTATCTCCATACAGTCGAACCTGTGGCTCAATATACAGACCTAGAAAATCATTCACGTGCCATAGCCCCTGTATGCCTGCGTTAACACCCGGTTGGAATTGGTGATCTGATTTGGAAGTATAAGCAAGGTTGACACCCACCGAACCGATTAATTCAAAGATACGGTCGGGATTGTATCCGCTCATGGTGGAAGTCACATTCCACAGATAGTCAAGACCTCCACTGACACTGACATGTCTAAGCTTGCTGCCTTCCACATTGCCAGGAACTACATAATTGGTAAAAAAGCCTCCCGTACCTACCAGACGCAGACCGGAATAAGGACTAAACCATTTACCTATGGAAGCAGAGACTTGCGGTCCCCATGAACTAACTTTCTCAAGATTGGTTTTATTCAAGAACAGTTGCATACCGATTCCCGAAGTCATAAATACATTATCTCCTATATGGTTACTTGAAAATTGGTTCTTCGGACGGGCAGCACGATCAATGGTATGGTAAGTCAACCCAACATTCAATTCTCCAAGTTGATCGGTATTTCCACCGACTCCACAGCCGCCTGCATACCTCTTATGATAAACGTTGAGACGAGGTTCTACAAACAAATCAACAGAACGATTGAGACGGAAACTTCCTTGTACACCTACTCCTACACCCGGAGCGTACTTGGCTGTTTTTTCAACTCCTTTTGTTCCTGACAAATTCACACCGGCAATACCCATCAAAGTAAATAACCTGTCCTCGTCATATCCCCAAAGAATGTTATTGATATTCAACATATAGTCTGCATGTAAATCTACATGTTTGAAGTAGCCGCTCTCACTGCCGGAAGGAGTATCACAAAGCCCCACCGTCCCGGACAAACGTAAACCGGAAGAGCGACTGAACCATTTACCGATTCCGGCAGAGAACTGGGGTCCCAATCCCTTAACCGTATTCTTAATTCCCGGAACCTTCAACGTACTGATACCACCGGATAAAGAGATGAACATATGATTCAGGAACGAACTGTTATCGAAATCGTCAAAATGAACCTTAGTACCCATCGGAGCAGCAGGCATATAGGTGAGACCTACCAGAACCGAACCTCCCATCTTATAGTTTCTCCAACTTTCCGTATGCGCGAAACCGTCATTATACCATCCGATCCGCGGCTCTATAAATAAATCCAATGTAGGAGCAAGACGCACATTTCCCTGTAAACCGAAATGAGCACCGTAGTAAAGATCGCTCCCCCCTTTCAGCCCCGGATAATTACCGGCACGTTCACTATTATCATTGACCTTCGAATAACCAGCCTCTATCCCTGCGATACCCAACAATTCAAAACGCCGGTGTTCATCATAACCAAATGCAAGAGAAGACATATTCAACATATAATCCAAGCTACCTCCGCCTATCTTTATCTTAGAAGTATATATCTTTGACGGTAAATACCCCATATTCACACCCAACCGAAGGCCATGAACGGGAGTGATCCATTTTCCCATAAAAAGATGAGCCATCATTCCCGGTCCATCCTGACTGCTTCCGCTTGTCAACAAGCTATATGGCCCTATTCCGGCAGAGAAAAAAAGATGTTCATTGAATTTGTTGCTTTCAAATTTCTCATAGGCAGGTCTCTTTTGCAACATATACTTCAATGCACCGTAATCTTGTGCCTGCAAGGTGACAGCAAGCATCATGAATGATACCACCGCCACATATTTATTTTTGATTTTGAGGATATTCATCGTTTACTCTTTCGTTGTATTATCGTTCTTTATTTTTTGCTCTTCGGGCAACAAGTCAATAATGTCACCATCAACTCTCGCAGTCTCCAATAAGGAAGGATCAAGCTCCAAAGCTTTCTCAATACTCATAATAGCATCACCCACTTTCTCCATACGATTGGCAGCAATCGCTTTTATATAATATTCGCGGGCTGTCTTCACCTCCATTGCCGAGATTTTATCCCAGGCCTCCTGATTCTTCTTCATTGCCAGCAACATTACTATTTCGTTGAAAGGACTGGTAGCCGCCACTTTTTCAAAAGCATCATTATAATAGCCGGCCATTGCCTGAACAATAGCTAATAAGTCGCCAGATACAGTCTCTTCCGGAACTAAAGTCAATACGGAATCGGCTTTCGTATATTTTCCTTCGTGCAGCAAAGCTATGGCTTGGTTAGATAATAATTCGGAAGGTGCTGACTTGCTGACGAAAGGTTCAAGAATTCTCGAATCCGGTGCCTCTTTCTGTATAGTTGCTACCGCCAGTTCATTGGCTGCATACGTAAAGTTATCATAGATTTCAAGTGCTTCTCTGCAATATTTCTCTTTTTCATTCAGGTCCTTTGCAGTTGCAATCATACGGTAAAACTCAAACCGGGTCAGTTCGTGCGGATTCTTCTTATAGAGTTGTCTGATTTCCTCGTCCGTCAGAGAACGGAAAATGGAATATCCGTATGTGTATTGCACTTTTCTTAATTTGGGCAGATACATTTCGGCTATCTCTTTATAGAAAGGTTTCGTTTTCAACGCATGATTCAATCGGTACGGAGTAGCCTCATATTGTTTGATTAACTCTTCCACACTTTTGGCCAAATCTTGTTTTGAGTCTTTTTTCAGCAACTGCACCACTTCTTTCCAGGAAGCAACCGATGCATCAGATTTTACTTCCAAAAGTTTACGTGTTCCGGGATCTAATTGCGACAAGATACGTTCCAATGCTTTATCCGTACGTAACTTGGCCAGTTTTAAATTCGACTCATAAGAGCCGTCCGGTGAAGCAACGCCCGTTATATGGAAGCTCTTTAAAGAAGCATCCGGATTCGTTTCAATGCTACGCAATTCCTGATTCAAACGATTCAGCTCCACTTGATTCCGTGGATTTTTATCATCCAGATTGGCTTTACCTACAACGAATGTCAGATTCACTTCTCCTTTAGTGTCCCTCAACTGCATCACTGGTTTCGGAAGGTATTTCTCATCCGTCAGATTGAAAGCGGAAAATTTATATTCCAAGAAACGTAGCGGATTGACTGTTCCCCGTGCAATGGAGAAAGAATCACGATAAATTATATTCCGATAATTCTCCATGGCAAGATGCACATCCGCCCGGTAATCATGTTGCAGGTACTCTATATAAATCGAATCATGGTAAGCTATGATGTCTCCTTTGCGGGAAGAAGTTGTTTTTACCTGAATATATTCATGCAAAGGATCTTTTTCTATCTCATAATCGTACATCCGGCGTTGTGTTGTATTGTACGTGCCTCCGTCGAAAACCACAGGACGCATCAACAGTCGTCTCTTTAATGTCACATCATAAATGGAAGGTTGCAATACCAGGCGGCGATGCGAATTAAACATTTCCTTCGGCACCGGGACACGGGTTTTCAGATGGAAATAGTTTCCTTTGATTTCAATGTCCGTAGGTTCGGGAACCACTTTATCCTTTATCTTGGAAGTAATCGTTACTTCATCCAATTCGATCACAGCATCTCTCAATACGAGATTGAGAATCTGTTTTCCATCCACTTTCACCGTCTTATCCTCATAACCGACACACGTAAACTTCAATGAACCGTTTTTCTCAACCAATACACTGTATCGGCCATCTTCGTCGGACATTTCTATACGTTCATCATTTGCAGGATTCAATACATTCACATTCGGGACACTTTTGCCTTGCGGATTGGTGATGTGTCCCTGTACGCGGATACGTTGCGCAGATACACTCATGCAAGATACCAGCATCACCATGCCAAGTATTCCCATTAATCTATCACGTTTTAAATTGACTTTCATTCTTTTTTCGGCTAACTAATGTTCGTTCTATTCATCGGATAATATAAACAAAGGACACTCCCAGTTTAACAGGCGCAATAGTAGTCTTGCTATCATTGACTACTTCCGGTTTTGGAGTACCCTTATCATACTTAAACTGACGGTAACGCATCACACCTATTCCGGCTGTTGCCTCGATGTTCCAATGCTCTCCGAGAACCCATGCATATCCATAGGTCAAACCGGCAGCATATGCATCTCCTTTGTGATACACATCCTTTACCATCATATTAAAATTATTCACGAAAGCGGTGACGCCAAGAAAACGGCTCACCATCGGACGATTTAGCCAATAACGTACTTCCGGCTGAAAATGCGTGAAAGTCGTTTTAAAATTGTCTGTACTGATCGGATTCCCAGCTACTCCCATATTTAAGGAGACATGGCGACCCAAAATAAACTCCGCTTCGATATTCGGACTAGCTGTCAGCCATCCCAATGCATTTGTTTTGACAGCTACACGTTGCGCATGTACATGTACACCGCAAGATAATAACAGAAATGATAGCACAACCCCTAGCCTGCAACCATTCCGCATTACATACATCATAATTTATTTCCCACTAAATATTTCCCACTAATACTTACCCATAAAAAGGGCTTTCTGTCTGTTTCTCTTAAGCATCAGACAGAAAGCCGCAAATTTAGAAAAAATATGGCATTTAAAACGTTTGAATACGTTTTTTTATTGCTTTTTTTTCATTCAGAATCATTTTAATCAGACAGATAATAACGTAAGTTGCGATGTTATTCCTGATTTTATCTTCTTGCCATTAATAACCACTGTACAAGGAACAGAAGAAAGAATATGCCATTTTCCCTGTTTCTTTTCGAGTAACACATTGCCTGCCTGATCCGTATAGACCGTAACTCCGGGTGCAACAAGTTGTGTTCCGTTCCCCAGAAATAAAGTCCGGTTTCCTGCATATTCATTGCTGACAATTGCATAGTCTGCTTTTACTTTCATTCCTTGATAAGTGGCGGTCTGCGTAGCATCAGACAAGGAAAAGATATGGTCTGTACGCCCATTTTTGCTTTTCACACAGATACCGGCAAAGTCTTTCAAAACAGTTTCTTCCGCATCAAAATAAGATACAGACTGAATGGCAGACGGCTCTTTCTTCGTACTCGGCTCATAGACTGCGACAAAAGGACGAGTCCATGCTTCTCCATGCTGACGGGCCACGAAAGTCAATGTCGGTTGTTCTTTTATATTATATGGCATATTGGGTGTACGACTTAAACCTTCGGTCATCGGTGACAAGGCAGTGAAAACTTCACGATCCGGTTCTCCTTTCATCCAGAGATTCATAACTATATCATCCCCACCTTTATCTTTCATGTCAATGGTAAAGGTCGCTTTTACATCTTTATCGGTAGCCGCAACTTTCTTGTCATATAAATAAGAATAACCATACAGATGTGCTCCTGCAAAAGCGAGTTCTTCTGTCGGTTGAAGATTCAGATCTGTGCCATCAACTGCTGCCAATGTCATAGTCTGTCCGAGGTTATGATAGAAATAATCATGCATCTTATCTCCTCCCTGCTCTTTCCGGCTCCGGAATACATCTACATAATATCCTGTCTCGGGTCCGGTGGTAACAATGCTCATCATCCGGGTCTGATCCGCCCTGCTTTCCGGTTCACGAAAATAGACATTGCTATAAGTCACGGAAGTAAACTCCTTTCCCGGTTCCGCCGAAGCAGGAAAACAGGAAAGCAAGTCAAAAGAATGATTGCTTTTCATGACCGGATAGCTTGATATTCCATCTACACAAACTGTATTATGACTTGGAAATTGAGAATAATATTCGGCATAATCCAGACCGCTATACAAGGTCAATCCGATACCAGCATCCGGTCCAAGCACATATCCTTTTCCATAAAGTTCCATGGAAATGCCGTTGGCGTGCATGTGATTTCCTTCACTGGCATTCAGAGAAATCATCAGGCTATGACGCGGATGCATTCCGTTCCGCTGCACCAGCCATGACACATTGGGAGCATAGAATAAAGGAGAAACATAGTCCTCTATCTTCCCTGCTTTCACTTTCGGATTCAGACTTAACGGTTTATCTTCAAAGAAAGAATTGACAGATACACGCACATTATTCTTCTCCCCCTTTTCATTATCAATTTCGGGATTCAAGCATTTCAGCAAAGCAGTGAAGTAGTTCTCCTGTTCCGTCTTACCGTTTGCCTGCGCATTCTGTATCATGCGGATAAAGAAGTTCGTATTCAAATAGCTTGGATGTGTATCTCCAAAGCCACAAATCATCCGGTTGGGAAAAAGATAT
Source organism: Bacteroides sp. 1001136B_160425_E2 (assembly GCF_015559655.1). Lineage (NCBI taxonomy): Bacteria > Pseudomonadati > Bacteroidota > Bacteroidia > Bacteroidales > Bacteroidaceae > Bacteroides > Bacteroides sp. 1001136B_160425_E2. The sequence goes on along the minus strand of NZ_JADMQH010000002.1, from coordinate 112,860 downwards.
TGCGGAGTGGCTGCCACAGCTTTCGACAGTACAGGCATAGCCTTTACCAAATCATATTTCAAATTGTTATCAAACTGATTGGCAAAATTAGCATAATCATTGATTACCACACTGCTATATCCCGGACACTCTGCCCAGATACCTGTTTTTGAATCAAAACCATAATCGGCAAGACGAGTCAGACTCCATTGACGGATACTGGAACGGTTCAACACATAATCAATATAATATTCACGTCCTTTTCCATCTGCATACTCTTTATTATCTTCAAGCACCAGTCCCACATTCATGATATATCGTGCCTGCAATAAATCCCAGTTATTATGAGGGACTCCATTCGCTATGATGTTATCCGCCCATTTCTTGAATGCACCGGCATAGATATCCATCTTTTCCGGATAATTGGTCTTCAGGTAATTATAAAGAAAATCATACAAGGGAACAACGATATGCAGTGCGTCTTCGTGAATCACTTCAAAAGAAGTCAAACCTACCAATGTCTGTTGATGACCATGATTCAGATCAATAGGAACATTTCTGTAATAAATTCCGGTCATATACGTATCAAACACACCGGCAGCCAGTTTCGCGAATTTTTCCTCATCTGTCATCCAATAGAGGAAAGCTGCATCACAAGCTATTCCCAGAATTTCCCGGTTCAGACTTTCGATATTCCGTCCCGTTTTTGACGGATGTACACTTTCCAAAGGACGTTCCGGCAATGCATTATTGCAAAAAGTCACATTTCCGTTTTCATCGTCGTCATAAGGTACTACATCTGCCAGTTGGGGACGGCCATGAGTAGCAGCCGTTCCACGTGTTCCTGTATAACGGACAGTCGGATAAGGAGCTTTTTCACCTCCGGCATGATCGTAAGTCTCGCCTTTCACATATACCTCGGTTGCATGAGATTTCCAATACATGGCCAGACGGGATAACAACCATGCCGGTTGAACATCCGTCAAATTAGTATATACTTCGGTTCGCTCCTTCAATTTATTGAATACGTTTTTCGCCCATTTCTCTTTTTTAATCAACTCCCACGTTTCCTGCTTTCCATCCGGCGTGGTCAACACTCTCGGATGCTCTTGCGGCATTTTCTCCGGTAACGGAATTTCCTGTCCGGATACATTATTTAATAAGCAAAGAAGACAGAGTCCCAGTAAAATTTGTCTCATACGTTAAATTTCTTTTTTAGGTTTACTACCTATTAAATACGAAAATAGAGAATTATTTACCTAATTACCTTCATAAAGAGCTATTTTATTTGCTCAAAAACTGCATTTATTCGAACAAAGAGCTATATTTGCAAAAAACCGACTAACAATTCTGATACTTATGAAAATTTTATCTATCCATGATTTGGCAACAATCAGGAAGAGAGCAGAGCACAATCTTTCATTGCGCGAAGAAAGTAATGAAAAGGTGACTGAAAAGTGTTACGGACTGGCATCCGGCGCACAACATCTTCAGATTCTGATCTGCGGTGGTACAGGCTGTAAGGCATCTTCCAGCCAGGGCATTACAGATAATCTTCTAGAAGCCATCCAAAAGAACGAAATCACCGACAAAGTAGAAGTCATCACCGTAGGCTGTTTCGGCTTCTGTGAAAAAGGTCCTATCGTGAAAATTATCCCCGATAATACCTTTTACACCCAAGTCACTCCCGAAGATGCGGAAGAAATCATCAACGAGCATATCATCGGAGGACGAAGAATCGGACGGTTGCTGTATGTAGATCCTAAAACGGAACATACCGTCAGCGACTCCAAGCACATGGATTTCTACCGGAAACAACTCCGCATCGCATTGCGTAACTGCGGTTTTATCGATCCCGAAAATATTGAAGAGTATATCGCCCGTGAAGGATACTTTGCATTGGCCGATTGTCTGCTTAACAAACAGCCGACGGACGTTATTGATATTATCAAACGTTCGGGACTTCGCGGACGTGGCGGTGGCGGTTTCCCGACGGGGCTGAAATGGGAATTTGCCAACAAACAAGAGTCAGATGTCAAATACGTGGTTTGTAACGCTGATGAAGGAGATCCCGGTGCATTCATGGATCGTTCCATTATGGAGGGAGACCCACATTCGATTGTAGAAGCGATGTGTGTCTGCGGTTATTCCATCGGTTCCACCAAAGGACTGGTATATATCCGTGCGGAATATCCGCTAGCCATCAACCGACTGAAGACAGCGATCAATCAGGCACGCGAATACGGACTATTGGGGGAACATATCTTAGGGACAGATTTCAGTTTCGACATAGAAATACGTTACGGAGCCGGAGCTTTTGTCTGCGGAGAAGAAACTGCCCTTATTCATTCGATGGAAGGAAAACGGGGGGAACCGACTCTGAAACCTCCCTTCCCTGCCGAATCCGGTTATCTGGGAAAACCAACCAATGTGAATAATGTGGAAACACTTGCCAATATTCCCATTATCCTGACCAAAGGAGCCGACTGGTTTGCAACGATTGGCACAGAACGTTCCAAAGGAACCAAAGTGTTTGCTCTTGCAGGAAAGATTAATAATGTCGGGCTGATCGAAGTGCCGATGGGAACCACTCTTCGGGAAGTAATCTACGAAATCGGAGGAGGCATCAAAGGCGGAAAGAAATTCAAAGCTGTACAAACAGGAGGGCCGTCAGGCGGCTGTCTGACAGAAAAACATCTGGATACTCCCATTGACTTTGACAACCTTCTCTCCGCCGGTTCCATGATGGGGTCCGGAGGAATGATCGTAATGGACGAAGACGACTGCATGGTATCCGTAGCCCGCTTTTATCTGGATTTTACAGTGGAAGAGTCCTGCGGGAAATGCACACCTTGCCGCATTGGAAACAAACGTCTGCTGGAACTACTGAACAAAATTACGGAAGGAAGAGGCACAGAAAAAGACCTGGACACACTTGCCACTTTGGGACAAGTCATCAAAGATACTGCTCTCTGCGGACTGGGACAAACCTCTCCGAATCCTGTTTTATCCACATTGGATAACTTCTACGATGAATATATGGAACACGTGCGGGATAAGACTTGTCGCGCCAAGCAATGTAAATCACTATTAACGTATACCATCAGTCCAGAACGTTGCATTGGCTGTCATCTATGCGCCAAAAACTGTCCGGCGGATGCTATCAGCGGGCTAGTACGCAAACCACATGTCATTGCCCCCGATAAATGTATCAAGTGCGGCATGTGTATGGCACGCTGCAAATTCAACGCTATTCTTGTCTGCTAAAATTGATTACTATGGAAGATAAACAAATCACCCTTCAGATAGACGGTCATTTTATCACCGTTCCCGAGGGAAGTACCATCCTTGAAGCCGCCACGAAAATCGGCATCAACATACCGACCCTGTGTCACATCGACCTGAAAGGCACCTGCATAAAGAACAATCCTGCTTCCTGCCGCATCTGCGTGGTCGAGGTAATAGGACGCCGCAATCTGGCTCCTGCCTGCGCTACCCGTTGCACGGAAGGAATGGTAGTGAAAACCAGTACGCTACGTGTGATGAACGCACGCAAAGTGGTAGCCGAACTTATCCTGTCGGATCATCCCAACGACTGTCTCACCTGCCCCAAATGTGGCAATTGCGAACTTCAGACATTAGCGCTACGCTTTAATATCCGCGAAATGCCTTTCAATGGAGGCGAGCTCTCTCCCCGCAAACGGGAAATCACTGCTTCCATCGTCCGCAACATGGATAAATGTATTTTCTGCCGCCGCTGCGAAAGTGTCTGCAATGATGTTCAGACAGTCGGTGCGCTCAGTGCCATCCGTCGCGGATTCAACACGACGATAGCCCCTGCCTTTGATAAAATGATGACGGAAAGTGAATGTACTTATTGCGGACAATGCGTAGCTGTCTGTCCGGTAGGCGCACTGACCGAACGCGATTATACGAACCGTCTGCTCGATGACTTAGCCGACCCGGATAAAGTGGTGATTGTGCAAACAGCCCCTGCCGTACGTGCTGCCTTGGGTGAAGAATTTGGTTTTCCTCCCGGCACACTGGTAACCGGAAAAATGGTTTATGCCCTGCGTGAACTGGGATTCGACTACGTATTTGATACTGACTTTGCCGCCGACCTCACCATTATGGAAGAAGGATCGGAGATACTGAACCGTCTGACGCGCTATCTCAACGGAGATAAGTCCGTACGGTTACCTATCCTGACTTCCTGCTGTCCGGCATGGGTAAACTTCTTCGAACATCACTTCCCGGATATGCTGGACATTCCATCCACCGCCCGTTCACCGCAACAGATGTTCGGTTCTATCGCCAAATCTTATTGGGCAGAAAAAATGGGAATTCCCAGAGAAAAGCTGGTAGTCGTATCGATCATGCCCTGTCTGGCAAAGAAGTACGAGTGTGCCCGCGATGAATTTAAAGTGAACGGTATTCCTGACGTAGATTATTCTATTTCCACCCGCGAACTGGCACGACTGATTAAACGAGCCAATATCGGTTTCCCGCTGGTATTGGACAGCCCGTTTGACAATCCGATGGGTGAGTCGACCGGTGCCGGCGTTATCTTCGGTACGACAGGTGGTGTAATGGAAGCCGCCCTCCGTTCTGTTTATGAAATTTATACCGGAGAACCTCTGAAAAATGTGAATTTTGAACAAGTACGCGGACTTAGCGGTGTCCGGCGTGCTACCATCAACCTAAACGGATTTGAATTAAAAGTAGGCATCGCACACGGACTAGGCAACGCCCGCCATCTACTGGAAGATATACGGAACGGGCACAACGAATATCATGTAATCGAAATTATGGCTTGCCCCGGAGGCTGTATCGGAGGGGGCGGACAACCGTTGCATCACGGCAACTCGGAAATATTGTATGCACGCGCCAACGCCCTCTACCGCGAAGACGCCAACAAACCTTTGCGCAAATCACACGAAAATCCGTACATCAAGACCTTGTACGAAGAATATCTCGGCAAACCGCTGGGTGAAAAATCGGAAACGCTCCTGCATACACATTATTTCAACAAAGCGATTGATTAACTTTTAAACCAAAAGGATTATGTCAGAAATAAAATTAGCCTGCGATGTGGCAGAACAAGTCCGAACGATTTGCGACAAGCACGGAAACAACCCAGGCGAACTAATCAATATTTTGCACGAAGCGCAACACCTGCACGGCTACCTGCCCGAAGAGATGCAACGCATCATCGCTTCCAAACTAAGAATCCCCGTATCGAAAGTATACGGAGTGGTCACCTTCTATACCTTCTTCACCATGACCCCGAAAGGAAAACATCCCATCTCCGTCTGCATGGGTACGGCATGTTACGTGCGCGGCTCCGAGAAGTTGCTCGAAGAATTCAAACGCGTACTAGGCATCGAAGTCGGCGAAACTACACCGGATGGAAAATTCTCATTGGACTGCCTGCGCTGCGTAGGTGCCTGCGGACTGGCTCCGGTGGTAATGATTGGCGAGAAAGTGTACGGAAGATTGCAACCGATAGATGTGAAGAAGATTATCGAGGAGTTGGAATAAATGTCCGGAATAAAAAAGTGGCTGCCTTGATTTTTCAAAGCAGCCACTTTCAAACATTTTCTAAACAAAAAAACAAAAAAAGCGGAGAGAACGAGATTCGAACTCGTGATACCCTTTAGGGGTATACACGCTTTCCAGGCGTGCCTCTTCAACCACTCGAGCACCTCTCCTTATTTTCCAATAAAGAAACAGACAATGGAAATATATTTTCCACAAAAGAAATAGCAGCTTAAAAGCTGCTATCCTAGCGGAGAGACAGGGATTCGAACCCCGGGTACCTCGCAGTACAACGGTTTTCAAGACCGCCGCAATCGACCACTCTGCCACCTCTCCAAAACTTCCTTTTCAGAAGTGCTTTTCGTTAAAAGCGGTGCAAAGGTACGAATATATTTTAAACTTACAAGAGTTTTCACAAAAAAATCACGAATATCATTTCCAAAGAATAGCAATATCTAGGTATTTTATGTTGAAAAGCATAAAATGGAGCATATTTATGCTGATTATATGAAAAAACGTTGTAACTTTGTGCGCTCTAAAGAAAAGGATAACTACAACCTCTAATTTTATCATTTATGGAATTAAATAAGATCTTTAAAGACGGTCTCTGGAGCACAGAAATCAACGTAAGAGATTTCGTTAGTCACAACATCACTCCGTATTATGGAGATGCTTCTTTTCTCGAAGGACCTACCGAACGCACAAAAGCTGTATGGAATCGCTGCCTCGAAGCACTGGCAGAAGAAAGAGCCAATAACGGAGTACGCTCACTGGATAATGTCACCGTCTCAACCATCACTTCTCATAAAGCCGGATATATCGACAAAGAAAACGAACTGATCGTCGGTCTGCAAACAGATGAACTTCTGAAACGTGCAATCAAACCTTTCGGAGGTATCAACGTGGTGAGCAAAGCCTGCCACGAAAACGGTGTGGAAGTAGACGACCGCGTAAAAGATATCTTCACTCACTACCGCAAAACTCACAATGACGGAGTATTTGACGTATACACCGAAGAAATCCGTTCGTTCCGTTCTCTGGGATTCCTCACCGGACTTCCTGACAACTATGCCCGCGGACGTATCATCGGCGACTACCGCCGTATGGCTCTTTACGGTATCGACCGACTGATTGAAGCTAAAAAAGAAGATTTGCGTAACCTTACCGGTCCGATGACCGAAGCCCGCATCCGCCTGCGCGAAGAAGTGGCAGAGCAAATCAAGGCACTGAAGGACATGAAGGTAATGGGCGAATACTACGGACTCGACTTGAGCCGTCCTGCCTACACCGCACAAGAAGCAGTACAATGGGTGTACATGGCTTACCTTGCTGCCGTAAAAGAACAAGACGGTGCTGCCATGTCACTGGGTAACGTTTCTTCGTTCCTCGACATTTATATGGAATATGAATTGAGCAAAGGAACCATCACAGAATCTTTCGCACAGGAGCTGATCGACCAGTTTGTCATCAAACTGCGTATGGTGCGCCACCTGCGTATGCAATCTTACAACGATATCTTTGCCGGCGACCCGACATGGGTAACCGAATCTCTGGGCGGACGCCTCAACGACGGACGCACCAAGGTGACAAAGACTTCTTTCCGCTTCCTGCAAACACTCTACAACCTCGGCCCTTCACCGGAACCGAACCTGACTGTACTGTGGAGCCCGGAACTGCCGGAAGGATTCAAAGAATTCTGCGCAAAAGTATCCATCGACACTTCTTCCATCCAATATGAAAACGACGACCTGATGCGTGAAGTACGCCAGTCTGACGACTACGGAATCGCCTGCTGCGTATCTTATCAGGAAATCGGAAAACAAATCCAGTTCTTCGGCGCACGTTGCAACCTGGCAAAAGCCCTGTTGCTTGCCATCAACGGCGGACGTTGCGAAAACACCGGTACGGTAATGGTGAAAAACATCCCCGTACTGACAAGTGATGTCCTCAACTTCGAAGAAGTAATGAGCAACTACAAGAAGGTATTGACGGAAATCGCCCGTGTTTACAACGAAGCGATGAACATCATCCATTATATGCATGATAAGTATTACTACGAAAAAGCCCAAATGGCTCTTGTAGATACCAACCCACGCATCAATCTTGCTTACGGTGTAGCCGGACTTTCTATCGCCCTCGATTCACTGTCGGCCATCAAATATGCCAAAGTGACTGCACGCCGCAACGACATCGGTCTGACAGAAGGTTTCGATATTCAAGGTGAGTTCCCTTGCTTCGGTAATGACAACGACAAGGTAGACCACCTGGGTGTTGACCTGGTCTATTTCTTCAGCGAAGAATTGAAGAAACTTCCGGTTTACAAAAATGCCCGTCCTACTCTGTCTTTGCTCACCATCACTTCCAACGTGATGTATGGCAAGAAGACAGGTGCTACTCCCGACGGACGCGCCAAAGGTGTCGCTTTTGCTCCGGGAGCCAACCCGATGCACGGACGTGACAAGAACGGTGCTATCGCCTCTTTGAGCTCCGTAGCGAAATTACGTTACCGCGACTCACAAGACGGTATCAGCAACACCTTCTCTATCGTTCCGAAATCACTGGGAGCTACTGAAGAAGATCGCGTAGAAAATCTGGTGACAATGATGGATGGTTACTTCACCAAAGGCGCTCACCACCTGAACGTGAACGTACTGAACCGTGAAATGCTTTACGACGCCATGGAACATCCGGAAAAATATCCGCAACTCACCATCCGTGTTTCCGGTTATGCCGTAAACTTCGTGAAGTTGAGCCGCGAACATCAATTGGAGGTTATCAGCCGTAGCTTCCACGAACGTATGTAATCAGATCTACTCAATATGACGATAAACGTACATTCATACGAAAGTATGGGAACATTCGACGGGCCGGGCTTACGGCTCGTCGTTTTTCTTCAAGGATGCAATTTCCGCTGCCTGTATTGTGCCAACCCCGACACAATAGCCGGAAAAGGAGGTACACCTACCCCACCGGAAGAGATTGTCCGCATGGCTATGAGCCAACGTCCTTTTTTCGGGAAACGCGGAGGAGTCACTTTCTCCGGAGGAGAACCTACGTTTCAGGCCAAAGCACTGGTTCCTCTAGTGCGTGAACTGAAAGAAAAGGGAATACACGTGTGCATAGACAGCAACGGCGGTATCTGGAACGAAGAAGTAGAAGAACTTTTCAAACTGACGGATCTTGTATTGCTGGATATTAAAGAGTTCAATCCGGCACGCCATCAGGCACTGACCGGAAGAAGTAACGAACAAACCATCCGCACGGCAGCATGGCTGGAAGAAAACGAGAAACCTTTCTGGCTGCGTTATGTATTAGTGCCCGGATACAGCGATTTCGAGGAAGACATCCGCCAACTGGGAGAGACCTTGGGAAAATACAAGATGATTCAACGAGTGGAAATCCTGCCTTATCATACACTAGGCGTACATAAGTATGAAGCGATGGAGCAAGAATACAAGCTGAAAGATGTAAAAGAAAATACCCCCGAACAACTTGAAAAAGCTGCGGAGGTATTTAAAGAGTATTTCACTACTGTGGTGGTCAATTAACCACCACAGTAATAAATAGGATAAAAATCACCATGTCTCTGCTTTCGCCTCGAAACAGGGACACTCTTTGATCCGCTCCCAAGGGTCAACAATTCCATTATAATTAGTGTCAGGGCTCAAGTCCCGGTGACCGACCACCTTTGCATCCGGATAACGCTGCAACAACTCGCTTACCAGACGATGCATCGCCTCTTTCTGGCGGGAAGTACGTGTATCCGCTGCCTTTCCGTTCTCATCCAGCCCGCCTTCATAGCACACCCCTAAACTAATCGCATTAAAACCGCGTGCATGAGCACCCACCGTATCTTCATCCCTCATCGGCTCTATCTGTCCCGACTTGCGAACGTAATAATGATACCCCCAACACGAAAAGCCCCGAAAGCGATGGGCAGTGTCCACATCCTTCGCCGTGAAGTCGCGATCGACACGGGTAGCAGAGCAGTGAATCACAATCAGACTAATCTTTCTCATCGTCCTTTTCCCTTTCCGTCGTTTTCACATTACACACTTCCTTATGGGTAGCATTGAAGCGCACCTCTCTCACAATTCTGTTCCGCTTTCTTTTTCCGAAGAAAGGCACAAGGAACATGATTACATCCAAAATCTTAGTTACAATTTCTTTCATTTGATCTAATATTAAAGTTATCATGCTGCCGGATCCGGAGCTTCTCCGCTTCCACCACCGTCTGAACCGCCACCGGAACCTTTGTCATCGTCTTCTCCTTCATTGCCGCTACCGCCCGTTTGAGCCACCGCACGCGTCGTTACCTGCTGATAGCTAAGAATCTTCGTGATGTCCGCCAACGTCTTTCCGGGACGGAAAATAATATGGGCAGCCGTAATCAGCGAACTTGAAAACTCCTTGACCGACACAGCTCCTTCACTGTTCAACCCGATCTGCAAACTGCCCAAATCACCCAGCCGGACTATTCTTCCCGCTTTCAACGCACGCTTCGCCTCATAAAGAATACCCGAAATGGCGGCACGCACATCTGTCTCCGTACAGGTAGACCGACTGGTGATTCCCTCGCACAACTCTTCAAAATCCAACTCCCCCGAAGCCTGTGCCTGCGCGTAATACTTTGCCGACTCATCCTTTTTGGCAGGATTCTTGCGCGGCACTACTGAATAAGTTACTGTCATTGCCATAATAAAATAATTTTAAGATTTCACACATTTCGAACGCGTTCCCTATTTGTTAACGACATAAAGATAACACATTTTTCACCCTCCGGATTCCCCAACGAAGTCTCCTGATATTCTATGAATAATAATGACGTTATTCTTTTAATAAATCATTAATTTTCAGTAACTTTATAGCATAAACCAAACATCATTCATCATGTATTATCCGGATCAGCCGTTTCATATCCGCACTTATAAAAAGTCGGAACTAGCTCATCTTTACAACCCCAACGTATGCCTCAAAGTAGCCTTACAAATACTACGTCGTTGGATTGTCTACAACCTTCCGCTCCTGCAAGAACTCGAACAAGAAGGCTATCGTGCCCGCAACCGCCTTCTCTCTCCCCGGCAGGTGGCAACGATCATACGCTATTTGGGAGAACCCTAGGAACTTAATCGAAAAAACGAAAAGTTCCATTCTATTATTTTACAAACAAATTTCTTTGCAACCGCAAATTAAAAAGAACAAACCAACATGGATCATTTTACCATCTTTCAAGACTTTTACCGCGTCATAGCCGAAATGACAGAAGAAGAAATCGTATCGGCCATCAGCAACGGCACATACCGGGAAACAGTGGAGGACGTGCGCCGAATCTTCGCGGAACAAGGCGAGAAAGCAGCCAACGAAAAGAAAATAGAACTACCGGAAATCACCTTTTCAGCCAACTACCGGGGAGGACGTTCAAACGCAACTCTCGTCAAGTATCTGGGATACATCGTGGTAGACATCGACCATCAGACACAGGAAGTATTGGCACGCATCCTCGCACTGGCAAAAAAGTGTGCCCACACCCGCATCGCTTTCATCAGTCCCAAAGGAATGGGACTGAAAATCGTGGTACGTGTATGCCGGACGGACGGGACATTGCCCGAAACGATTCAGGAAATTGAAGATTTCCATCATGCCGCTTATCACAAAATCGCTTCCTTTTATGCCCAGCTCTGCGGAGTTGAGGTCGACACTTCCGGGCAGGATGTCAGCCGCACTTGCCTGTTCTCTTACGATCCGGATATTTATTTCAATCCCGATGCCACAGCTGTCATCGTGGAACAGCCACCGATGTTCTTCAAGTCTCAAAAGAAGAAAAGGGCATCCGGCAAAAAGAAAAAGACGACAGCACCAGACAACAATCCCCTCACCGAACAAGTGGCACTCAACTACCATTCCTCGCACGCTTCCTTAATGGTGACTCTGAACTATTATCACAATAAATCCGAAAAGTACGTCACCGGCAACCGGAACAACTACCTGCATTGCCTGGCTTGTATGTACAATCGCTACGGCGTCCCCCAGGAAGAGGCGGCAGCTTTTATCAAGAGCCAGTTCACCGATCTTCCCGCGGATGAAATGGACACACTGATCGGGAGTGCTTACGGACACAACGAGGAATTCGACACCCGCAAGCTGAATAGTACGCAGAAGCGAATGTTACAGATTGAGCAACATATCAAAGAAAATTATGATACACGCTACAACGAAGTGCTTCATATCATGGAATATCGCAGAAGGAAAACGGACACGGAGCAACCGGAACCCTTCCATATTCTCGACGAAATGATGGAAAACAGCATTTGGATGGAGATGAACGAACTAGGCTATTCGTGCACCGTCAAGACGATTCAGAATCTGATCTACTCCGACTTCAGCATCACCTACCATCCTATTCGCGAGTATTTAGACTCGCTGCCTGAATGGGACGGAACGGATTATATCAGTATCCTTGCCAACAGCGTGCATACTAGTCACCAGAAATTTTGGGTAGAATGTCTGGAACGTTATCTGGTGGGAATGTGCGCTGCCGCCACACAAGACGATGTGGTGAACCACACTGTTTTGTTGCTTTGCAGCGAAATACAGAACATCGGAAAGACTACGTTTATCAACAACCTGCTGCCGCCCGAATTGCGCGCCTATCTTTCTACCGGTCTTATCAACCCGAGCAACAAGGATGATCTGGCCAAAATAGCGCAAGCAATGCTTATCAATCTGGATGAGTTTGAAGGGATGAGCGGACGGGAACTGAATATCTTCAAGGATTTGGTCACCCGCAAAGTAATCAGCATCCGCCTGCCATACGCGCGGCGTTCGCAGAACTTTCCTCACACGGCTTCTTTTGCCGGCACATGCAATTACCAGGAAGTGCTTCACGACACCACAGGTAACCGCCGTTTTCTCTGCTTTCATGTCGACTCGATGGAGTTTATCAAAATAAACTACGCGCAGTTGTATGCACAAATCAAGTATCTGCTCAACAAGCCGGGGTATCAGTATTGGTTCACCCAGTCGGAAAACTCACGGATTGAAGAGAACAACGAGGATTTCATTTTCCACTCACCGGAAGAAGAACTGGTGTTGACACATATCCGCAAACCGGAACGTTTCGAAAAGGTGCATTATCTGACGGTCACTGAAATTGCGGAATTAATTCGCGAACGGACGGGGTATCAATATTCTCACGGAACCAAAGCCCAACTGGGAAAAGTGATGTCCAAACACGGCTTCGAATTTCATAAGGGAAAAAACGGGAGAAGATACACTGTATTCATTATTGATACGGAACAGGTGAAATCAAACAGACTATATGAATAAGATTTCATCTCCTTCGCACGCAAAAAGGTGAGGGTTGGTGAGGGTACTTTTGCAACTTTTCATTTTTATATTTCTTATTTCTATTCTTCTATTTTCTTCTAAAAAAAAAATACGAATGTTAGAAATTGACCCTCACCTACCCTCACCTTTTCCTTTTTCTTCCTCAAAAAAACGGTGGGAAATTTGAAAAAGACAGTTATCTTTTTCAAATTTCCCACCATGTTTTTTTAATCTGAATCGAAGTTATACTCCTAGCACAATACTAGCATCAATATTCAGCTTTTTACTTATTTCACGAGCCACTTTCAATGTCGGCTCACATTTTCCGGAAATGTAGTCACTAAGACGCGAAGGACTAACTCCTATCAGTTGTGACAGTGATTTCTGATTGAGCCCCATTTCGTACATACGAAGCTTCAGAACATCCACAAGCGAAGGTTCTCCCAAAGAAAAGTGTTCCTCTGAATAATCGGCAACAAGATTAGAAAGAAGTTCCAACTCGATGCTGTTAGGATCATTCAAAGGAGTATCATCCTTCACTAACGGAAGAAGATCCTCCACTCTCTTTACAGCCCATTCATACTGGGTTTGGTTTTCTATCTTTGTCATATTTTCAAATATTAGCACAATCTATTTTATCATATTCTTTATGAGTACCAATAAAGCGAATATATACAAACTTTACAGTGAACTTCACCACTACTACCAAGCGATAATTATTCCCTTTAACATTGAAAACATAATGCTGGTTACCTACACTGTCGGCACTATTAAAGGTCTTCTTTATATCAGCGAAACAAGCCCATTCACTTTTCTTTACTATAGTAACCCATTCTTGCAAAGCAACTTTTGAATCGGGATGCTCCTCTGCATATTCTCTTAACGCTTGTTCTGTAAATATTCTCATTAGTTACTCACTTATCATGCAACAAAAATAAGAATATAATTCCAATTTTCAAAATTATATTCCGATATTCGCAATTATGGATAAAAAAGATTCGCTTCTTATAAAGACATCGAAAATTCGATCCTACAACCTAACGCATTCATGATGCGATAGAAAGTAGAAACCTTAGGTTCTGTCTGACCACTTTCCACTCTTGAAATATAAGAACGATCGGAACCGATACGCCGGGCTAATTCTGCTTGAGTAATCTTAGCCTTTTTCCTTGCGTCTTCGATAATTTGCCCGGTGTAGAAAGCATACGCTTTTTCTTCTGCTTCCGCACGTTCGGGAGTACCTTCTGCTCCAAATTTCACATCAAGAACAGCGTCATAATCTACTATTTGATGATTGTTTATCTGCATAATATTCCTCCTTTATTTTTAATGCTTTACCTATTTCACTATCCGTATGTACGGATCTTACGTTTCTTTTCCATACTGAAAATATACGAATTGTTGTTCAACTATACAACAATCATCTTTTTATTTTATATTATTTTTCCTCAAATTCTCCAGCACGCTTTTTCTTCTCATAAGACACCAGCGTCTCTACACTAAGCGTTTTCCCATTCTTAGGGCTTATCACATCTACAACGCTTGCTAACGCACGAAAAGTCTGTTCGCAATTTGCTACTCCGTCATACGTCAACCTACCCAGATTGATGGCATCGAGCACAACAGAGACATATTGCTTCGGATTTCCCCGATACTCGATGATGACAGGCGTGAGATGCGACACCTCTCGAGTCAGTTGGCTAACGATTCTTTTTTTTGGTCGAGCAGATCCATTAATTTTTCACTATGCACATTGATTTGTGCGGTTACTTCACGAAGTTCATCTTTCAATGAACACAATAATTCATCATTCAATGAATTTTCCATAAAACTTTTTATTTAATTGATTATAAAAAAGCCATTCCAGAAAGATAAGCAATCATTACTTACTTCCCGGAATGGTGTCTAATACCTCGAAAACAAAGACTTATATTCTAACCTAATGTACTCACTTTAATCCACTTCTTTTGATTTTGCATTCCACACCAGCAAAGCAAACAACACCGAAAGCAAAGCAGCACCAATCCAAAACCAATTGATATACGTGAAGTCATAAACATCTACTCCATTCTGAACAGTCTTTTGCCCTTCTATCAGAATACCGCTCATCACGTCCTGCAATCCGGCTCCGATGTAGCTGGCAATACCTACTACTCCCAATGCAGCACCCGACGCATTACGGGGAGCAATATCCACTGCCATCAAACCACCCAGAAAACAGATCAAAACTCCGATACCTAAACCGAAAAGTACCATTGCCAACACGTCTATCCAAAAATGTACGCCCGGAACTAAAAGAAACAGACAGAGAGCAAATACATTCATCAATCCGAAAATTAACGCAGGAACATTGCGACGTCCACCAAATAACTTATCAGAAATAACACCGGAAAACATAGTACCGATTATGCCACAGACCGGACAAATAGAAATGATAAAACTGGCATCCAATGTGGAGTAACCCTTTTGGGCTTCCAAATAAAAAACACCCCAACTATTGATAGCGTAGCGGCTGATATACATAAAAGCACTCGAAAGAGCCAGTATCCAAATGGCAGGCATCAGTAATACCTGACGCTGTGCCTTATTAAAATCAGCCGTTTCTGTTTCACTCATTTCTTTTTTCTGTTTGGGAACATTCACCGAAGGGAATCCCATGCTTTCGGGAGTATCATGGAAGAACTTCCAGACAATCAACGCTCCTATCAATCCCACTATACCGGCTCCAAAGAAACCATACCGCCAACCCAACACGCTGACAATTGAGGCTATTATCAGAAAAGTCAACGCTTCGCCGATATTATGGCTCGCAGACCAAAAGCCATAGTATGAACCACGCTCTTTGTCCGTGAACCAACGGGAAAGCCCTACTACACAGGATGCTGCTCCCATAGACTGAAACCAGCCGCTAATCCCCCAAAGGATAGCGAACAGGATAAAAGAATTGGTAAAACCGAGACAAAGGTTAACCAAAGCGGTTACCAATAAACCGGTAGTCATAAAACGGTTGATATTGCTACGGTCGGCAAGGAAACCGTTCGTGAATTTCCCGATCGCATAGGTGAAGAACAATACGGAACCTATGATGCCTAACTCTGTTTCCGAAAAAATTCCTTCATCTACAATAGGTTTCTTTACAACATTCAGACTAAGACGGCACACATAATACATACCGTAACCAAAAGTCGCAGAAAGGAAGGTAGACCATTTCAGAAACTTCAAACGGCGGGCATCGGATGAAGACAAAGCTTCTCCGTTACAAGGTCTCGGTGAAGAGACCTTGTAAAAATTGATTAGTTGTTTCAACATGAAGGAAGTGCGTTTAGTCGTGAAGTTTCTTTTTACGTAGATACTCCAATAAAAGAGCCGGGCGATCTGTTTGAATCAATTTAGCTCCCTGATTAATAATCCAGCCCCAACTTTCATCCGGCTGATGAAGTTCTACTGCACGGTCGTCATCATGGCCGCCACATAGTTCAGGCCAAAGCGAATTTATAAAAAGATTAGAGCCTGTATTACGTACTTTCTTTATCAAATTAAGAATCTCCGGACTGTCATTATCAAAAACCAGTTCATAGGCAGCAGGTTTCATGTGTGTCTGATAACTATCAATGACAGCTTCCACCCCGTCTTTATGAAGTTGTACGACAGGCATGAAGATTACCTTATCCAATACATCACCGTTTTCAGCCCTTACTTGTTCATATGGAAGTCCGGCCTTAATGATGCATTGCTGAATTGTTCCAGTTTTCTCCAAAACAGTATATGCGTCTTTGAAGTAATCATAGCCTTTATCAATATTGACAAGGATCTTACCTTTACACAGTAACATTACTTCTTCCAATGTCGGTATCAAATGAGCAGTCTTATGCCCTGTACCACTTTTCAAACGGAATTGCCGTAGTTCTTCAAGAGTATAGTCGGCAGGATAGCCTTTTCCTGTAGTCGTGCGGTCAATCTTTTTATCATGCATCAGAATCAGATGTCCGTCTTTTGTTTTCTTTAAATCGATTTCGACCACATCTACTCCCATATCAATGCAGTTTTTAATGGCTTGCAACGAGTTTTCGGGAGCATTACGCCAATCGCCACGATGTGATACTACTAATACTGAATTACAATCCTCGTTCAAAAGGTTATTACGTATAGCCAATGCTTGTTCCTGTGCAGATAGTGACCATAGGGCCGACAAGCATATTATTGTAAATAGAAAATGTTTCATCATATTTATATCTCTAAATTATTTTACCGCCGAGCATTCCTCTTAGCATTTCCACTTCTCATAGACCAAGTCTGCTGTGCTCCCGTAGCATTGGTTTTCAGAGCAAAAATTTTACCAGGCTCCGTAGATTTCGTTAAATCAGCACACACATAAATGATTCCATTGCTATCTATTGCAGGAGAAGACCAAATATTGGTACCCAGCTTAATTTCTTTATAAACAGGCTTTCCTTCCGAATTAAGCACATAAAAAACACCTTCTCCATCTCCAAAATAGATATTCCCATGATTATCTACAGCCGGCACTGAACGTATTTTAGATTGTACTGTAAACTTCCATATCAAAGAACCGTCCTGTTGATCGCAGCAAAGCATTTCTCCATCGGAGTTTCCTACATACAAATGTCCTTCGGTACTTAAAGATATTCCGGAATTAGAGAATGCAGATGCAGAACTAGTTTGCCATTTTACTGTTCCGTCTTTGTTTACAGCCATAATAACTCCTCCATCATTGGTTTCGCCACATATATAAATTGTACCGTCATCTCCTATAGCAGGAACAGAAGAGCAGCTTTTTCCATACTCAGTGGCCCATTTCTTCGCCCCAGTATTCTTGTCAAAGGCATACAACTTGCCACTATTGGAACAGATATACACCACATCATTATCTATCACAGGAGTTGACAGGGTTTCTCCTTCACAATCAGCAGTCCATTTTTCAGTCATTTCAGGTGCAGCCTTAATGGCATATAATTTCTTGTTTGCTGAGAAATAAATGGTACCGTCCTGATCAATAGCCGGACTACTATATTTAGCATGAGCTCCTAAATCAAATGCACCTATTGGAGTAGATGAAGCAGAAGAAAATGCACATAAATTATTCTTATCATCTTTCTTTCTATATCCACCTATATATAGAGTGCCATTATCTGCTATTGCAGGTGACGAACGAACTACTTCGTTGTATGAATAACACCAAACTTCCTCTCCATCTTTTACAAACCAAATACTTCGTCCACCACGACCAGCATTTGCATCACATCCAACAAACACATTACCCTGATCATCTATAGCAGGAGATACATCCTGAAAGCCACAAGGAGTTTGGAATTCCCATAATATTTCAGGCTTTTCATTAGAAAGAGATTTTTCCTTCACTACTATTTTTTTATCAAACACATTTGCATTTTGTACGCCATTATTATCCCACACCGTCAAAACAACCAAAAATTCACCAGCCTCATTATAAACAGTGGACGGTTCTTTATCTTCTGATGAAGTTCCATTACCAAAATCCCATTGCCATTTTACGACTTCTCCATCTTCATCAAACGATAAATCTGTGAAATAAACACTTTGTCCTACTTCTATAGTAGCTACTTCAAGTTTAAATGCAGCTACCGGTTTCACATTCACACTATCTTTTTCTTGGCAAGATACCATCAACAATAATAGTATCGCCATTCCTATCAATTTATTTTTCATACTATCAGTTTCTATTTAATTTATCAAGATAAGTTTTCACCTCGACTGGAAAATCAGTCTGCACCACAGTACCTTTCAGCTTTACAAACTCGTCTATCTTACGATAGTTATCTTTAACAGGTGTTTCATCAGAATTGATATAAACATTCATAAAACCAGCAATTCCGTTATTATAGGCCTTATTCAGAATTTCATCTTTCCAAGTACGCGGATTGAATTGAACAATAGAAAGATTTTTCGCTAAATTCATATAACTGTCCAAATCTTCCATACTATAAATCACCGGAAACACGGTTACTTCTTTATCAATATTCAGCAGCTTGGCAGCATTTGGTATTTCATATACAGTAAACATTGACTGCGACAACATTCCACATTTTCTTACAATTTCATATACTGAACGATAATCTGAAATCTTCATATCGATATCTACATAAATTTTCCCCCGGGCACTCATTAAGGCCTCCGATAATAGAGGAACCCGCTCATCGGTCAGATTCCCGTCATGGTACATATAGTAAGAAGCAATTTCATCATAAGTCAAGTCGGACACTTTACCCGCCCCATTAGTCGTTTTATCGATAGTGGAATTGTGCATCAGTATCAATTTACCATCTTTTGTCTTTCTTACATCTATTTCTATATAATCTATCCCATTATGTATAGCTCTTTCGATCGCTTTAACTGAGTTTTCAGGGGCTTCTTTCCAGTATCCCCGATGAGCACATACCTGATAACGACCTTCTTTCAAGGAAGCGGAAATAGATGGACGCACAGCTTCTTCCACCTCTTTCGCAGTGACCTTTATAATGGTTTTATAAGTTTTCTTTTCGCCTGAGGCAAATGACACATAAGCGACTACAGTATAGTCATCCGGCAAATCATAGATATGTTTTGAAGTTTGTTCAACCGCCCCCTTACCATCACCAAAATCCCAACGTACAGAAGTAATATCGGTTACGTCTATATTTTCAATAGCAAAAGTGACTGTTTCATTATAACTTACCTCATTGGCCGAAACGCTAATACACACTTGTTTAGTCTCCAAATCATCACTTCCTGAACAGGCCTGCAATAAGATGAGCAACAATAAGAGTAAAGAATTACTTTTCTTCATATTCATAGATATTTATTTAAACCAATTTGGATTTTGCTCCAAGTTTATATTCAGTAATAAATCGCCCATCGGAATAGGATAAAGGTAATCGCGTTGTTCATCAAACTTCTTTTTATTATCCTTAAATCCAATCAAATAGCCTTTATCTCCTTCAGTCAATTGAATTACACCGCCTATCTTCACTTTTTGCGACGCATTACTTTGAGGTTCTTTTCCTTCTTCATACAACAACAAATCAACTTTTCCATCATTATCCAAGTCAAATTCTCCTAATGATGGAAAATAAATGCCTGTAAAATGAGGTTCTAACAATTTACCCGCTTTCCAACGTACCACATCATCCCATCGGAAACCTTCTAAAGCCAACTCAATACGACGTTCACGGCGTATTTCAAGTAATACTCCTTTATTTTCTCCTGCTATATTGGGATACATAGCAGCCATTGTTGCATCGGGAGACTGATTAGCATCATTCATATTCAAATTAGGCATTCCTACACGACTCCTGATCAACTTTATTGATTTATCAATATCATCTTGAATCAACAGCCCCAACTCGGCTTTTGCTTCGGCATAATTTAACAGAACTTCTGCATAACGAATGATAGCAACATCTTGATAAGAAGCTCCATCACCATCCTGTGATATATCCGATACAAATTTACTTACCTGATAACCAGTCATTGTAGCAGCAAAATCCGGCAACAGTATCGTGTTATCCCCAATACGTTTATATCCAACAGAACGAATCGTTTGAGCCAAACGCTTATCCCTATTTTGCATTTCTTCATAAAATCCCATCGTTTTATACCCTGCTTTAGACGTAAAGGGTTTTCCACTTGATTGCAATAAATAGGAATCTACAAAATCTTTTGTCAAACCAATGTCTTTTTGCGTACGTGAGGTCAAATAATAGTTTATATTGTGTATTTTATTAAGCAGCAACGAATATCTCCTTCCTAAAATAACTTCTTCCTCCCGTAAGTCATTAGAAGCAAACAAGTCACGATAATCCGTATCGGTATTACCCGTAGAGTATAATTTGTAACCCGATTCGTTGATCACTCTTTCAGCAGCTTTATATGCTTTTTCTAATAATTCATCAGCCCCATTTAAGTTCAAATTTGTATGATATTTACGAAAAGTCCCTTCATAAAGACAAACACGCGAAAGCAAAGATAGTGCAGTCCAACAGTTCACTTGGTCAGAAACACGCTTCTTTTCCAACTTATCTATAGCTATCTCCAAATCTTCTATAATCTTATTTACTACATACTCACGACTATCACGAGCTTTATAAAGCAGGTCTTTATCACCGGTCTGAATAACCGTTTCATACCATGGTACATCGCCAAAGCGTTTCACTTTATCAAAATAAAACCAAGCCCTGAAGAAACGAGCCACACCTTCATATTTATCACGAGCCAGCAAATCAGTACATTGCCCATAATGATCGAAGAAGAGATTTATCGCTCTTAAATTTCCCCAACTCCAGCCTCCACTACCTACGTCGGATGGAATAGTCCTGTCATCACTACGTTGTTCTACCGGAATATTGGTATACAAAACATTATCCGTACTCAAATCTTTCTCAATAATAGATTTTATTTCAGGCAAATGTTCATAAAATCCATTGGTATAAAGCTCTAAATCTCTAGCTGTTTTAAAAGAATTTTCCGGTGATACTTCTGATAAAGGGTATCGATCCATAAATGAATCATTGCACGAAGCTATTATACCTCCTACAACCAAAAGTCCAATCAGTTTTACTGTCACATATATCTTTTTCATAATATTGCATTTTAGAATTTAATATCAAAACCGAAAGCAAACGTTTTACTGAACGGATAAGAATTACCATCTCCTAATTGCTCCGGATCTACCGTCCGATCAGGATTATGTTTATACAAAGGAGAGAAAGTCAGAATATTCTCACCTGAAACATACATTCGAACACTCTTTAAAAACTTTATCTTTCGACAGATTTGTGTCGGTAATGTATATCCAATTGTTATATTCTTCAAACGTACATACGCTGCATTTTGCAAATACTTATCCGAATAAACAGATAACTGCGCTCCTTCATAAGCATTACCCTGATTGGAAGCATCTGCAGCCAAACGTGGGAAATAAGCATTCGGATTCTCCTGTGTCCAACTCATAGACTCTATACTTTTGGGATAGAAATTCTCGTATGGACGAACATACGGTCCCCAAAAATAACTATTCTCTTTACCGGGCCACCAGTCTTGCTTCATCACTCCTTGAAAGAAAGTTGAAAAATCAAAACCTGCATATGTCATGTTCAAATTTAAACCTAATGTATATCTCGGTGAGCTGTTACCGATAATACGCAAGTCACCATGATCATCCAAAGTTTTCTTTCCCGGAGAAATTTCATCGTCTTCATTCAAGTCTTTGAATTTTAAATCACCAGCAATAGGATGATTGATAAGATACTTATTACGAATACTAGAATTTACTTTCAGCTGGTCTGCATGTGTCAAATACTCATCATCTGTCTGGAAGAACCCTTCGATAGTATATCCCCAAATTTCACCTAATTCTTTACCAACATAAAATTCATCAATCAGCCCGCTGGGATTATCAAATTTAGTAATAACAGTGCGATTATCAGCTAAGCTGGCACTAATTCCATACTCAAAAGGTCTGCTAGCCAACATAAACTTATCCCGCCAATTTACAGATAGTTCAAAACCACGGGTACGTAAATCGGCTGCATTTTCTTCCGGCTCTGATGTCCCGAATACAGCAGGCAGCTCTTTTCCTTTAGTTAACATATCTCGCGTATTACGCTGATACCAGTCGAACGAAGTAGAAAGACGCCCATCAAAAAAGGATAAATCAACTCCCAAATTGAAAGTTTCAGAACTTTCCCATGTAAAATTAGTAGATATAGCACCTGGTGTATTCAAATAGTTCAAATAAGAACCATTCACAATGTAACCTCCCAACTTAGCTTTCATTTTAGCAATATAATCATATGGGCCTACGTTCTGATTACCAAGTGTACCATAAGAAGCACGTAACTTGAAGTTACTGACTGTTGAACGCAACCCTTTGAAAAAGTTTTCCTCGCTAACACGCCAAGCTACTGATCCGGAAGGGAAAATTCCTAAGCGCTTATCATGGGGAAATTTGGATGATAAGTCGAAGCGACCATTAAATTCAACCAAATATTTACCTTTATAATCATAATTCAACCGATAGAAAGCAGCCCGTATAGCCCACTCTTCTTGAGCTCCCAATAAATCAATATTTTCACCGGTAGCCAGCCCGAAAGAGCCCAAATCTTCGGAAAGAGGACTGCTTCGCTTTGCAGTGGTTCGCTCCCAATGTTTCCATTCCTGATTGAATCCCAACATTGCTTTTAAATTATGTCGTGCCTTAAAACTATGACTATAGGTAGCATAGGCATTAATGGCTTGATACATAGAATGCCAATGTCTCTCTTTGTATAATTCAGTATTTGTCTTATACAAAGTTATTCCTTCTCCATTCGGTTGATTAGTATGAGGTGTTGAAACAATAAGTTGACGCGAGAAAGGTCCTTCTTTTCTGAAACTATAATCAGCATTCAATTCCAATCCTTTAATCGGAGTAAACTGTAAAGAAACTGTATTCATCACATCATATTCCGAATCAGTCCCTTTACTTTTACCATAAATTAAATCAGCAAATGTTCCATCAGCAATATCACGTCCTGGAGCATAGGCGCTATTAATCATAATGCTACCATCGGGATTGTATGGTAAGAATAAGGGAGAAGCATGATAAGTATATTTACGCCAGTTTTCACTATTATTATTGCCATCCAAACTACGTGTATTAGTGGCAGGATAGTTATAATCACTAATAAAAAGATTCGTTGCATTGCTCAGGCGCAAGTTTGATAATATTTGAAAATCAACCTTACTACGCAAAGTGTAACTTTTCAACTTATCCGGATTAATACGGTAAATACCGTCACGACTATAATAACGACCGGACAAATAGAAGCGCATTTTATCAGTTCCACCTGATAAATTGATGTTATGCTCCATTGAGGGTTGATTCTTACGGAATATATAAGACCACCAATCCGTGTTACCATAGTGTACAAAACGTTCAACACCGTTGACTGTTTTAACAAGAACAGACGGTAATGAAGGGTCTTTCTTGCGGGCTTCCATATAAGCATAATCTTCTTCAGAATACCCCAAATAGGTACTGGTGTTGGAAAGCAAACTCAATTTATCACTCAAACGTGCCCATTCTAAACCGTCCGTAATAAAATTATCAGTATTAATCGTCGGATTACTCCAACCGAAGTGATTAGAATAATTCACTTGTACAGCTCCTTTCTCCGGATTTTTAGTAGAAATAAGCACTACACCAAAAGCTGCGCGCGCACCATAAATAGCTGCTGAAGAGGCATCTTTCAATACTGAAACAGAAGCGATATCCTTCGGATTTATATAGTTTAAATCACCCTCTACCCCATCAATCAAAATCAGAGGCGAACCTCCATTAATAGATCCAACGCCACGAATATCAAATGAGGCTTTTTTATTAATGGCGCCATCACTAAAAGAAACATTCAGATTAGGTATAAGACCTTGCAAAGTCTGACCAGTATTTCCACTGATACGATGTTCTATTTCTTTAGACGAAATCTGACCTACAGCACCTGACAAGTTGGCTCTCTTTGTTGTTCCATAGCCAACGACCACAACTTCATCAATCATCTCACTATCTTCATGCAAAGTAATCTTTGACAGTGCACGAATATCATTAACTCGGATATCAAGTGTTTTATACCCTACGTAAGAAATAACTAGAACGCCTTCAGCCGGGACTTCAATAGTATAATTACCAGTCATATCAGTAATTGTACCGATTGTTGTGCCTTTCAACATAACCGCCGCTCCAATGACAGGCTCTCCTGCAGCATCAACAACGACCCCAGTTACTACTTTTTTTACACTTTGCTTCAATGGTTGTTCTTTCTTAGAAATCACAATCATTTTATTCTGCAGTTTATAAGTTAATCCTTCATCAAGGATTTTATCCAAAACAGTATTTATCGAAGCATTTTTAAATGTTGCCGTAATTTTCTTGTTCTCATTTACCTCGTCTGTTTTATAAATAACAGATAGTCCGGTTTGTTTTTCCACTTCTTTCAATACCGTTTTCAAAGCTTCATTTTTAAATGTCTTACTCACTGTTTGACCATTTAAAATTACTGCAACAAAGCTCAATGAAACGAAAAGAAGTAACCGTAATAAGTTCTTTCGGTTGTTCATAGTTCTTCCTGATTTAATTTAATAATAGTTGTTACTAAATAGAAATTATTCTCTGATATATATATCCTTGTCTATACGTTCGATGGTTATCGGGATGATCTCCTGCAAAGCAGTCATCACCTCTCCTATCGTTTCTCTGTTTCGCAGAGAAATACGGAAAGTCTTATCGCCTATCGACTCCGATTCCAATCGAATATTCACATCATATTGCCGGGATAGTTTTGTGACTAGTTCTTTTAATGTAATATGATCAAATTCTATACGATTCTCCGCCCACGCTTTTGATTGTGAGGCATTTACTTGGGTACGGACAAATTTCCCGGTTTCTACATTCAATCTTATTGATTCACCAGGAGACATCATAACCGGAGTCCCCTTATAATTCAACTCGACCGAACCTTCGAGCAGAGTGGTGGAAATAAACGGATCGTCCGCATATGCGGATACATCGAACTTCGTTCCTTTTACGACTACGTCATATCCATGTGTCTGTACGATGAAAGTGGTTCCCTCCTTCTTTGTGACTTCAAAATATCCCTCACCGTTCAATTCGACTTTACGATTGGCCGTATTAAACTTGTTCGAATACTTCAGTGTGGAACCTGCATTAAGCCAAACGACTGTCCCATCAGAAAGAACGACTTTACTCTTCTCTCCATAAGGAGTTTCGCATACAAAATACGTCTCCGGCTTTAATGAGGAAGAAATCTGCCAAATACCTATGGTGCCTCCTATGGTCAGAATCACGATAGCCGCAACCGCAGCAACTTGCCGCCATACGGATGACCGGAATTTTGAAACAGTAAGCATCGGGATAATAGCTTCTTGAGTGCGAATCTTGCGCTGCAAAATTTCCCATTCTCCGATTGTTCCGGAATCTGAAATACCTGATGCAATCCACTCCTTTTCCCATTGTCTGAATGTCGCACGATTTTCTTCGCTTTGCCCGACATACTCAAACAGCAGTTTCTCGTCTTTGCGCAGGATTCTTCCTTCGAAATACTGAATAGCTAACTCACGAATGTTTTTCTTTTCTTCCATAATTTCACTTTCTATAAGATGTAACAACTATTATTTCTTTTACCCAACCACCGATAGAAATAAAAAAAACAGGAATTTTTCGGTTCCTGCTTTTTCGCCCTAATTTTCAATGGTTTATCTTTTCCATTTTATTTATTATTCATAATAACCCAGGCAATAATTATAATATAAATATCTACCGGATACTTGTCTTTGAAGTGTTTAGAGAAGCACTGCAATGCTTTGGCAATGTGTTTTTCAACTGCCGTGGTCGATATTTGAAGTTTGTCTGCTATTTCACGATTCTTCAGTCCTTTGAAACGGCTCATCAGGAATATCTCGCGGGAGCGTTCAGGCAATTGCCCAATGACAATGTTGATCTGTTCCTGCAACTCGTCATACAGCAGTTTATGTTCGGCATCTAATGCGAAATCGGAATAGTAGAGCCGTTCTTCTCCATCAACAGATGCAAGATATTCAATCTGATGTTTCTCAACAATCGAAAGATGCTTCAAGTAATTCAAGCATCCATTACGCACCATCGCAAAAAGCAAAGATGTGACCGATACTGCCGACAGCAATGCCCGCTTCTCCCAGAAACGCAAGAAGCACTCTTGAATAATATCACGAGCCGTTTCTTCATCTTCAACAAAACGAATAGCATAGCCACGCAAACGAGGATAGTAGGTCTTAAAAAGATATTCAAAAGCTTGATTATTTCCTTTTTTTATTTCATCCAATAAGAATTTCTCATCTGAAAATTCAATCATAGTGTCGCATTTTAAGAACAAAAGTATAACAAAGATGTAAAATATCGGATGACAATATTATTAATATTTTTCCACTTATCCGCATTTGGGGGAATCTTTTTGTTACGCAAGCAACAAATATATAAGGAGAAAGATGATATATATCAGATATATCCCGTTTTTAAAGTGTTCATTCATCATTATTTCGAAATAATGATTACCTTTGATGTGTATAACAGCTAAAGAACCGAATATGTATGACTTGATGCGTAAACTTCCTATTGGAATACAGACCTTTGAGGATATCCGAAGAAATAATTATCTATATGTGGATAAGACGGAATTGGTATGGCGAATCATCTCAACAGGAAAACCTTATTTCCTCAGTCGCCCCAGACGTTTCGGCAAGAGTCTGCTTCTTTCTACTTTTGAAGCCTATTTTCAAGGGCGCAAAGACCTCTTCGAGGGTTTGGCTATTGAAAAGCTGGAAACAAAATGGGAGCAGCATCCCGTTCTACATCTTGACTTAAACGCCCGGAAGTATGAGACGGCAGCAGACCTGACAGCAATGCTGAATCAGTATCTTGAAAAATGGGAAGCTGTCTACGGTGACGAGAAAAGAGATCGCAGTCCGGAAGAACGTTTCAGTTATGTCATAGAACAGGCTTTTTTACGAACAGGACACCAAGTGGTTGTGCTGGTCGATGAATATGATAAACCTCTTTTGCAAGCTATCAACAATTTGGAATTACTCGAAGAATATCGTCAGATGCTGAAAGCTTTCTATGGAGTTCTGAAAAGCACCGACCGTTATTTGCGATTTGTATTTCTTACCGGAGTAACCAAGTTTTCGCAAGTCAGTGTATTCAGCGATCTGAACCAGTTGAATGACATCAGTCTTGACTACTCTTATGCAACACTTTGCGGCATCACCCATGAGGAACTAACCAGTACTTTCGATCCTGAAATAGAAACCTTCGGTCGTAAAAATCATCTGTTGCCGGAAGAAGTAGTCACAGCAATGAAACGCAATTACGACGGCTATCATTTTCATCAGGATGGTGAAGGAGTATTTAATCCGTTCAGTGTGTTGAATGCTTTCAGTAAACTGGAGCTAGGCAGTTACTGGTTTCAAACTGGTACACCTACGTTTCTGGTTGAACTTCTGCAAAAAAGTGAATATGATTTACGTACATTATTAAATGGTATCGAAGCCCCTGTTTCTTCTTTTGCAGAGTATAGGGTGGATGCCAATAATCCAATTCCACTGATTTATCAAAGCGGATATTTGACGATTAAAGACTACGACAGGCGATTTAATAATTATCTATTGGATTTTCCTAATGATGAGGTACGCTATGGATTCATCAATTTCCTTATTCCGTTCTATACTCCAATGAAGAATAACGACCAAGGATTTTATATTGGAAAGTTTATTGATGAATTAGAGAAAGGTGATTACGACGCTTTCCTCACCCGTATGGAAGCCTTTTTCGCCGATATACCTTATGAATT
The DNA here is from genome assembly GCF_015559655.1 of Bacteroides sp. 1001136B_160425_E2. Lineage (NCBI taxonomy): Bacteria > Pseudomonadati > Bacteroidota > Bacteroidia > Bacteroidales > Bacteroidaceae > Bacteroides > Bacteroides sp. 1001136B_160425_E2. Next base: position 84,604 of record NZ_JADMQH010000002.1, on the reverse strand, counting down.
GAATGATCAAACGGAACGGCATTATCAGGTTATTTTCTATTTGATTTTCAAACTGATGGGACAGTTTACGGAAGCAGAAGTCCGTAGTTCACGTGGTCGTGCCGATGCTGTGGTAAAAACACCTAAATACATTTATGTATTTGAATTTAAGCTGAATGGTACTGCCGAGGAAGCACTTAAACAAATTGAAGATAAAGGGTATTTAATTTCTTATAAAGCAGATCATAGAGAAATTGTAAAGGTAGGCGTTGAGTTTAGTGCCGAAAGCAGAAACTTAAGTCGCTGGCTGGTAGAAATGAATAATTAAATAAAAAACCATTCCGGGAAGAAAAGCAATGATTGTATAGCGTACTTCCCGGAATGGCAACTAATACCTCGAAAACAAATGTTTGTCATCCCATATAGGACAAGCATTGTCCATCTAACCTAATACATCTTTATAACTAATCTACTTCTTTTGATTTTGCATTCCACACCAGCAAAGCAAACAACACCGAAAGCAAAGCAGCACCAATCCAAAACCAATTGATATAAGTAAAGTCATAAACATCTACTCCATTCTGAACTGTTTTTTGCCCTTCTATCAGTATACCGCTCATCACGTCCTGCAATCCGGCTCCGATGTAGCTGGCAATACCTACTACTCCCAATGCAGCACCCGAAGCATTACGGGGAGCAATATCCACTGCCATCAAACCACCCAGAAAACAGATCAAAACTCCGATACCTAAACCGAAAAGTACCATTGCCAACACGTCTATCCAAAAATG